>CASBQF010000409.1 GCA_949127775.1 Oscillatoriales cyanobacterium PMM_0080
CCATTTCGATATTCTCGGCTCTGTCTTCCCTGATTCTGTCTTTGTAAGCAGTTGCCAAATTATTTTGAGTCGTTGCCCAATATTCGGGAAAAGCTGGGCGGGTGTAAACTTGTAAAGCTGCTTCATAAAATGCGATCGCCATTTCGATATTCTCGGCTCTGTCTTCCCTGATTCTGTCACTGTAAGCATTTGCTAAATTATTTTGAGTCATTGCCCAATCTTGGGGAAAAGCGGCGCGGGTGTAAACTAATAAAGCTTCTTGATAAAATGCGATCGCCATTTCGATATTCTCTGCCCTGTCTGCCTTGATTCTTTCTCTGTAAGCATTTGCTAAATTATTTTGAGTCATTGCCCAATCTTGGGGAAAAGCTGGGCGGGTACGAACTAATAATGCCAAATTATAAGCTGCGATCGCCATTTCGATATTCTCGGCCCTGTCTTCCCTGATTCTGTCACTGTAAGCAATTGCTAAATTATTTTGAGTCATTGCCCAATCTTGGGGAAAAGCGGCGCGGGTGTAAACTAATAAAGCTTCTTGATAACAGGCGATGGCCATTTCGATATTCTCGGCTCTGTCTTCCCTGATTCTGTTTCTGTAAGCAATTGCTAAATTATTTTGAGTCATTGCCCAATCTTGGGGAAAAGCTGGGCGGGTACGAACTAATAATGCCAAATTATAAGCTGCGATCGCCATTTCGATATTCTCGGCTCTGTCTTCCCTGATTCTGTCACTATATTTAATAGCTAGACTATTTTGAAACATTCCCCATTTTTCTGAGTTTGTTTCGCGAGTAAAAATAGTTAATCCTATATCTAGACAAGCAATCGCAATCTCTATGTTGCTTGCCCGACTGCCTTGCTGAAGACTTGAAAATGTAATATTTAAATTGTATAAAATATTGGCACGAGTTTCTGCTTTGTCTGCATCCAAGTTGGGCATAGTTTCTGTTGCCCACTCTCGCAAGTATTGGGCAAATTCATCGTCTAATAATTCTAGATTGGCTTGCAGGATGGCCGTTTCTTCTTCGCTGGGGCAGGTGAGGAGTGATTCAATTAGGGTGAGATAGGCTTGGCCGCGTGCTTGGTTCATTTTTTGACTACCCATGTTTGGGATATTTTACATTGTTTGTGGGGGGGAATGCAAGATTGGCAGCGGATTTTGTAGCGGATGTAGCGGATGGATTGGGGGTTGGTTGCGGAGGCGGCGATTGGAAGAAACCGGGTTTTTTACTAGATTTGGGACGAGTCGCGAAGTATCTGGCAAAAACCCGGTTTCTGGCTACCACCCTGAGCTCGGAGAAACCGGGTTTTTTACCGAGATTTGCGACGAAGTATCTGGCAAAAACCTGGTTTCTGGCTACCACCCGCGCCGATCGCATTAATAGTCGGCGGACGATCGCCTTTTTGTGCTTCTATTGTTATTATCTCCCGTTTTTTTGTCTCTACCTTTTTTAATCTGTTGACTCATCTCGACAAACAAATCTTTACGCAAGTAAGGATAGTCACTCACCCATACTTCGCGGCTGGGAATGTAAATGTCTGAAACTTTGGCAATTCTGCTCAAATCTTCTTGATTTGACATGATTAACATTAAAGCAGCTTGGCCGCGGACAATTCCTTGATGATTTTTCTGCAATGGCGCTTTGAGTGTAGTCGTAAATCCGGTTTTGTCGCCGACTTCTAAGTTGATTCGCGGTTCTAAGTTGTCAACAATTACGAGTTGTCCTTTTTGATTGACTGTTTCTTCTTGACTTGTGACTTCATCTGTGATGTAAATATCTAAAACTCGTCCTTGCCAAAAACCGCAATATTTGTATTTGCGGCATTCTGCATTTCGTAAACTAGCCCAGAAAATTGGGCCCCACAGCCAGTATAAACCTGCCATCAATCCGGTAATTAAAACTAATGGCCCGACATCGGAACCTGCGAAGTTGTAGAGGACAAGTAGGAGGACTACAGCTACGGCAGAGATTAACATTCTCCTCAAGAAATCGGGCGGTTTTCCCCAGATATATTTGTATTGTCCTCCGGTGGCGACGGCGGGAATTAGTTCTTTGAAGGTTTCTTGGGTTAGGGGAATTAGCATAGGAAGTTCGGTAACGGATTTAACGGATGGGGAAAGTTCGGCAACGGATTTTTTAACGGATTTAACGGATGGGGAAAGTTCGGCAGCGGATTTTTTAACGGATTTAACGGATGGATATTGATTTTATTGAGTCAACCGTAGGGTGCGTCAGGGAGAAAGTTATTAGTCTGTTGTCAAAACATTCTGCCCGCTCCGCACCCTACAATAAGTCGATCCCCCTAGCCCCCCTTGCTTTCGGGGGGGACAAGATTCCGATCAAAGTCCCCCTTGCTTTCGGGGGATTTAGGGGGATCTAGACTTGGCAATCAGATGGGGAGAGGGCGGGTTTTGCCTTGAAAAACTGGCTGGTATCATGGATTATTTGCTAAACCCGCCCCTACCAGATACTATTGTTTTTTTTCAATGAGTTACTTACTATCAACTAATTACAAGATTTTTTCTAGGCCGTAAACGAGCGATCGCAATTCGAGGACTTTGCGTATAGACAATAATACTCCGGGCATATAACAAGCTCGATCGCTCGTATCGTGTCGCAAAGTATAAACTTGACCCTCGCCACCAAAAATCACTTCTTGATGGGCAATTAAACCTGGTAAACGGATACTGTGAATCCGAATCCCTTCATCGGCTACTGAGCCCCGAGCTCCGGCTATTTTTTCGGTTTCCTCAACTTCTGGCACATTGAAAGTTTTTCCCATTTCTGCTAACATTTGGGCAGTTTGAATCGCCGTGCCGCTGGGAGCGTCGGCTTTTTGATTGTGGTGTAGCTCGATAATTTCTACGTGTTCAAAATACTGAGATGCCGTGACGGCTGCTTGTTGGAGCAGAACCATGCCGATCGAGAAATTGGGTATAATCAAACAGCCGATGCTGGCTTTGTCAGCGAATTCAGCTAAGTTTTCAATTTGCTTGCTGCTCAAACCTGTAGTCCCAACTACGGGGCGAATTCCATAGGCTATGGCCGATCGCACATTTTCGTAAACTGACTTTGGGTGCGTAAAATCTACCATCACGCCTAATTGCTTTTCTTGAGCGGCCAATACCAGCATTCCTTGCAAGTCGTCAGTCACTGGAACTTCTAACGGGCCGCATCCAGCTAATTCCCCTGCATCAAGGTACAACGACTCCGGAGAGCGGTCTACAGCCCCGAATAAGATAAGGTCATCAGTCTTGGCGATCGCCTTAATTACTTCGCGGCCCATTTTACCGCCAGCACCGTTAACAATCACTGGAATCGGAAGTTGATTAGCCATAATTTCAAAAATATCCTGAAACTTCGATCGACTAAATTTTAACGCTTGTGGGAACTTGAGGAAACAAGGAATGAAAGATCGGATTCGTCGGCAAATCTTCAGAAACCCGGTTTTCTATCCCAGAAATACTTTGCCGGCATCAAGTAATTAGCTTAGGTAGACTTGGTTTCGGCACAACTTCTGAAAAAATTACATTTAATTTCATCAGAAAAATGGGTAGAAACCCCGTCCTTATAGGACGGCTTTATATTCCCTTTCGGGAAGGAGGGGTATGATTGCCCCTCCGTGGAGATATGGTTGTCTCCAAAACTCCCTTGCGGGGTAAAGTTAGCTTCGCCCATGTTTTGAGAGCTTGTTAAACTTGCAGCACTGTTTCAGTGACCTTAAAACTGTTTAACTGCAAATGACAGGGCAGGGGACTAGCTACGCATCCCGGGGTGTCGTGACTCAAAAAACGTAGACCTCGAAGGTCTGAGGCTGGTCAGGATGGCTGGCAAGAATTTCTTACAAGCCTCATGCCTTTAGGCTGAGGTTCCTGACAATAAGCTCAATTCTGTGGGAACAGAGTTGCGATCCGCGAATTTGCACCCATATATTTTCTCCGTGACTGCCAAATTCTCTCGAAATCTTTATTCTATACTTTCGGCCGCCACTCGCCTCAATCTCAGTAAGTCTTCATGTCGGCGGGTGAGGATTTTGCCTGCCATACTGGCGGGCGCGACTGTAACGCTGCTGCTGATGGGAGTCCGCAGGTTGGGAGGACTCCAAAGCTGGGAATTGGGGACTTTTGACTCGTTAGTGCGCTTGCAGCCCGATGCTGGCCCAGATCCGCGGCTGCTGATAGTGGGAATTTCTGAGGCGGATATTCAAGCTTTGGGAAGATTTCCGATTTCTGACGGGGCGATCGCCCAAACTTTGGCAAAACTGCAAAAATACCAGCCAAAGGCGATCGGTTTGGACTTGTACCGAGATTTGCCACAACAACCGGGACATCAGGAATTGCTGACTCAACTGAAGGCACAAAATGTGGTGGCGATCGCCAAATTGAGTGATTCAGACAGTCCGGGAGTGCCTGCGCCTCCGGGGATACCGCCGGATCGGGTCGGTTTTAATGACTTCGTGCTCGACGCTGACGGGGTTGTGCGTCGCAATTTGCTCTCTGTCTCGCAAGCAGACAAGAAAACGGCTTTCTCATTTTCTGTGCAAGTGGCTTTGTTGTATCTCAAAGACAGAGTGGGGCCGGAAAATAGCCCGATTAATCCTAACCAAATCGACTGGGGTAAAGCAGAATTCTTGCCTCTGGTGCCTGACAGTGGTGGCTATGCAAATCTCGACGCCAGAGGCTACCAAATTCTGCTCAAATATCGATCGGCTAGGCAAGTGGCGCGACAAGTCAGTATCAGACAGGTGTTGAATGGAGAAATTGACCCAAGCTGGGTAAAGGACAAGATTGTGCTGATCGGGACGACAGCACCTAGTACCAGAGACGTGTTTCTGACGCCCTACAGTCCCGCCCTGAAGCAAACTCCAAAAATGCCGGGGGTGATGCTACACGCGCAAATGCTCAGCCAAATATTGAGTGCGGTTTTGCAGGGGCGATCGCTCTTTTGGATGTGGCCGGAATGGGCAGAAATTTTGTGGAACGGTGGTTGGGCGGTGGTTGGCGGGGCTATAGCTTGGCGGATTCAGCATCCGGCGAGGGCTGCATTGGTTGGGGGTGTGGCGTCGATCGGGCTGTTGGGAATTAGTTTTGGGCTGTTTATGGGCGGTGGGTGGATACCGCTGGTGTCACCAGCTTTGGGTTTGGTGGTGACTGGTGTGGGTGTGAGCGCTTACAGGAAGGTTTACGATGCTTTTCACGACTCTCTAACGGGTTTGCCGAACCGGGATTTGTTTGTAGAGTTATTGGGGCGGGCGATCGCCAATACTAAGGGCCATCCCAGTTATCTGTTTGCGGTGCTGTTTTTGGATTTAGACAGGTTCAAGGTAATTAATGATTCTTTGGGTCATTTGGTGGGAGATCAACTGCTGATGTCTGTTGTGCTGCGGCTGAGGGCAATTGTGGGCTCCCGGGATACTGTGGCGCGGGTGGGGGGCGACGATTTTGCGATTTTGGTGAGGAATATTGATGTTGCCCATGCTGTTGATTTGGCCGATCGTATTCACGAAGCTTTAATCGTACCCTTTGATTTGAAAGGGCAGGAGGTATTTGTAACTGCAAGTATTGGGATTGCTGTAGGCGGTGAACCGGCGGCGGCCCGGGAACAGCCGGAACACTTGCTCAGAGACGCGCACACGGCGATGTATCGGGCGAAGGCTTTGGGCACGGGAAAGCATCAAGTGTTTGATGCTTCGATGCACGATTTGGCGGTGGAGAGGTTGCAGTTGGAGACGGATTTGCGGATGGCGCTAAAGCGTCGGGAGTTTTTGCTGCATTACCAGCCGTTTGTGTGTTTGGCAACCGGGAAAATTATTGGGTTTGAGGCTTTGGTACGCTGGCAGCACCCGCTGCGGGGCTTGATTTCGCCGATCAAGTTTATTCCGGTTGCTGAGGAAACGGGGGCGATCGTGCCGCTGGGTGAGTGGGTGTTGGAGGAGGCTTGCCGACAGTTGCGGCTGTGGGAGGGAATGTTTGATTTCGATCGACCTTTGATTATGAGTGTAAATTTATCTGGGAAGCAGTTTGCTGAGCCGGATTTAGTCGATCGCATTCAGGCGATTTTGGGAGCAACAGGTTTGAATGCCGAGAGTTTGAAGTTGGAGATTACTGAGAGTGTGGTGATGGATGATGTGGAGTCGGCGATCGCGGTTTTGAAGCACATGAAATCGCTGAAAGTCAAGTTAGGAATTGATGATTTTGGGACTGGTTATTCGTCGTTGAGTTATTTGAGTCGGTTTCCTACGGATACTTTGAAGGTGGATAAGTCGTTTGTGGGGCTAATGGAAGTGGGGAGTGAGGGGGAGAATGTGGCGATCGTGCGGACGATTGTGGCGCTGGCTCACGCTTTGGGTATGGATGTGATTGCCGAGGGTGTGGAGACGGCGGCACAATTAGCGAAGTTAAGGGCGATCGGCTGTGAATATGGTCAAGGTTATTTTTTTGCTAAGCCGTTACCAAGCGACGCTGCAACTGCTTTGATGGCTTCCGAGCCGCAGTGGTAATTGTTAGTTATTTTCCGACTCAAGACTGGCCATATGCTATCGCAGTACGTTAGAGTTAAAATTGAATGTCTATCCGAACTTCCAAAGCAGCTCTTTAATCTATAGGGTGCTAAAATCAGTGCTAGGTAAACAAACATGAAGCTGAAAGAAATTGTCAGCCATCTCCTTATCGATCCTCGAAAATTAACAGAGTATGCTCTTAATTCAGATAATCCAGTCGGTAGTGATAAAGCTGTAATATTTCAGCGTCGTTTGGGATTTATCCGAGAAAATCATGAATTGCTGTTAGCACAGATTTCAACTAAAACTCTTGATGCTGAAGCAGTTTTAGGACTAAATGACAAACACGGACAGCGCTATACTGTAGACTTGGAAATTGTGGGCGCACAGGGACAGCAGGGGATTGTCCGTACAGGTTGGATCGTAGAATCAGGTAGTAATGGGGCGAGACTGGTAACACTATTCGTTCGGAGGTAAGCACGATCGTGCCAGAATTATTTGATGTAGTCGAATTGTTAGTAACATTGCCTGAATCTAATTTGCACGTAGGTGTTAGAGGGGCAATTGTAGATTGTTATTCTGATGGAAATTACGAGATAGAATTTAGCGATAAATCGGGCGAAACGATAGCTTTGTGTACTCTGTCTACGGAGCAGTTTTTAGTTGTTTGGAAGTCGAAAGAAAGGCGTTGGTTGTCTGTATCTGAGCTATTAGCTGCGATGGTTGGACGTTTGTCAGACGAACGTCAAATACAAGTTTTAGAGTTTGCGCGTTCTTTGTCTGGGAGATAGCAAGTTTTTGTGAGGGCGATCGCTTCTGGCTTTTTTCACTTTATCTCTAAGTTGAGCTAATACATCGTCTGCATTGAGCAACTCACCCCGTTGCGCCTGTTATCGTGCTAGATCAATTTTATTCCGAGTTTCTTGGGCCCACGCTAAATAGTTTGCGCTGTTGTCGTCATCGGGTAAAGTAACATCATCGATTAATAACAGCAAGGCTGTATTAATTGCTTCTTCAAGGGAGGGATATTGACCATGCTTTACTAAAGCTTGAAGGACTTGGGTTTGCTCTTGGCTCAAGGTGATTTGCATTGTTACCTCTGATGGGGACAAGGGTTGGACAACTCTTCTACTTTATCGCATTTTATTACAAAAAGGCGATCGCTCTTGACTATGACAGATTGAAAAATTCGACCTTTCGATGCCAAAAAGAGCGATCGCCCGTCGTGAAAAAGTAGTAAAGGGCGATCGACCTTTCGATGCCAAAAGTGTGATCGCTGGAAATCCGATCTAAAATGTGATTGTGCCCGCGAGCTCGGCTACAATAATCCTCGTATCGTCGTTTAGAGAAGCTTTCTGCCAGAAGTTGCACGATTTTACGGAATCATCATCAAAATTTTCTTTGGGGATCACCCACCTCCTCATTTTCACGCTGTTTAAGGTGAGTACAATGCTTTAATCGGCATTGAGTCTTTAGATATTATTGAAGGAGATTTACCGAATCTGGTCCAAAAGCTAGTATTAGAATGGGCTGCGTTGTACCAGAAAGAACTGCTGGATATGTGGAATAACCAAGAATTGAGTAAACTTCCACCATTAAAATAACTGTAATTGTTTTATGAAACCTGAGCGCATTGTTTCGGCTAAAGCTATTGACGATAACACCTTGATGGTCAAGTTTGCCAATCTTGAAATCAAGAAATATAACATCTCTAAGTTATTAGAGAATCCGATGTTTGCGATGTTAAGCACTCCTGGATTTTTCAGAAATTTTAAAATTGAACCTGGTGGTTATGCACTGGTTTGGAATGAAGATATCGATATCAGTGAATATGAACTTTGGCAGAATGGAGTCAGTTGCACGGATGAGGAAATTGAGCAATACATTGAATCTATTCATAATTCGTTCGGAGGAAAGCACGATCGTGCCAGAATTATTTGATGTAGTCGAAGTGTTAGTAACATTGCCTGAATCTAATTTGCACCAGGGTGTTATATCATGTCCGGTCGATTACCCTGATTCCTGTAGGGACGGGTTCACCAACAATACCTGCCAATAATTGACCATCTCAAAAACCCGCCCCGACCGGGATATTATGGTTAATCAATCGGACATGATATCAGTTATATTGTGAAGCGCAATAATTAGTATTTTATTGGGTTCAGGACTAAAATGCAATCTTAACTTGCCCGTTGCGGAAAATATTTCCAACTCTAAGGCAATATCTTGAGTTAAACTTGGTTCAATTATAATTGGAGTATCAATGACAAGTTGAAATGTATTTTGAGCTTCATCTTTTAAATAAAAGTGGTCGCAGAGCTTGTTCACTAAATAGCTACACTTTCCGTGATTGACAATACAAACACTCAAAGTTATTCCACAGTGGCGGTGAACATCATTAACTGTGATACTAAAATCGCTAATTCTAAGACTTTCCTTAATATATCCGTAGGTTACCTGATTTAAACCTAAAAGCTTGATTACTAACTCATCTACAGTGGTATAAGGATTTAATTCATATATTTTATCATCACAAGCAGCTAGATTGTTTGCCATTTCCCTCCGTAACCAGGCTGCATTTTCAATAGCTGTTTTAGTCAGGTCTTTAAGTTTATCATAAATTGGAATATTTGCTTTTTTAGAATAGGCTGTAAAATAACCTGAGTCTTTCAAATAATCAATAACATTCTGCGATTTATGGAAATCGGTTCGATTCTGTTCGTAATGCAATAAAATCCAATGTTCAAAAGCAATACTTGAAAACCCTAGCTTAATACCGTGTTTCTGTGCATCGTCAAATGCTTTTTCATGTTTGGTATAACCATCTTTATCAAAAACTGCCCAAACTTCGTCATAATTTTTTATTTCTTGTTTAGCGAGTTTGACCAGATTCACCGCATCTGTTTTAATAGATTCACCTTCTTTTTTTGAGGCTTTTATTTGGTCTTCTTCACTTGGATAAACTGTGATGGCATATTTTTCAAATACATCATTTTCCTGAGCAATCCGCTCAAAGTAAATCCGTTCCGTATTAGTTCCTTCACATACTATGTAGATGGACTGCTTTAACTGTCTTAATTTTCTTTTTGTTTGTCTACTCATCGCCAAAAATAAATTCAACTTCTTTAATATTAGGTTGGCCCCCAAATTTACCTTGCATATACCATCTGTCAAAAGGTTCATCGCCTTTCACCTTATCAAAGTCTTGGGCAGAAAAGAGTTGTGTTTCACCATATTTATTTTTTTCGGTAAACCAGATTTGATCTTTTCTCAATAATTCCCTATCTAGTAGAGTGGTTTCATGGCTAGCAAAGATTAGTTGGGCATTAAGGGGATTAGTTAACGGATGGTGAAATAACTTAACTAAAAACTTACACAATTTAGGGTGTAAACTATTATCTAATTCATCAACAACTAGAATATGACCTCTATTTAAAATAAATAAAATTAGCGTGCCAATAGCGTAAAGTGTAATAGTTCCCATAGATTCTTTTTGGAAAAAAGGAAAGCGAACTTCACCTTCTGGTAAGCCATCTCGAAAAGTTTTATGAACGGCAAACAATTCATACTTGTTGTCACTAATAATTAAATTTTTAATTTCCTCGGGAACCCCATCGTCAAACTCAAAATTCATAGTATTTTCTTTAAAATTAATATTTTCGATATGAGTATCGGCTATTCTGATGAGTTTATCTAACTTTATTTTTAGCTTTTCATTTTTTTGCAATTCTTGATTAAAATGACGTACTAAAGAACTCCTCATATGAGTATCATTTGCTGCAAAAAAAGCATAGTTTTTTAAGTATTGATAAATTTTTTGCATTTGTTTATGCTCTTCACGAGCCACTTTTGACAAATAAGGATATTTAGTTAAGGCTTTTGTTGAAAACAATCGCTTATCTTGAAAATAATCACCGCGCTTGACCTCGTTTTTTGTACGACTAAATAAGTTAGATTTTCTTTTTTTTGGGTAAAAATCTAGCTGTTCGTGATGAACTTCTCGACTATCAAAAGCAATTTGATAGTCATACATAATTCCTTCAATAATAAAGCTCAGCTTGAAGCTTGAAGGCTGGCTTAAGCACGACTCGTCTAACTCAAATGGTTCGTAATAAGGAATATTTTCATCAACATCAATATTGAGATCGTGAATATAGGAGCGCAGTCTATTCAAAGCCTTGAGAATATTTGACTTTCCAGAAGCATTGGCTCCATAAATCGCAGCCGAGTTAAGCAAACGCAGTTTATTATCTTCGATTGGCACAAAAGTATTGTCATTCTTCCTGGTGGAAGAGTCGGCAATCATGCTTAATGTTTGCTCTTCTTTAATTGACCTAAAGTTACTGACTGAAAATTTAATTAACATAAAGTAACTCAACTTTTAATGCGATAGACTTAGCCAATATATGCCGATAAAATAGATAGAGAAATACCTCATAATTATAACTCTTGACGGACGTTACAAGATATTATAGAGGTGTATGAATTTTTGTAAACCGACGAGGCGACTCAAAACGACGATCGCCGACCTTTGAGTGACTGTTGTCCACCTATATGTCACAATAAACAAGCAATTATTATATTTTGAGTTATCCTGTGAGTCCTACTGCCGAAGTCAGCAATAACCTAAATGCGGGCGCTCCACCAACCGTTACCGCTACCCCAGCCCGCCGCGCTGTTTATCCCTTCACCGCGATTGTGGGCCAGGAGGAGATGAAACTGGCGCTGCTGTTGAATGTCATCGATCCCAAAATTGGTGGTGTGATGATTATGGGCGATCGCGGTACAGGTAAATCTACCACAATCCGCGCTCTCACTGATTTACTCCCAGAAATTGAAGTGGTGGCTGACGATCCTTTTAACAGTCATCCCACCGATCCCGATTTGATGAGTGATGAGGTTCGCGATCGCACTTTGCATCACGGTACAATGCCGATCGCCCGCAAAAAAGTCCAAATGGTAGATTTACCGTTGGGCGCGACCGAAGACCGAGTGTGCGGTACGATCGACATTGAGAAAGCTTTGTCAGAAGGCGTGAAAGCTTTTGAACCAGGCCTTTTAGCTAAAGCTAACCGCGGCATTCTGTACGTCGATGAAGTCAATTTGCTCGACGATCATTTAGTCGATGTTTTGCTTGATTCCGCCGCTAGCGGTTGGAATACTGTAGAAAGAGAAGGCATTTCAATCCGCCACCCGGCTAAGTTTATTCTAATCGGTTCCGGGAATCCAGAAGAAGGAGAATTGCGGCCGCAATTGCTCGACAGATTCGGGATGCACGCCGAAATTCGGACTGTAAAAGATCCTAATCTGAGAGTGGAAATTGTTGAACAGCGATCGAGTTTTGACCAAGATCCGCCCGAGTTTCTCGCCAAATATCAGCACCAACAAGACGATATGCAGCAGAAATTGGTGGAAGCCCAGGAAAGATTGAAGTCCGTAAAGCTCGATCGAGATTTGCGAGTAAAAATCTCCCAAGTCTGCGCCGAATTGGACGTAGACGGGCTGCGGGGCGATTTGGTCACAAATCGGGCTGCGAAAGCTTACACCGCCCTAGACTGTCGCACAGAGGTCACTGTGGATGATATTCGCAAGGTGATGACTCTCTGTCTACGCCACCGATTGCGGAAAGACCCGTTAGAATCAATTGATTCGGGTTCTAAAGTGACCAAAGTGTTCGATCGGGTATTCGGCCTAGAAACCAATTCTTAGTAAAGACTACTAAGGACTAAAGTCCTTACTACAAACCTCAAATATTAGGTTCGTAGTGAGGACTTTAGTCCTAAAATATTAGGTTCGTAGTTAGGACTTCAGTCCTCAAAACAGATTTATTAAGGACTAAAGTCCTTACTACCAACCTAAATACAAATGAAGAAAATAATTCTAGGATTAGATCCGGGCTTAGCCAATCTCGGATACGGCGCAATTTCCTGTCACATTGTCGGAAAACTAGATCAAAACTCCGTTTCCATGATTGATTGCGGCGTGATTAAAACAACACCAAAACAGGAAATGGGACAGCGCCTCAAAACAATTTACGAAGATTTGCACGCAGTAATTGAACAAATAAAACCAGATTTGGCAATTGCCGAAAAACTGTTCTTTTACAAAATGGGAAATACCATAATTGTCGCGCAAGCACGGGGAGTTTTGACATTAGTATTAGCGCAGTGTGGAGTACCACTGTTCGAGTTTACGCCGGCCCAAATTAAAAAAGCTTTAACTGGGCGAGGGAATGCTGACAAATTGGAAGTGCAAGAAGCTGTAGCGCGGGAATTGGAACTAGGTTATATTCCGAAACCAGACGATGCGGCAGATGCTTTGGCAGTTGCTTTGACTGGTTGGTATGATGATGATATTTGTCCAAAAACCATACAAAAAACCTTAATTTCCAACACCATGTAGGGCAATACGGTTTACTTAAGACAGATATCCCTGGCACACCCCTAAAAAAGGGGGGACAAGAATCCTCTCAAAGTCCCCCTTCTTAAGGGGGATGCGAGGGGGATCTCCGGGGCATAACAAGTGTTAAGTGAACCGTATTGCCTTAAGTTGGCGACTTTGAGTGTAAGCCCAAATCACCTTATTACCGAAGGCAAATAATCACATTAAATACATATAAATTTTAGCGACAGTCTTGCTAATATCGCCAATTGGTTGACCGTTATTGTAAGAAACAAGCAAATTAAGACATGATAATTTTGACCAATATTGCCCCTATCTCCGATGGTAGCCACAATTCTTCATTCAGTTGACAGCTTGCCCGCTCGCCCTTCGACTTCGCACAGGATAAACGCAGTCGTTGGGTTGACAGTTGACAGCTACCTCTACCTGGAAAGAAGGAAGAGGATTGAACCAATGAATAGTCTTCTTTTAATTTCTCCTTCAAAGGGTTCTGGCTTTAAACCAATTCTTTCTGATAAAAAATGCTATAATATCAATTTTAACTCCTAAACTTGTCCAGCAAACACAGCACCAACTAAAATAATATGGTTGTTATTACCTCCCAAGAAATTGCCAGATTTCGCTCCGAATTAGCCGAATATCCCGAAGCCCTAAAAGCCCTCGACGAAATCGAAGATTGCGAGGGAAATATCGAAGATGCTGCGATATCTCTGGCAATTCAAGCTGGACAAGAACCGAATATCTCCGAAAATTGGTTGGATGGATTAGCCAAAAGATGCCGCGTTGCTATCTGCAAGTCGGAAGTCAAAGAAGAGTTGACAAGTGGGCGATTGAATGCAGCCTTCGGAGATTTAGTTGCTGCAAGTATTTGCCCGGAAATTTTGATAACTGCGGTGATTATTTATGTGTTTAAAAGTGGGGTAAATGAGTTTTGTGAGCCTCTCGAATATAAACTTTAAAGATATATTAGTGGGTGGCGAGAAACCGGGTTTTTACCAACCTACTTCACACCACCCAAAATCACAAAAAACCCGGTTTCTTAGATTTTGTGGGTGGCGAGAAACCGGGTTTTTACCAACCTACTTCACACCACCCAAAATCACAAAAAACCCGGTTTCTTAGGTTCTGCGGTTTCTGAGTCCAGGAGTAATCAAAAAAGAATATATAAGATGGAGATAGGCATATTTTTAGGAAACCTCGGAAATCCGGTAATCTATTATCCCAAATTAGCCAAGATTACCGGCGGTGTCACAGCCACTATTTTTCTGTGCCAATTATTTCAATGGCAATCTCAACTTGCAACTTCAGAGAATTGGGTGCAAACTAACACCGCAGAAATTGAAAAAGCTACTGGTTTAAATCCTGAAGAACAGGAATTGGCGAGACAGCAACTAAAAGTGCGATTTTTATTGAAAGAAAAACTACCAAATCCCTACGCCAAAACCCTAGAACTCTGGGGAGATATTGACGCATTCGAGTCAAGAATGAATACTTATTTTACAGCTAGTCCTGAAGATATTATAACACAAATTCTCCCGAAAAATATCAATTATCCTGTAGATATAGTTGCGGAAATTCCCACCTCAAATCATGCAGTTAAAGCCGACAAATATTTCGGTAAACCCCGCCAACAAATAGCCGTGGCTGTCACCCCAAATTACCGATTTAGCGGCCCTTGGAACTCCCAAGAACAACTGCACAACTTTCAACGAGCCTTAGAAGCCTATGCTCAAGAACGCAATTTAGGATTTGGTAATCCTTCGGGATGGGCTTTTAAAATTATTGATAGCATGACAAAGGGCTTAACTTCGACTTTTTGGGATGAGTTTATCGCCGGCATTCCTTTAGGAGAAAGTCAGAAGGTGAAGCGGGATTGGGAAATAGCGCCGGAAGTGCCTTATCCGGCGTTTGAGGAGGAGCGAATTCAGTATTATGTCCACAAAGGTGAACCGCTAGAATCAGCGGTTTCTAGGGCTCGTGCTGACTTGAGAAATCCGGTTTTGGGGAAGGATTTGTGGGAGGGTTTTTTGCGAAAGTGCGATCGACTTGCAGATGATGCACTCACAGCAAAACAGCGGGGCGTTGACACACCATATCTGCCGTCTTCCTTCAACGAAAAACCGCAAATCACCAAGGATAGCGTGATGCGAAAATTAGGGGCGATCGCGCCGCAATTTGCCCTGAATCAATCCACATCTGAACCGACACCCGAACCGCCTAAACTTGCAGAAACAAGCTCGCCAACTTCCGCCGAAATTCCCAGTATTGGATCTTTGCAAAAAGCTTACCAAACTCCCCTCGGTCGAAGTATCATTGAAAAACAAATCGCTGCGAATCCAGACTGGGGCTACGAAATAGTAGATGGTGAAATAGTCGAATCAATCCCTTTTTAGGAGGCAAATATGAAACGAATTAGCGAAATTAATCCGCTGGGAAGTGAGCGCCAAAATCCTTCTAATCCAGAAAGAGCAAAGCAACGGCAGGAAAGATTGGATCGCGAGAAATGTTTAGGCTTTCAGCAGTTAATAGAGCTTTGCTGTTTGGGCGAATACAACATGGCGAAACAAATTGCAGCTAGGCATTCAAGTTGGGGTTATGAAATAGTTGACGGAGTTGTAGTGGATCGGGTAGATTAGACTTACTTCATAAATCTTTGATTGATAAGTACCCGCAGACAAACGCAGACATTTTCAAGATAGTTTGTAGGGTGCGCAATGCGCACAGGCTTATATTGTAGGGTGCGCAGTTCGCACCTTACGTATAGAGTTTATACATCCAGGACTGATTACAATTAAAACTTAATTGGTTTGAACATTATGACAGTTATTAATGCCAAAAATCTAACACTTAATGAAGTTAGTAATTTTTTGAAGTTTCAACAAATCTTTAATAACGATACGTACCCAAGTTTCTTATCATTAGAACGACTCACCGAGTTTGAACAGCTCGAACTTGTCCAGATCCGCAACGATTTTCGCGAATACCTCTCTTTTGAAAGAGTTTCAGAAGGGCTGGTACAAGCTCTAACTACCTTTCCTTTGATGCGATTGGCTGGTTTCTACCGATCGCCTTTAAAGATGAGTCTGGAAGAAAATATTGCTAATATTACTATAGAAGATGAAGACACAACGATTACAGGTAGGCTTGACATCTTAGCAATCAATAAAGAGAAACAAATCGCCGCTGATATAGCATTTTGGATTTTAGTAATAGAATCTAAAAATAGTTTAATTGCTCCGCGTGCAGGTTTGCCCCAACTGCTAACTTATGCCTATAAAAGTTTAGAATATCAGGAGTCATTCTGGGGACTGGCAACCAGCGGAGAGTTTTATCAGTTCGTTAATATCCGTCGTGGAAATCCGCCCACCTATCAGTTAATGCCATTTCTGAGTTTGATGGAACCCGAATCTTCGGTTGTGTTGTTGCAAGTTTTGAAAGCTATTTGTAAACTCTAGCAATCCAATCTTTAACCCGCGCACCATCCGGGTTTTGTTTGTATAGACGCGGTTTCAACCGCCGAGTCTTCTCTCGGTGCGCAGTGCGCACCCTACATCATTAGGTTCGGGGTAATATCGTTTCCGGTTACACCGGAATGATATAGAGGAGACGGCAGTGCCGTGTCCCTACCGTGATTAATTGTAGGGACACGGCACTGCCGTCTCCTAATTTGGCTACTAATAATTCCG
>CASBQF010000410.1 GCA_949127775.1 Oscillatoriales cyanobacterium PMM_0080
AAACCAGCCCATTTATCAAGGCAAAACCCGCCCGAATTGTAGGGGCGGGTTTAGCAAATAATCTATGAAACCAGCCATTTTATCAAGGCAAAACCCGCCCTCTCCTCCCTCTTATTGTATAAATCTTTGATTGATACATAAACCGCAGATTTAAGGCAAATTAACGCAAATCAACGCAGATAATTTGAAAGTAATTTAGGTCTTGAATCTTTTATAACTCAAAGCTATTTTACCGCATCTCCTATTTCCCCAAACTCTTTTGCGTCAGCCAAAATCGGATTGACATCAAACCAGTAATCCTCGCCGTAACGGTATTCAAACACCCAGAGACTGCGTAGCAAGATTTGGTATTTAGTTTCCCCGCTAACAGTTTTGGTAGCGAACACTTCGCGTAACAAATTCCACTCATCCGGTTCTATAGCCAAAGTAAGCTGGTGACGGCGCTGGACAATTACATTTTCCAACGTTTCCCGCGATAGAGGAGGGTCTTGTTTTTGTAGACAACTATACAGCAGTTGCAGCAAATTACGAACATGACCGCCGCTAACTCGACAAAGGCGATCGAGTGTTTCGCCAGAATCGAAAATTTTATCAACCAAAGCATAGCGCTGCGAGGGTTCCACCGTCGGAAAAGCCCGTGCCAGAACCATTTGTCGCAGCAATTCGAGACCCTCTACGCACTCAGAACCGTCATTCAACTGCACTGGTACCATCGGCAAAACCTTCGGATCTACGCCAAAGCGATTGGTCAACTGGCCCAAATCATTCGAGAAAATCAGTACCAAAGGAATTGTATACACGACGTGGCAATTTAGTCTTGCCAACTGTTCGCCGCGATCGACAAACAGATACTCCGGCTGAAGCCGCCCCGTTGGTTTCGCGCACAGGTGAATGCGATCGAGATTATCGATAATTACCACAAGTCCCTGTTTACCTTGGCGTTTGAGTTCCTGGTTAGCCGGTTCCAATAACTCTTTATTGAGTGCATCCAAAATTAGATTAGTTCGCGGCTCCAAATATTGCCTCAACTCCGATCGCAAATTCGGAGCATCTTTCGCCTTAGCAGTAATTTTGCCAATTCCCAAAGACAGAGAAAATTCTCCCTCCGTGCTGGCATTTATTTCCCCCAAACCAGGGACATTAGCTTCAGCCCTCAAATCTATTTGAGTTAGAAAAACATCAGCAACCCCTTTGAGCAAAGCTTTAAAACCCGTCGGTTGCAGCTTAATTTTCATTTTTTCAATGCTTTCGCTCACCTGACGAGCCACACTCAACAAAATGTCAGTGATATCAACATCTGCCATGTCTAAGTCTTTACTCGACTCAAAATAAACCACATGAAATCCTTGCTCCTGCAATTGCGCTTGCAGCCGCAGCAATTCTGTAGATTTACCAGAGCCGATGTGACCGGTGAATAATTGACAAGTAGGTACATCGGGGGAAAGACGGCTGATGGTACGCTCCAATTGTTCAACAATTGTGCCGCCCCGCACTGATGAGAAATCGATATAGTATTGTCGGTCTTCTGCATTTGCTACTGCCAGGGTGTAGCTGGGATTGCAAGCCTTATAAAATTTCTGTAAATCTACTGTCATACCCTGTTCCATCTTTAATAACATTATGACCTAATACTTTATTCATTTAACTATTATACTGATCAGCATAAATTATCGCTTAATTCTTAACTTTATTTTGCAATTAACATTTTGATCTTCCTCTCAATTTACGCTCCCATATTTTACATGATTTTTGCATATTATAATCCATCAAATATTGTAAAATGGCGATCGCTAGACAGTCGTTCTGTTTAACGATCGTGACTGCATTTAGATCAATGACGAAGATTTGGTACTAATGTTCTCCGAACAAAGTGGCTATTTCAGTGCGGTTAACCGAATACCAAAATAGTCTGTTTGAATTAGATACACTCAGATACCCGACTTCTTTAAGAAATCGGGTATCCAACATAAAAGCATTTTACGTTTAACTAGAGCGACTTACTTATTTTTGAGCAATTCTACCATTTTTTCGCCTACACCTGCCGCCGAAGCCGGATTTTGGCCTGTCACAAGCCGATCGCACTCAACAACACAAACTTGAAAATTAGCAACCTTGGTAAAATTAGCCCCGCGCTCGATTAACTTCGCCTCCAGTAAAAACGGCACTATGTCAGTCAATCCCACAGCCGCTTCCTCTTCATTAGTAAAAGCAGCCACAGTCTTATTAGCAATCAAGTATGTCTCATCAGACAACTTAATATTAACTAACGCCGCCGGCCCGTGACAAACAGCACCCACAATTCCGCCTGCTTCATAAATCGCAGCAGCAATTCCAGCAAGTTCCTGATTATCAGCAAAATCCCACATTGTGCCATGTCCGCCAGCATAGAAAATAGCCCCATATTCTGCGGGGTTAATTTGTGCAGGATTGAGTGTATTTTCGACTCTCGCCACCTGTTCCGAATCGTCTAAAAAAGCCTTATTTAGCCGATCTTCTAAGTCAATTCCAACCATTGGAGCTTTGCCGCCTTTTGGACTGACAAAATCTACGGTTAATCCAGCTTTAGTAAATGCGTCCAAGGGATGCGTTACTTCAGGGAGATAGAAACCTGTTTCTTTACCAGTATCGCCCAGTGTATCGTGGCTGGTTAAAACAATCAGAACTTTTTGGCTAGTCATAATTTATGCCTTTTGCGGATGTCTTTGTGCTTATTATTTTTATCCTAGGTCGAATTCATCTAAAATACAAATTATAAAAGTTTCGTGTAACTATAAATTTAGTTATACTAAATCCCAATGCCGAACTTCCTAGCATCCGTTACAAAATCGGTTGCCGAACTTCCTTCGCCATGATTAACTTTGAGTGGTATCGCAGCTTTATCGAGGTTTACCGCGTGGGAACCGTATCAGGGGCGGCCCAAGTTCTCCATCTGACGCAACCGGCTGTCAGCCAACACCTTGCAGCCCTAGAGTCAGCCTTGGGAAATCGGTTGTTTCAAAGGACTCCGAGACGGATGGTGCCCACGGATGCTGGAAAAAGACTGTATAGTCAAGTTGTAGGTGCGATCGAGAAACTCGAATCAATTCCCCACAAAAACTCCACCGCCGAAGCACCGCAAACCATTAGAATCGGTACGCCGCAGGAATTCTTCACAGAGCGAATTCTGGGTAAATTACCTCTGGACGATCCCACTTTTTACACAGTCCAATTTGGATTAACATCGGAGTTGATCCAACAACTCAAAGCCGGAAAGCTAGACATCGTAATTGCCACCCAAAAAATCACCTTGTCTGATATTGAATATGAACTACTATCCGAGGAGAATTTCTGGCTAGTCGGGCCACCAAATATTGTAATTCCGATTGATGAAGGAATCAGTCAAGCAGATTTAAACCCACTGTCTCAATGGCTGTTAACCCAAGATTGGATTGCTTACAGTGAAGAATTGCCGATCGCCCGCCGATTTTGGCGCGTGGTATTTGGCAGAAGAATCGACGTTCAACCCAAACTAATTATCCCCGATTTAAGAGCAATTAGACAAGCCGTGGAATGCGGATTTGGGTTTAGCGTTCTTCCCGATTACTTGTGTGCAGATTGGGTGACAGAAAATCGCTTGACACTTGTGCTTAAACCTGCACAGGCTGTTACCAATCGGATTTGGTTAGCTTTTCGGAAATCTGAAAAACAGTTGCCAAAAATCAAACGGATGCTAGAAATTTGCCAAATTAATGTAAACTAAGTTAGCCTTAGACTAAACTATCAATATCAATTCCACTTGGAGGTCACTTGTGGTAACATCTGCACCAGAAGCTACAGCAGAACTGCAAAAACCTATTGGCGAACAGCGCGTGGTAATTTGGGGGTTATCTTGGGACGGTTATCTACAAGTTCTCAATGCCTTGCCCCAGTCACGAGGCTGTCATTTGATCTATGACAACGGGATTCTAGAAATCACCATGCCCTTAGAAGAACACGAATTTTCAAGTCGATTAATCGAGTGTTTTATTCGGACACTGATTGAACTCATGGGGATGCGGATGAAAACGATGGGTTCAACAACAATGAACTATCCTCTTCTCAAAAAAGGAGCCGAACCAGATAATGCCTACTACATTCAAAATCAACCCCTCGTCAAAGGCCGCAATGTTGATTTTACGAAAGATCCTCCGCCTGATTTAGTGGTGGAAGTAGATATTACCCATACAGATATTGAGAAAAACAAATTCTACGCTGCTATTGGTGTACCAGAGTTTTGGCGGTTCAATGGCAAAGTGTGGCGAATTTATCAATTACAGGAGGGCGAGTATATGGAAGTTGAATCGAGTCCTACCTTTCCTCAAGTGCCGAAAGAAAGGCTAATTGCTTTTCTAGAACAGGCAAAAGAAGATGAAATTGCCGCAATACGCGAGCTGCGGGCTTGGTTTTGACGCTGTTTTAGCACACACTCTCTTTCCTCACTCTGCGCCAAGAGCGCCCTCTGTGGTTAAAAAAACTCCAAATTATACAAAAAAAGTTGAGTATTTGTAGGGTGCGTCGCTACTCGAAAAGTCGATTTTGATTTAGAGATTTTTAGTGGCGACGCACCCTACAGCTAGCTAAAATTGATTGAACGAAGTCGGATTTTAATTCATCAATCGCCAATAATCTCCAGCAGCAACGAGGATTCGATGCGAACTTCAGATCCTCCATCTACAAGTAGAGAATCAATTACTTCTCGATCGCACAAATCAACATAATCATCATCGAGTTGACAAAGTTCAATAGCCGCCAGCAAACCAGCCAGTCGCTCCTCATCAGAAGCACCTACAACCATTCTATTAATGGAAGTGAACAAAACTTGCTCCGGTGGTGAAATAGTTTCTACAAGTTCTACCGCTGTCTGCCGCACGATCGAATGCTTGTCTCCCAGACACAAAAATATCCACTCTAATAATACTTCGTCACCGTACCGAAATTCCTGATGTCGTAACTTGCCTAATACTTCCAGAGCGATCGCCCTTACATCCCATTCCTTGTCAGCAAGCAAACAACCCAGTAGAGCAGCAACAACAGGATTATCTAATTCTCCTAATTTTACAGCAGCATTGTATCTAATATCATTGCGTTGTGAGAGTGTATCAGCAGCCGCCTTTGCCACTTCCGAAGGCCATCTCATCAAATCTGGGCAAGAGTCTCCTAAAATCAAATTATCATCCCAAAAACTATTTTGAAAATTAGGCTGATGTTCTTTTGATAGAAAGTTTATGTGAGAATCTACTACTGATACATTTGTGGCGATCGCATTGCTAAAATCCGTTGGGCGATCGGCTTCATCCGAAAAACAGCCAATAAATTTTGTTTTATCTAAAGTTGCTCCTTGAAATGATGTTCCATTCAGGCGACAACCAAAAAACTCACATCCAGATAAATCTAGTTTGTCAAAGATACAACCTCTTAAATCGCAGCAGATTAGAAAGTCATTCGGCGCGATCGCAAATGAATGCTGCTTGCTTTGCCAATCCATTCCTATATAACGACTGCGCTTCCTGTCTAACTTAAGCATTACTTTATTTCCCCAATTGTTCTTTCCAAGGTTTTGCCCATCTGGGAATCTCCGGGTTATCGCTATTGCGGTAGTCTTCAGCCCATTTTAGCGCCTCTTCCATCTTGACAATTTCCTGCTCAATCTTTTGCTTTGCCTCTGAGGGCAACTTTGCTAAATGCCTCCGAAGTCCCTTAATATACTGCTGGCACTTTGTAGCGTGGAGAGTGCTATCTTTTAACGACTGCGGTGGATTCCCCGCGCCTCCTTCAAATTGTTCCTTCATTACCATGAAAGCACAACTGCCATCACCGTACTCTGCCCCCTCCCTGTAAAGATCATTCATCACTTCCTGAGCTTTATCTACTGCTAAAGATTCTGCACGCGGTAGCCAAGTCTCTCGATTTTGAACTAATTGAGCCTCTGAGGTTGTAGGGAGAGTTCTGAGTTTTTTCAGTGGATTTGATTGCTCGTTATCGCCCTTTGGATTCATTGTAACTAAATTCTCAATGCCCGTGAAGCGAAGCTATCCCGTTCGCGAAGCGTTCCCGAAGGGTAGGGAATCGCCCTTTACCAAAAATCCCCCGCTAAAGCATTACCATAGCGAGGGATTTTTGTCAACCTACAAACTCAACTTTCTTGCAGTAGGGACACGGCACTGCCGTGTCCCTACTGCTCGAAGATATCGAGCTGGAATCTGCTGTATTAACTTCTGTCAGTAACAGCCGCAGGCTCAAAACTCGGAACCACAACATCAGAATTCTGCTTAGTCAACTGATTGTACAGTCTTTCAGTATTCGGGAAATTAGCAGCCGGTAGAGTCGGGAAGCGACGATAAGGAACAACATCCTCACCAAAAGCCTCAGCATATTCAACAGTCAGCAACATCGCGTTGATAAAGCCCTTAATCCCTTTACTTGCCAAGATTTGGTTATAAGTCCGAATCTCCGCTTGATTGAGAGGAGCACGGCCCAAGAAGTGCTTCGTACCCAACTCAATCACCTTAGTATTTGGATAAGGTGCATAGAACTGTTTCACGTACAACGGCGAACAACCTAAACACTCAATGAACTCCTTGAGATTGATTTCATTGTTGCCAAGTTTGCTTTCCAGCGCTGTGAATTCATTCTTCACATAGGAGTTGATATCACGTTCAAAAACTTGACGGTAAGCAGCTTGAATTAAAGTTTTCAAAGCTACCTTATCCGAAGTAGTTGTCAGCTTGAACACCTTAGTTTGTTCGCGGCGCTTGCTGACACCTTGAGCAAGGCGAGTTTGCAACTGAATATCTCCGCGATCGCTCGCAGTACCCAATTCGATAAACCGAGGAGTTTCAGGAGTCGGCTCAACGTTGGCCTTTTTCTCACCAAAGGAACCCGATCGCATCGTCCGCATCGACAAACCTGCCGGAGTCACATAGCGCTCGTAGGGGACAGTATCTTCCCCGAAAGCTTCGTTGTACTCCAGACTGTCCATCATTTCATCAACCAGCGCGTAGAAACCCTTCTTAGCACAAATGTCAAAGTAAGCGTTCATTTCCTGACGGCCATAGGTAGGGCGGCCCAGGAGTCGGCGGTGAATATACTCGATCGCCTTACAAACGTAGAGCTTGCTCCAGTACATATTGCGGAACACATCGGATTTTGCCAACATCCGAATAAACTCACGCATCGGAATATCGCCGTTTTCCAGCTTAATTTCCGCCACCTTTTGGCGCTGGCCATCGAACACATCGCGACCAAACACTTGCAGATAAGCAGCCCGAATCACCGCCTGAGTCGAACTTTCGGTAAATTTGACACTGGAAGCACTACTGTAGCTGCTGGTGCCTACAGAAGCACCGCCACGGCCTGTAGCTTTTTTAGGAGCAATGTAGCCACCCGGTAACTGGTCTAGTTTAAAGACTTTGGGGCCAAGAGAACCAGGAGCCTTACCACGAGCTGCCGGATTGCTCAATTGATTTTCAATCCCCGCACCTTGACGAATCAGGATACGGCGAGTGTCTTTGCCAAAGGGAGCTGGACGGTTTCTGGGGTTGCGAGTTTCTTTCGGGAAAATCGCCCCGAACTGAATTTCCAGCGGATCGTTACCAATACCGTAAACGTGCTGGTCTGGTAGAGGCTGAGTGTAGCCTGCGAACAAAGTGATGAACTGAGGAACCTTGCGGAAAGGAGCGCTGAAATTGAACAAATCAATTTGCGGGCCCCAATTGCGACATTCCTGAGCTTCTTGGCCCAAACCACGCAGGTAAGGCACCGTTTCTTCACCGAAGTAATCGGCATATTCCGGGGAATAAACCATCGCGTCTACCAGAGCCGCCAAACCGCCCTTCGTGACGATCGCAAAATACTTGCTAAATTCTTCCCGCGAGCTCAAACCACGGCCAAGGAAGTGACGAGCGGCCAACTCTACAGCACGGCTGTTGACAAACGGCTCGAAAAATTGCTTGCGGTATAGAGGAGATTTGCCCAAGCGACGAATAAACTCTTTCATCGAGATTTCGCCATTTTTGACCTTGGATTCCAAGTCAGAAATGCTTTGGCTGTAAGCGCGAGTAATATCACGCTCAAAAACTTGGCGGTAAGCAGCTTTGATTACTTCAATCTTTTCACCCGACGACAGACCGGTCTTCATGACGAATTTCGCCCGATTTTCCGCTGCGTTGAAGTAGATTTGAGGCAGTTGCAGCCCTTGCTGGTCTTTGGTTTCGCGCTGACGCACCTTGGGTGAAGGTGTAGGAGCTTTGAATTCGCTAATAGCTACGTCGAAATATTGTCCAACGATCGCAGCAGCCTCTGCATCCTTTTTGAAATACCCCAAAGATGCCGCCTTCATTTCCTGCATTGCCACAATTGTCGCCGCCGACGAGCAAGCATTTTCAATGATTTCGCGCAATCCGCGGACGTTCACCGAAATAATATTCGGGTCTCCAGCGACGATCGCATATGTGATATAACGCAAAAACCAGCTCAAGTCGCGCAGGGATTTGGTCATATTTCCCGGGCCGTAGCGCGAGACATTGATCGGTTGAAATCCTGCGGGGATTGGGGCATTGACATTACCGCCATTGCTCGAAAACAGGCTTCCCAAATTTCCCAAACCCAAGAATCCAACGATGCCGCCACCGATGCCGCCGCCGTTGTTGCCGCCGCCTGCGCGGCCTTCAACGTAGGTGACAGTTCCCAGTTTCATGCCTTCAGAGACATTGACATTTTCTGAACTGCCGCCGCGACTCGCACCAGCCATAGCCATCACAGGTTCTGCTGGCTTTTCCAAAAATGCCAGCGGGGAACCGCCGGTAAAAATCCGGTTGGCTGCACGGGATACAATCAGTTCTGAGTTTTGAGTCAGCGTCGCAGAGATATCAATCCGCATAGCCCCGGAACTGAAATAAGTTGCCAGTTCGCTGAGTTCGCCCCGCTGTAGGAAGCGGTCTTGCTGTTCTGCTTGCGAAATCGTTGCGACCGGTACAGTCTGATATAGTTGCGGACGTGCAACTGAACTTCCGCCACTTGCTTTTACAGTCATTGGATTTGCTTGCTCCCCTAAATATTTACAGCGTTTGCTCAGACTAATTTTGCCTTTCCCTAGCTTGAGGTCCGGCCTACTTACTTTCTCAGATTAAAATGTTTTGGGGTTGATCACCCGAATTTGTTAAAAAGCCTGCCGAAACTTATTGTATAGATTTAAGAGGGCTTATATGAGAAAAAATGATAAGTTTTATTACAAGGAAGTTCGGCAACGGATTCTGTAGGATGTAAGTTCATATCAATTCCGGTTGTACTCAGACATGATAGAGGAGACGGCAGTGCCGTGTCCCTACCCAAAATAAGATTGTAGGGACACGGCACTGCCGTCTCCTAATTTCGGGTACTTTGAATAAAAAAAATCTCTAACCTATGGAAACTTCGCCTGATATAAGTGCTGCCGTTCGTCGGCTTTACGATACATTCCCTTTTCCGCCTGATCCTTTGTCCGACGAACCGCCTCCAGGCTACAACTGGCGCTGGAGTTGGCCGGATGCTTACAATTTCTGCACGGGCCAAAAGCCGCCAAAACTCGACATTCGGATTTTGGATGCTGGCTGCGGCACGGGTTCGAGTACGGATTATCTGATTCACCTAAATCCTGAAGCGTCGGTAACGGCGATCGACCTGAGCGAGGGTGCTTTGAAAGTAGCACAAGAACGTTGTAGGCGATCTGGGGCGCGCGAAGCAGATTTTCGTCACCTCAGCTTGTACGATGCGGATCAACTCGAAGGCGAGTTTGATTTGATCAACTGCGTCGGTGTGTTGCACCACTTGCCCGATCCGATTCGTGGCATTCAATCGCTGGCGGCGAAGTTGGCTCCGGGTGGTTTGATGCACATTTTTGTGTATGCTGAACTGGGCCGCTGGGAGATTCAATTGATGCAAAGGGCGATCGCACTTCTCCAAGGCAACAAAAAAGGCGACTATCCCGATGGAGTCAAAGTCGGTCGTCAAATCTTTGCTTCTTTACCAGAAAACAACCGTCTTGTCAAGTACGAAAAACAGCGTTGGGCAGGAGAAAATCAGCGGGACGAATGTTTTGCTGATATGTACGTTCACCCGCAGGAAATTGACTACAATATTGAGACTTTGTTCGAGTTAATTGACGCTTCGGGATTGGAATTTATCGGTTTCTCAAATCCGGGATATTGGCAATTAGAAAGACTTTTGGCTAAAGCACCGGAATTGATAGAAAGAGCTCAGGGTTTGACGGAACGGGAGCTTTATCGATTAATTGAATTGTTGGATACGGAAATCACTCATTACGAGTTTTTCTTGGGCAAAAAGCCCGTTAATAAAATTGATTGGTCGGACGGTAAGGCACTTTTGGCTGCAATTCCAGAGTTGAGTGTTTGTATGCACGGTTGGCCGAGTCAACAAGTGTTTGATTGCAACTACCAATTGGTCAATTTGTCAAGTGCTGAGTTTGAATTTCTGCAAGGTTGTTCACCCCCCCCAGCCCCCCCTTGCCAAGGGGGGGAGAAAGAGGTAACGTCCCCTTGCCAAGGGGGGGAGAAAGAGATACAGAAAAATGTTGGGGAGATTTTGGCGGATGTGGAGATGGGATTGGATGAAGTGCGATCGATCTTATCCAAACAGCTAATTTTGCTAACACCCGGTAAAATCTAAGGGCGGGCAAGATGCCCACCCCACAATCTAATTTGATTTTTGTGGAACAGGCATCTTGCCTGTTCTTGAAAATGGTGAAAAATGTGAGTAAAATCAAATCCGGTAGCATCGGAATTATTGGCCGAAATTAGGAGACGGCAGTGCCGTGTCCCTACAATATTATTTTCGGTAGGGACACGGCACTGCCGTCTCCTCTATATCATTCCGGTGCAACCGGAATTGATATAAAATCCAAAATCCCATGACTTTTCAATTTCCAACCGTAGTCAAAGAACGTCTTCAGGCATCGCCCTCACAGATAGCCGAATTTTGCCAGCGCTGGAATATTATTGAGTTAGCATTATTCGGTTCAATCCTGCGAGATGACTTCCGTCCCGATAGCGATATAGACATTCTAGCTAGCTTTGCCACCAACATTTGTTGGAATCTTTTCGACTTTCTTCAAATGCAAGAACAATTGGAAACGATGTTGGGACGTGACGTAGATTTTACTCAGAAACAACAGATAAACAACCCTTTTAGTCGAGCTGAAATCCTGCGAACTTGTCACATCATCTACTCTGAAAATCGCACTATTTCCAGCTTATACTTTTCAATTAAACCAGCAAATCTAACTATACAAGCAGACAATAGAAATCAGGCTGCCCTCTGGGATATGATAGAGGCAATTAAGCAAATAATGGAGTTTACCGCTAGCTTGTCCTGTGCAGAATACCGAGTAAATAGGATGGTGCACCGGGCTGTTGAAAGAGAGTTTGAAATTCTCGGCGAGGCTGCTAGGAGAATTTCGGAGGAATTCCGTCAAGCTAATGATGATATTGATTGGCGCAATATTATTAATTTGCGGAATATCATTGCTCATCGGTACGATCGCGTGGAGCCAGACACTCTCTGGAATATCATTGTCACAGTGTTGCCAGGTTTGCTAAGCCAGTTAGAGTTGTTGCTACCACCGCTGCCGCCAGATGTGGAATTACCTGATTGAATCCGTGGCATAAATCCTCCCATCCAAAACTCAAAATGGATTGACAGATGCCCCCAAATGTGGGTACGCTTTGAAATTAGAGGTTGCTTTGCTTGTAGAGGAAGTAGCCCGCGTCGCCCAAAAATCTAGTTGCACTGCCCAAAGCTGCTGGTAACAGCAATGGACAGCTAACCGCCAAACTGATACAAGCAGTCTGGAGGCTAACGGAGTATCTTAACACTCTCTGTAGCCGCCCTGCTATGCGTTGAAAAGCGGGGCGGCTGGGTTTTTGGGTTTTTCTAGAAAACCCAAAACCAGGAGAACATAATGATGTCACAGGAATTCTTGCCTGACGATAACAAATCCGATTGCCCAAATGACGACTCAGCAGCAGAATCGGAACAGGATGTGGTGTGTGTAACAGTCACAGGTTCGCCCCAGGGTGTCAGGGAAACCATACTCACCTTGTACCGACTGGGATTTGCCGAAGTCGGCGATTGGAGTCCCGTACAACGTGCAGCGAATCCGAAGCAAGTGATGAGTGTGCTGATTCGCCGTCGGAAGCGCAAAGCGTAGGTGTTTGCTCGTTCCCAGGCTAGAGCCTGGGAACACATTCCATGAGCATCTGCCTCCTGTTTTTGTTTTTATCCGCTAGCGAGGCAGAGCCTCTGGATCTCGGTTTCCAGGCTAGAGCCTGGGAACCAGTTAAGAAGACAAATATCAGGCACGTTATTTTACTAAATCAGGATAAGACCATTACCCCATTTAGGACTTAAGAGTGCTAAAGTACAGTTGAATCAGGTATGGTCAGCTTTGAAGCAATAAGCTTAAAATAATAGCAAAAAGGGCTTCAATGCAGTTGATGATACGTGAGATGATTGTCAGTAATCAAAGACTTTTTGGAGAATTTATCGTGGTAGAATATACAGAAATTGAGTTTCTAGAATGGATTGAAAATTATCCATTTGATGCTGAAAATACAATTATTGTAACCAGTGGTCAAGACTATTACACTAGCAACAGCAATAATGTTATACAAACACTTAATAATTTTTCAAAAAACGGTTGGGAGGTGGTTAACTTCACAGATACATTCAACTACCTAGAAGCAGATAACTATAGAACATTACAAAGGAGAAAGTGCTATTTATTGAGAAAAAGCACATAATTAAAGCTCCATCAGGATACGGTAATTTCCTGATTTAGAGCTTCAAACGTCTACTACGGCATATCTTTGCAAACTTATCGCAACTACGATAAAATTATATGTAAATAGAATTTATGAGTTTGCAGAAAATATTATGTTCAAAAATCTTGTGATTAGTCTAATCTTCACTGCCGGAGTTTTTTTACCTTCTTTTTCTGATGTAAGCGTCGCTAGCCCATTGCTCAAAGTTCAAAATCCCTTACCATATCCGGCGGCTGACAAAAATGGAGACTACCGCATAGTCAACGGAAATAGTGGAGTCATGCCTTTTGTGTGGGAAGTCGTAGATCCAGAAGGTTTGAATGTTCGCTGCCAAAATAGGACTAATCAAAGTAACCTAATGGATATGATTGATTTACCTGTTGATAGGATTATGCCAACTGGAGAAAGATTTGAAGCTGTTGGAATTTCTCTTGATCGACGGGGAAAACCTTGGATATGGGTGGGAAGTAATTCTATGAGCAGTTCTATCTGCTGGGTCAGAGCTAATACGAGTTATGTTAAACCGTTTCAAAGAATTAATCGTAATATCCAATAGCATTTCTCGCTAAGAATAAATTAGACAAAACCCACTGCACTATGCTTGTGGCGGGTTTTCATTTGATTCACAAATATGTTTTTCTGAATGCTAAAAGCTACTAAAGTTAAATATAAATAAAACCCACTAATTGAATTAGTGGGCTATTTTGAATAGAGTCTAAAATTTAGCTAGAATAAACACTATCGAGCTAGCTTGGTTACAGTTTTCACAAGAACTCCTTTGAAAACCGTTTTTTCAACAGCAACACCTCCTGCAAATGCTCCACCTACACCATAGCAGTAGGGCATTAGGGCAATAGCAGGGGCAAAAAATGTTGAGGCAGCAGCATCAGCAGCCATACATATACCAACTACAGTACCCAGAGTTAGTAATTCCACGGTAACAGGCTTTACATATTCTGTAATCACATCTAACCCACTGTCTTGACTTGGCGAACTCATCGCAAATAGGCTGCCAGTGTTACTACCTGCAAGATTCATCAATGGAATCACTTCTGAGTAGGCATAAGCAGGCTTTCCCATGCCTCCTAAAACTAAGAATAGAGTAAGGATAACAGCTATTAAACTTTTAAACATTGTTTATTTTCCTTAGTGTGAAATAATTACCTTCTTCTATTCAATCAGTTATTTAGTTCAGCGTCAACCGAAAATATACTTAAACATCAACTCTTTACATATAGTAGACCTGTGACGCAAAAAAGCTAGACAGTGCCAACCTTGCCAAAACTCCGATCGCTCCGAAGGCTCCGACTGTGCCAACGCTCCGACCGTGCCAGCCAATAACGCCGCCAGACGTGCCAGCAAGCGCCAACCGTGCCAGACGTGCCAACGCTAGCCATGCCTGCCTGTGCGACTGCTGCAACCGCTCCAACCGCTTCGATCGTGCGACCGTACTAACAAACCAAAATCCTATTTCCCCGCCTAAAGCCTGCAACCCTTGAAACCACATTAACAAACTGGTAATTGCCCATCTAGAACCTGCAACCCTTAATTTCCTAAAGTCACTTATTTATTGTCTAGTTTTTGTTAAAATCTGTTGGTGTACTTGATTCATTGTTAATATCTGTTGACATTGTTCCTTCTTTAATACCAAAAACAAAAAGTGCAGTTATAAGGGATACAATATTAAACCACCATATATTTGGTTGAATATTTAACATAATAAAAGGAAAACCAAATACACAACCATTTATGACATAAAATATAATGTAAATAACCAAATTTCCCAAAAAATCAATAAAAACTATAGAAAAT
>CASBQF010000411.1 GCA_949127775.1 Oscillatoriales cyanobacterium PMM_0080
ATCTGCACTTATATTTCACTCAATTGGGAGACAGGAAAACTCATGTCTAACTCTGGTTGAATAATCGATCACTCCCGATCGCCAAAAAGCGATCAATTATTCAGCAAGCCCTAATTAAAGATTTAAATATGACTGCAAAATAACCAGTGCCAAAAAATATTGAAGGCGGTTTCAGCCGCCGCCGACTTCCTCCCCATGTCTTAAGCCAGGGGCTTCTGTCTCGTTCTTCGTTGATTAAGGAAGTCATTCAAAAACAAGCCCAAGCGACCAGACTAACCCAGAAGGAAGTCGTGTATTTGGGAATGCTGGCAATTGATGCGCTCGATAAGGAAAGCCGCCAAGAATTGGCTGACAAGGTTCACCAAATGCAGGTGAATGGCGAGATTTGAGGGGTTGAGGAAAACCAGGTCAACAGTTTCATCTTTACGGCTAAAATGGACTCAACTTGACCCAAGGTCGATCGCCCTTTTCACTATGCAACTCTACGTTGAAAGCAAAAGGGGCGATATCGACTTCTGCATTCTTGATTCGGTATACGTTCCGGTGCAGCCCGGTTGTTGAGATGCTGTCGCTACCGGGGTGCTTTACGCCAACCATTGGCTTTAGCCTCTGACTCTGTGCAAAACCATCTCTCTCCGCGAGCTGGATCGATCGCTGTTGATTCGTAATCTTCCATGCCTCGAAGGTGATAAAATTTTTTGCCTGTATCGATCGAGATGTTGCCTTTGATAGTACATCCTGGTTTTGCGATCGATGTAATTGGAGAAGGAGAACGACTAGGACTGAACTCCATTGTAAAAAGCACAATGACAGCCAGAACCCCAATACCAACAATTGTTTCGAGTAAACCGCGTTTCTTTAGTTTCTGCTTCCTTGGCTTATGTCGAAGTGCAACACCTTGAATTGAGGCTCTAGCGGCGCGTACCTTCCCACCTGTTTCAGCAACTCGCTCGTACAAAATCGTATCTCCGACTTTGGGGCGACGACTTGCTCCCTTCAGTACACTGATATGCAAGAAAACTTCTTTACTGCCATCATGCGGTTTAATGAAGCCAAACCCCCGATCGTCTTTCCAGGTTTTCAGTTGCCCTTTATTCACCACAGGTTCCATAAAATAGCCTCATGCCTGTGCTTATTTTGTAGCTTTCCCCAATTAGTAAGACAAGGTGACAACATCAGACTATTCTTATTCCTGCTTAACAGACTCCGCCAACCGTTTCGCATTCTCCCGCCGATGAACATTAATCGGACTGTTGCGAATATCAGCTTCTACCATCGCAATTAGTTCATCTAGTGTTTGAGTCCAAGCTTCCAGCATTCGATTGCTATCCCGAAGCATGGCCACAGTTTTCTTAACTTTCTCTGGATCGGGAATTTGTTTTTGCTCGTTCATAGTATGTTCCAATCCCTTTTAGCTTCTTGAACACTTGCGGATGACGCATCAAGCGCAGCTTGTCCTTGCTCAATGCTCCGATATAGTAAATCTAGCATAGCAGAGGAGGCAGGCTGAGCTTCAGCAATCCGCAGTAACAAGGTGTATAGACGAGAGTAAGGCTCTCTTAGCCGTTCAGCAGAATTTTGAAGTTGGTCTAAAACTGTAGCTGTTGCATCTGTCTCCCCAGATTGTTCAAAAATCGCAGATTCTGCTGCTTTGGCTGCATCAATTCCTTCCAACAGCCTCCGCTGTAAATTCAATGCACTTGTGATAGTTTCATCTGGCAACTTAGCCATAAAAACTTGCTCCTTTCCTTTACATTAACCAACATATACCAAAAAAATCCCCCGCCAAAAGGCAGGGGATTTGATTTAATTACCTAGAAACCAGAGTTCGGAGTTATCCGAATTTCCCGGCCGTCGAAGCAATTACAAAGGCGCCGAAAGTGAGGATGTTGCCCACAGTAAAGTGAACTAAGCCAACCAAACGACCTTGGACGATAGAAAGAGCAACTGGCTTGTCTTTCCAGCGAACCAAGTTCGCCAGAGGAGTCCGCTCGTGAGCCCAAACCAAAGTCTCGATCAATTCTTGCCAGTAACCTCTCCAAGAGATCAGGAACATGAAACCAGTTGCCCAAACGAGGTGTCCGAATAAGAACATCCAAGCCCAGACTGACAAGTTGTTAGTACCATACGGGTTGTAACCGTTGATCAACTGAGAAGAATATAGCCAGAGGTAATCGCGGAACCAGCCCATCAGGTAGGTTGAAGACTCATTGAACTGAGCCACATTTCCTTCCCAGATGCCTAGGTGCTTCCAGTGCCAGTAGAACGTTACCCAAGCTAGGGTGTTCAGCATCCAGAAGACAGACAGGTACATCGCATCCCAAGCAGAGACATCGCAGGTACCGCCACGGCCGGGGCCGTCGCAAGGGAAAGCATAACCGAAGTCTTTTTTGTCTGGCATCAGCTTAGAACCGCGTGCATCCAGAGCGCCCTTGACCAAAATCAAGGTGGTGGTGTGCAAGCCAAGTGCGATCGCATGGTGAACCAAGAAATCGCCAGGTCCGATCGCCAAGAACAGAGAATTTGTACTACTGTTGATTCCTTCCAACCAGCCTGGAAGCCATACGTTACCGTAGTTTGGCCAAGCGGTTGCAGCAATGCTTTCAGGATTGGAAAGAAGCACGTCCATGCCGTACAGAGCCTTCCCGTGAGCAGCTTGGATGAACTGTGCGAACACTGGTTCAATCAAGATTTGCTTTTCAGGAGTTCCGAAAGCGACTACAACGTCGTTGTGAACATACAAGCCGAGAGTGTGGAAGCCCAAGAACAGCGATACCCAGCTCAAGTGAGAGATAATCGCTTCTTTGTGCTGCAACACGCGATCGAGCACGTTGCCTTTGTTAGCTTCAGGATCGTAGTCCCGCACCAAGAAGATAGCTCCGTGGGCGAAAGCGCCGACCATGATGAAACCAGCAATGTATTGGTGGTGCGTATATAACGCAGCCATTGTCGTGTGATCCTGCGCTATGAAAGCGTAAGGAGGCATCGCGTACATATGCTGTGCAACCAGGGAGGTAATCACGCCCAAAGAAGCGAGGTGAATTCCCAGTTGGAAGTGCAGCGAGTTGTTGTAGGTTTCGTACAGGCCTTGGTGAGGCAGATTAAACTGACCTTCAACCTTGCCGCCTAATAAACCAGATTTTGAATCCAACATCTCTTTGATGCTGTGACCAATACCGAAGTTAGTCCGGTACATATGGCCAGCAATGATGAACAAAACTGCGATCGCCAAATGGTGATGAGCAATGTCCGTCAACCAAAGAGACTCTGTTTGAGGGTGGAAGCCGCCCAAGAAAGTCAGAATTGCAGTTCCAGCGCCTTCGGCAGTACCGAATACGTGGCTTGCTGCATCTGGGTTCTCGGCGTATACGCCCCAATTACCAGTGAAGAAAGGAGCCAAACCAGCCGGGTGAGGAGGGGTAGACAAGAAGTTTTCCCAACCTACGTGCTGTCCGCGAGATTCGGGGATAGCAACGTGAACCATGTGACCAGTCCAAGCCAAAGAGCTGACACCGAACAAACCAGACAAGTGGTGGTTGAGGCGAGATTCAGCATTCTTAAACCAAGACAAGCTGGGGCGGTACTTAGGCTGGAGGTGTAACCAACCAGCAAACAGGAAGACAGAAGCCAGCAATAGCAAGAAGATAGCTCCTTGATACAGGTCAGCATTCGTCCGAATCCCTTGAGTAAACCACCAATGGTAAACACCAGAATAGGAGATGTCCACCGGATTGGAAGCGCCAGCTTGAGTGAAAGCCTCAACTGCTGGAGCGCCGAATTGCGGGTCCCAAATCGCGTGAGCGATCGGGCGGACGTTTAGAGGGTCTTTAATCCACTGTTCAAAGTTACCTTGCCATGCCACGTGGAACAAGCTGCCCGAAGTCCACAAGAAAATGATTGCTACGTGGCCGAAGTGAGAAGCAAAAATCTTTTGGTAAAGATTTTCTTCGGTCATGCCATCGTGGCTTTCAAAGTCGTGTGCTGTGGCAATCCCGTACCAGATCCGCCGTGTAGTCGGGTCTTGGGCAAGGTCTTGGCTAAATTTTGGAAATTTGGTTGCCATAAGCCTTGATAAATCCTGAATCCTGAACGTTGAAGGGGTTCGGTTCGGAGGTTTGGGTTCCGGGTTTGAGATTGCTCCCAAATCCAGAATCCAAAACCTGGAGGTAGTTTAACCTACCGAGATGATTCGCGCTAAGAAGAATGCCCACGTTGTGACAATTCCTCCCAGGAGGTAGTGAGCTACACCCACAGCCCGACCCTGAATAATGCTCAGAGCGCGAGGTTGAATGGACGGAGATACCTTGAGTTTATTATGAGCCCAAACAATGGACTCAATCAATTCTTGCCAGTAACCACGACCGCTGAACAGGAACATCAAGCTGAAAGCAAAGACGAAGTGTCCAGCTAGGAACATCAGACCGTAGGCCGACAAAGCCGAACCGTAGGACTGAATTACCTGAGAAGCTTGCGCCCACAGGAAGTCCCGCAACCAACCGTTGATCGTAATTGCACTTTGTGCGAAATTACCACCGGTGATGTGAGAGATTGTGCCGTCTGGCGATACTGTTCCCCACACGTCCGACTGCATTTTCCAGCTAAAGTGGAAAATCACGATCGAGATGGAGTTGTACATCCAGAACAAGCCCAAGAACACGTGATCCCAACCAGAAACTTGGCAGGTGCCGCCACGGCCTGGGCCGTCGCAAGGGAACCGGAAGCCCAAGCTAGCTTTGTCAGGAACCAAGCGAGAACTGCGTGCGAACAACACGCCCTTCAAGAGGATCAGGACTGTAACGTGAATTGTGAAAGCGTGGATGTGGTGGATCATGAAATCCGCCGTACCCAACTCGATCGGCATCATCGCTATTTTGCCACCGACTACTACTGCACCGCCGCCAAAAGCGTGGCTGACGATTTCCATAGCATTAGGGGCTGTTGTGCCCGGAGCCAAGGCGTGGATATTTTGCACCCATTGGGCAAATATCGGACGCAATTGAATACCGGTATCTGAGAACAAATCTTGAGGACGACCGAAAGCTCGCATTGTATCGTTGTGAACGTACAAACCGAAGCTGTGGAAGCCTAAGAATATGCAAACCCAGTTCAGGTGGGAAATGATTGCATCACGATGCCGGATCATACGATCCAACAAGTTGTTAACATTTCCAGCGGGGTCGTAATCCCGAACCATAAAGATTGCTGCGTGAGCGGCTGCTCCAATAATCAGGAATCCGCCAATCCACATGTGGTGGGTGAACAGGGATAGCTGAGTTGGGTAGTCGGTCGCGATGTACGGATACGGAGGCATCGCGTACATATGGTGAGCTACGATGATGGTCACAGAGCCCAGCATTGCCAAGTTAATGGCTAGTTGCGCGTGCCAAGAATTAGTCAGGATTTCGTAGAGACCCTTATGACCTTCACCAGTGAAGGGGCCTTTGTGGTTCTCTAGGATTTCCTTCATACTGTGGCCAATGCCCCAGTTTGTCCGGTACATATGACCAGCGACAATGAACAGAACTGCCAAAGCTAAGTGGTGGTGCGCTGTATCCGTCAGCCACAAACCGCCTGTGGTAGGGTTCAGACCGCCTTTGAAGGTCAGGAAGTCGGTGTATGCGCCCCAGTTGAGGGTGAAGAAGGGCGTTAGACCTTGAGCGAAGCTTGGGTAAATGTCTGCCATCAAGCCCGGAGTGAATAGCCACTCATGTGGCAGCGGGATATCGGCAACTGTTCTAATCAGTTTGCCACCTACTGTCAGCGGTGAACCTGCATCGATCGCATCCATGCAAGCATTGATCGGCAGAGCAACGTGAATTTGTTGTCCCGCAAAGCCCAAGCAGCCACAACCGAGCAAACCTGCCAAGTGGTGGTTCATCATCGATTCCACGTTCTGGAACCATTCCAGTTTCGGAGCGCGGACGTGATAGTGGAACCAACCGGCAAATAGCATCAATGCTGCCATTACCAAGGCGCCGATCGCAGTGCAATATAGCTGGTATGTGTTAGTAAAACCGTTGGCTCGCCACAGTTGGAACAGACCAGAGGTGATCTGAATCCCGTGAAAGCCGCCGCCTACATCTGCATTTAAAATTTCTTGACCAAAAATAGGCCAAACCACTTGGGCGCTAGGCTTGATGGCTGTAGGATCTGTCAACCAAGATTCGTAGTTGGAAAATTTAGCGCCGTGGAAATATGCGCCGCTTAACCAAACGAAAATTACTGCCAGGTGCCCGAAGTGAGCGCTAAAGATTTTGCGCGAAACGTCTTCTAAATCAGTTGTATGACTGTCGAAGTCGTGAGCGTTAGCGTGAAGGTTCCAAATCCAAGTGGTGGTTTTTGGGCCTTTAGCTAGAGTGCGATCGAAATGACCTGGTTTTGACCACTTCTCGAAAGAAGTTGGAACTGGATCTTTATCGACTACTACTCTAACTTTTACCTCTCGCTCTGGAGGACTAATGGTCATGAAGACTCTCCTCTCGGTAAGACAAGGAACGAGAACTGAAATACTGTACCTGACATTCCCCGGGCTTTTGGTACGGGGATTCTCGGTTCACCGATACTGCTTGCACTTCACTCTTTGCAGAGTTAGACGCAGGTGTATCGTCTCCCCAAGCATTTTGCTTCCTTAAAGAAGCCAGTTCCCCAGTGTCGCTAACAATGTAGCTGGGTACTGCTAACTCTTCTCGCCAGATGAGCCACCGATCGCATCCTTAAATTTAGGTTTGATGCGGCTGCTCCTTTTGATGGACTTTTATGAATTATAAGCTTGCTTTGAGGAGTATTAATCGCTTGTTAACAATACTTAAAAAAGACTCTATTTTTGATGTCATAACCGTTTGTTTTCCACAAGCGCTCAAAAAAGTCAAGTGTTACTACCATTAAATTTACAAAACTCAAAGATTAGGTAATTTAGGCAGGAATTATTTTGAAAAAGCCTCAATTTTTGATGTCATAACCGTTTGTTTTCCACAAGCACTCAAAAAAGTCAAGTGTTATTGCCATTAAATTTACAAAACTCAAAGATAAGAGAATAGAGAAATATTAAATTTATACAAAGATATTGTGAAAATCGCTACGGGAGTGATATTCAGGAAATGATTAGTGGCTCGCTTCGGCACTGTTTCCTAGGGCGACGACTATTTCCGATTCCCGATCGACAATTCCCAAATACTAAATAAAGAAATATTAAATTTATACAAAGATATTGTGAAAATGGCTACGGGAGTGATATTCGGAAAATGATTAGTGGCTCGCTTCGTCACTGTTTCCTGGGGCGACGACTATTTCGGATTCCCGATCGACAATTCCCAAATACTAAATTCGGTTTTGGGCTATAGTTCCCTATGAGAAGGCTTCTAGGAGTATCGTCGCGTGATTGGCATCAATAGGCACAGAACCGTTGCGGGCAGGCTGCTGGCATTATTCGCAGTAGCAGTATTAATTTTGGGTGTAGCAAGTTGTGGCGCGGGCAATCCCGAATCGTCCAAATCAGGGAACAAAAGCAACTCAGCTTCCGCCCTCTTAAACAAAATCTCAGAGGCTTCTCCCCCAGAAGCCATTCAAAAACTGCGTCAGGCTCTAGAAATCTACCAGCCTCAAATTAGTATTTTGTTTCCATTACCTGATGAAGTGCTTCAGGATATAAATGTATCTGTTCAGTTCCAAGTTAAAGACTTCCCCATTTTCAAAGAAGCAAACTTGGGTTTGGGCCCCCATCTGCAAGTGTTATTAGACAACCAACCTTATGCAGCAGTTTACGATATCAACCAAACTTTAACACTTTCGGACTTAGAACCCGGAACCCATATCCTGCGGGTGTTCGCAGCTCGCCCTTGGGAAGAGAGCTTTAAAAACGAAGGTGCTTTCGCTCAAACCACTTTTCATGTTTTTACCAAAACTGGGGATAATAATCCCGATCGAACATTGCCTCTATTAACGTACAACAGCCCGCAAGGCAGCTACGGGGCAGAACCAATCCTGCTCGATTTTTACTTGACAAATGCGCCTTTGCACCATCTGGCTCAAGAAAATTCCCAAGATGACATCCTCGACTGGAAAATTCGAGCCACAGTTAACGGTGAAAGTTTTGCGATCGACCAGTTGCAACCTATATATCTTAGAGGATTCAAACCCGGGAAAAATTGGGTACAGCTAGAATTAATCGACGAGCGGGGAAATATCGTCAAAAACGCCTTTAATAATACAGTCAGACTGATAAACTACGAACCGCAGGGGCAAGATACTCTTTCTAAATTAGTGCGAGGTGAGCTAAGCGTAGTAGATGCTGGCGGTATAGTCGATCGTACATACCAAGCCCCCAAGCCCAAACCAACACCAACCCCCGAACCAAAACCGACACCTGAATTAGAAAAAACCCCACTAACCGAACCAAGCTTAGATAAAACAGTTGCTCCCGAAGTTGCTCCCGTTCAAATAATAGAACCAAAACCAACAGCAACCCCGCAACTCGAAGCACCCAAAGTTATAGAACCCATTCAAGTAACAGAACCGACACCGACAGCAACTCAACAATTAGAAACCCCGAAAATTGTTGCACCAGTTAAAATAATAGAACCGGCAACAACAGCATCTCCCCAAATAGAGAAACCTGAATATAAAGGATACTACAATCAGTTCCGCAACTTTTTGAATCAAGATCCCGAACCTGCTACTCCTTCAGAGCCACCAACCCTACCAGAAATAACCGAAAAAGCACCAATACCACAAGTAGTCGCTCCTGCAATACCAGAACAATCTCCCAATCTTGTACCGCCAGCGCCACCAGTCGCTGATGAAACTCCTAGCCAGCCAACCGCCGACTTAGCGGCTCCCGAAAAAACAGTTTCCGAACCCGAAAATCAGCCCAAATCCGAACAAAAAGTCGAATTTGCTACCTAACAAAATCTTTCTGAGCTTATTCGTGGCATTGGCATCCCGCCAGTGCTGTATCTGCGGTTAAAAATAAAAAATTAGGACACTCAAAAATGACCTACCTCGAAACAGCAGCCAAGTTTTACAGTGATGTTGCCGAAACCCCCCAAATTGGACTTTGCTGCGTCCAAAGCAGCCCCTTGCAACTGCCCGGATTAAAAATTCCCGAACAAATGCAAGAGATGAATTATGGCTGCGGTACAACAGTCCACGCCGCCGAACTTGTCGGCAATCCAGTCGTGCTTTATGTAGGCGTTGGTGGCGGTTTAGAAGCACTGCAATTTGCTTATTTCTCTAGAAAAAAGGGAGCAGTAATTGCCGTCGATCCGGTTGCAGCAATGCGAGAAGCTGCTGCGCGCAACCTGCAAATTGCCGCCCAAGAAAATGATTGGTTTGATGCTAATTTTGTTGAACTTAGAGCAGGCGATGCTTTTGCGTTGCCGGTACCGGATGCTTCTGTAGATGTTGTCGCCCAAAATTGCTTGTTTAATATCTTTGAACCTGCGGATTTAGCTAAAGCATTAAAAGAGACTTATCGGGTGTTGAAACCTGGCGGCAGGTTGTTGATGAGCGATCCGATCGCAACTCGCACAATTCCCCAACATTTAAAGCAAGACGAACGCTTGCGGGCCTTGTGTTTGTCGGGGGCTCTGACTTACGCAGAATACGTTCAACACCTTGTAGACGTGGGCTTCGGGCAAGTGGAAGTGCGGGCCCGCCGTCCTTACCGACTGCTGGACAAACACAATTACAAATTGGATGCGGATCTGCTGCTAGAAAGCCTCGATACAGTGTCTTTTAAAGTGGACATCCCCCCGGATGGAGCTTGCATTTTCACTGGCAAGACGGCGATTTATGCAGGGTCACAAGAGTGGTTTGATGACGAGGCTGGTCACGTCTTGCAGCGGGGAGTTCCCGCGGCGGTATGCGATAAAACGGCTAGAAATTTGGGGGGATTAATGCCGGATCAGGTGTTAGTTACTAATTCGACTTGGCACTATAACGGCGGCGGTTGCTGTTAGGTGAAAGAGTACCGAGTCAGACTTTAAATATTGAGAGGCCTGTAGGGGCGGGTTCACGATCAGACTCCGATTGTATTGCAAATATTAATAAACCCGCCCCAGCCCAAGGCCAGAACTAGACCATTAATCTGCGATTTCCTAGCATTAATCCTCGGAATAAGAGAAGAGAAGAGGGCGGGTTTATTTTGTTTGTTTGTAGGAGGCACATATTTTTGGTGAACCCGCCCCTACAGCGATATGTTTAATTTCCAACTAATCTTATAGAAAAAACCAGGCAGAGACTCGCGGCAGGCATTACTCGGCTCTGCATCGAAGTCGAAAAGTCTAACCTGACACCCGCTCGCAGGCAACAATATCGTGGTGATTGTCCCATCCTTTTTCTAAATATAATAGTTTCCGCAGATTAGTATTGCTTCTAAATACGAATTTACCCAAGCCGAGGAAGATACAGAAATACCATAGTTTGAAGCGCCATCATAATCTTGATAACCAAAGCCTTGACGCTGATAATCATTTACTATTGCCGTCACTTTATATCTTGGAACTTGACTCGGTTGAGGACGTTACTGGCTAAGCTTTATGACGGTCATTCTCAGGCGTTTTTGGGCAACGAATGTAGTCCCGCACACACCATTGGATAACAATTCAGTCGATCGGCATTATTTGACCGGCCAGGGAGAGAATTTTTGACTGTCGCGGTTTTTTGACCAAACGCCTTAGATTCAAAACTGTAGGTGGGTGTCTCTGTAGCCACCGGATGCCCCGTGCTGGCCCGTGGAAATCATCGCTCTCATCCTCCTCCTGTGCACTCTCTGCGGTTTCCTTAACCTCCCGTTTCCCCATCTTCCCAAACTTCCCGCTAAATTAAAGAAGTATAAAAATTACTCAGCCCCCGGCCAAGGAGATATCCATGCCTCGCGTCAGAGCACCAGAATTCCCCGTAAAATACCCCTGGTTGAACACCGAGAAACCTTTATCCATTGCATCGTTAAAGGGGCGCGTCGTCATCCTCGACTTCTGGACGTATTGCTGCATCAACTGTTTGCACGTCCTCCCCGACTTAAAATACCTGGAACAAAAATATAAAGATTCCCTGACGGTTATCGGTGTTCACTCGGCGAAATTTGAGAACGAAAAAGATGTAGAAAACATCCGCCAAGCTATCCTCCGCTACGATATTGAACATCCCGTAATCGTAGACAGCGGGATGAAAGTTTGGCAAAGCTATGCTGTTCGCGCTTGGCCGACTTTAATGGTGATCGATCCTGAAAGTTATGTCGTTGGTTTTGTTTCCGGCGAAGGCAATAGAGATGCACTTGACTCGCTAGTTGCCAAGTTAATTGCTGAATATAAAAATAAAAATGCGATCGACTTTAGAGAACTTCGTTTCAGCTTAGAAAAAGAGCGCAAACCTGTATCAACTCCGCTGGCTTTTCCTGGTAAAGTGCTGGCATTTGCGATCGCCGCAACGGAGGCAAAACAGCTTCACCAACATGAGGCGCTGTTGGGCGAAATGGCTGAGGACAGTGAATCTGTAAATGAAACTGTAATGGCCGGGCCTGCTAATTCAGTCATCCAAAGCTTGGTCGGTTCTTGCTTATTTGTTGCGGATTCTGGACACAATCGGATTGTTGTCAGCAGTACCGATGGCGAAGTGCTGCACGTCATTGGTACGGGGAAACCGGGTTTAACTGATGGCAACTTTGAAGAGGCTGAGTTTTTTGCACCTCAAGGTATGGCTTTTGATGCCGAAAGTCAAATTCTCTATGTTGCTGATACGGAAAATCATGCTATTAGAACGATCGACTTTACGACTCAGAAAGTTGAAACTGTGGCTGGTACTGGCGAACAAAGTCAGGACATTGCACCCCGCAGCGGGAAGGCTTTAGAAATGCAATTGAATTCGCCTTGGGATTTGGAAAGAGTTGGCGATCGACTCTTTATCGCGATGGCGGGCTCACACCAAATTTGGGAAATGCAGTTAGATACTGGCAGAATTACTACCTATGCCGGTAATGGCCGAGAATCCTGTGTTGATGGGAATCTGGCAGAATCTGCTTTTTCCCAGCCCAGCGGCTTGTCTACGGATCGATCGGAGTTGTTTGTGGCTGACAGCGAAATTAGTTCGATTCGCGCTGTTGGTATCGATGAAGAATCGAAGGTGCGAACTGTCTGCGGTAGCGGTGACTTGTTTGGTTTTGGGGACAAAGATGGCCGCGGTGAGGAGGTTAGATTGCAGCACTGTTTGGGTGTTGAATATGCTCAAAATTATCTCTGGGTTGCTGATACTTATAATCACAAAATTAAGCGGATTGACCACCGGGGCGGTACGTGTATAACAATGGTTGGAGATGGTACTGCTGGTTTGGTTGATGCTAAAGGTCTCAAGGCTCGATTTTTTGAACCTTCTGGCTTAAGTGCGATCGGGCCTCATTTGTTTGTTGCTGATACGAACAATCATGTGATTCGGCGAATTGAGTTGGATACGCTGACAGTCACAACTTTGGATTTCGCAGGTTTGTGCGCTCCTGATGTTTGTCTTCCTGATTAAGCCGATCGACTTTGGGTGCATCTCTTTTGGAGACAGGACTAATTCATGTCCGGTCAATTATTATAAAAAATGGGTTCGTAGTGAGGACTTTAGTCCTCCTATTTATGAGGACTAAAGTCCGAACGATCAAACCAATAAAAAATGCTCTGCTCCGCTCCAACCACGATCAAGGTGCGCAGTGCAAATATCTAAAATTCTGAATTGCTCAGCAGTCTGACTATTTTGGCAGCATCGTTCAATTCACCGACAATTCGGCGGACGGGTTTTGGCCAGATTTTAATTAAAGTGGGAGTTGCTGAAATCTGATCTGCTTCTGCTTGTTCGGGATGTTTCAATACATCGATTACTTTCAATGTGTAAGGGCGATCGAGACATTGCTCTAATAATTGGTGTACAGTTTCTAGGGTGCGTTGGGTGCTGGGGTTGCTACCGGAAACAAACAGCCGCAAAACGTATCCTTGAGTTGGTGGTGGTGGGGTGAGTGCTGTTGGTTTGGGAATAGGTATCCGCTGCGATTGCGGGAAACGCGAGGGAGGTACGATCGCACAATTGCCAGAGTCCGATCGCCCAAGGTCGATCGGGTATTGTACAACTAAGTCGTGATTTTCCCATAGTTCGGGGAATTGTTCGTGATAAGTGGCGATCGCCATTGGTTCGCAGATTTCGTCGCTGCGGGCTTCCCAAACCAAGTCAGCAGTACCAAAAATGGCATTTAGTAGCGTTTGATGTCGCAGTACGGGGGAGTATGCCTCGGCTGCAACGCGCAACTGTCGATCGGTGCGATCGATCCAGCAGTCAACAGTTGCCGTGTAGCAAGGTATCAGAAAATGCGGCGGTTCCGATAAACCGAGTATCTCCTGTAGAGCTACACATAACTGCAAGTGCCACTGAGTTTGCTTGCGGGGGTCTATGCAATAGATTAAGTCTCCCCCTGGTGTAAATAGCGCAATGCCTTTGAAAAATTCTGGCAATATCGGGCGATCGACTTTCAATAAAGTACACCAATTAAAGTTAACAGTTAACAGTTAACAATTAAAGTTAACAGTTAACAGTTAACAATTAACTCTCGATTAACACTCGATCGTTAGACTCGGCCTCGGAGCATCTGGGCCATTTCGTTCGGGTACGGCGAGTTCTCGACACAAAGTTCTTCGGTAATCCGACCTTCTTGATAAAGACCGTAGAGCGACTGATTCATCGTCGTCATGCCTTCATAAGTATCTTTGATCATGATTTGATTAATTTCCTCATTCTGCCCCTTGAGAATGTATTCTTTGACCACATCGGTATTGATCATAACGTCATGGAAAGCCGCGCGCTTGCCATCTGTGGTTTTACACAAAAGTTGGGCAATAATCGCGACTAGGGACTCAGAAATTGAAACTCGGATGGCTTCCTGTTCTTCGGGCCCGAACATATCCAGAATCCGGTTTAGGGTTTTGATTGCACTGTTGGTGTGCAGGGTTCCTGCAACTAAGTGACCGGTTTGAGAGGCTTTGAGGGCGATTTCCACGGTCTCTCTGTCCCGAATCTCTCCTACTAGGATCATGTCTGGATCTTGACGCAGAGCGCCTTTGAGAGCATTCATAAACTTGAGAGTGTGTCTGCCGACTTCCCGGTGCTTGATCAAAGATTTTTTGCTTTCGTGTACGAATTCCACCGGGTCTTCGATCGTGATGATGTTGTAGGCTTTAGTCTTGTTGATGTAATCGATCATCGCCGCGAGAGTGGTAGACTTGCCCGAGCCTGTCGGCCCCGTCACCAAAATCAGCCCTTTGTGGAAGCCAGATATCTTCTTAAAGACTTCGGGTAGGTTCAATTCCTCCAGTGTCATGATTTTGGCAGGAATTAATCGCAGTACCATGCCAGGGCCGGCTAAGGAGTCCATGCAACTGATCCGAATGCGGACGAAGCCGAAGTCGAAAGCGCCGTCAAAGTCTAGGTTTTTTTGGAAAATTTCAATTTCTTCATCGCTCATGCACTCGCGCAGCCAGCCAAAAAACGTATCTAAATCCGTTGGCGGATAGCCAATGTCGGCAATCTCGCCTCGGTTGCGGAAGCGTGGGAATTCATTGACTCCGAGGTGAAGATCGGATACTCCTTCTTCTTTGGCTCGGATTACTAGGTCTTTTAAAGTCGGATTTTCGCCATTGCTGGGGCTCGCGTTTTTAGGTGTGGCGAAGGATGCTGGTGCTGGTGCTGGTGCTGGTGCTGGTGCTGGTGCTGGTGCTGGCGGTGGGGGTGCCGGCGGCATTCCTGCTGCTCTGGGAAGACCCGGAGCTGGAGGGCGGGGCAGCCCTGGGG
>CASBQF010000412.1 GCA_949127775.1 Oscillatoriales cyanobacterium PMM_0080
CCTTTTCTTCCCAAAGCGCGCCCTAATACACTTCACGACGATGAGCGATAATATTCACAACCACCCGCTTTTGCTCCTCATGAATGTCATAAACAACCCGATAATCTCCAACGCGATAGCGATAGCATCCAGCTAAATCACCTTTGAGTTGCTTAATATTTGGATGACTGCGAGGGTCAGTTTTCAACATTTCAAAACATCTATCTAGCTTGCGTTGTAAAGATGCCGATGCTTCTTCAAAAAACTCCTGAGCATCAAAGCTAAGAACCACTGAATAAAAATTCAGATTTTCATCAATATTTTCGTTTGAGTTGCTCAACGGTCGTCACCTTACCTGCTGCTACATCCTTTTTGGCTTTATTAAATGCTTCTAGAAAACCGGGAATTTTCAATAATTCCACCGTAGCTTCATTGCTTTCACGTTCTGCTAAGTAAGCTAAAAAATCAGCCACAACGAGCAGCCGTTCAGGAGATAAGCTATCTATCGATTGCTTAAGGTTCTGGCGAAGTTCTTGAGTTTTCATAGTTCATAGCTATTGAAAATTATTAGAGCTACCTGCCTGATTATACCAGATAGTCTGAAATTTCGCTCGTGCGATCGACCTTTTCTTCCCAAAGTACGCCCTTTTCTTCCCAAAGTACGATCGCCCCTTCTTTTACCTAATCAAATGGATTCAATATAGTTAACCCATCCACGTGCTTAAAATCCTTAGCATTACGAGTCACCAAAACACATCCCTCAACTAAAGCACAGGCTGCAATTATACCATCACCTAGTTTTAAGCGATAATCTCGGCGAATTTGGGCTGCACTATCTAAAACTGATTCTGTCAATGATACGCACTTAAGAAGCCTCAGAAATTCTCGCATCTCATTCGCTTGTTCTTCTGTCAGTGCCGGGTAACAAAGTAACTCCACCCAACTAATCGGACAGTAAAATGCCTCTGCATCTCCAGCTTCAATCTCATCAAATATAGACTGGACTTCCGGCCCATCATTGAAGTAGTAAATCAGGATGTTGGTATCGAGAAGATATTTATTAATCATCCCATTCTGCTCTAAGTTGCAACTGGAATTCCAAAGCATCCACACGCTTCGGCAAAAAACCTCGCCATCTCTTTAAATTTTTCCTGGGCAATCTTTCACTGCTATCCTGAGTCTGGGTTGTTTCCCGCTGCCGAATCAATTCTGACAATACTTTTAAAACTTGCTTTTGCTCGTCAAGAGTGAGACTTTGAGCCTGACTCAGTACCTCGCTATAAGTAGACATAGGCTTTATGTTGAAATTTTTTTGCTAATTGTTATTATAGCAATTTAGGAGCTAGGAAAATGCGATCGACCTTTTGTTCCCAAAGTGCGATCGATGCTACTTTCTCCTGCTTGTTTGCGCTTGATTGACTCCAATAATTTCAGCTTGACTTCTTCTTTAACCTCTAAACCTGCATCAGGATCGCCCAAATATTCTTCTAAACACTGTTCAACGGTGTGCCGAATCAAGTCCCGCAGTTGCTCAACTGTCATATCTTTGACTTGCATCTTAATCTCCTACTCTGTGGGATTATCAATAATGTTATAAACTTTCGTTTTATTTAAATTTGTTCTATTATATCATCCGCAGTAGCGCTGGGCTATTAAACCCAATAAATAAGATGACAATTTAATTGTTAATCACTAATTACCTTGGGGCAATTAGTGATTAGCAATTTTACCAAATTATCACATTTTACTGATAATTCTCTGCACGATTTCCACGCCTGTTACCGCTTGCCAGCCAAACAGCCCTAAGAGCCCCACATTCAGAAAGATGTGAGTGTATCTGGCAACATTGTTACCTTTTTGCATCAAAGGAGTCAGCGAGGCTGAAATGGCAATAATTGCGGTCATTCCTAAGCCTGCTACTAGGTGCGGGGCGACAAATAATTTGCCGTTGTTGATGTAGGTGACGGCCATTCCGCCGATCGCCCCTGTTACCATTAAGGCTAGCAGCAAAGAGCCCATCTGGTGGTGCTTGATGTTGAATTTACCTTTAATTAACTCTTTTTTGACATCGCCTTCGGCACTTCTGGTGCGCCGGATTTGAACGCCGAGATACAAAGCATAAAATGAGATTGCCAGCAATACCCACATTAAAACTGGGTGGAAGAATTGGCTCCAAACTTTCACTGACTCCGGAATTTCGAGGTTCATAGTGTTCTGAGGATTAGCAAACATACTTCATAAAACTTAGCATACCAGCCATGCCGTCTCGTGCGACGGTAAAAATATACGGGATGAGAGACTATTTATGCCTGCCACTAAACAAGACGCTGTATTGATTCAAGCCGCCAAGACTGGCAATATTATTCACCTCCAAGCTTTACTCGCTAAGGGAGTTGACGCTAATGCCAAAGACTCTGAGGGGACGACGGCTTTGATGTTTGCTGCCCAAAAGGGCTATACGGAAATCGTGCGTATTTTACTAAACAATGACGCTAATGTCAACCTTGTGAGCAGGCGTTTTGGGCTGACGGCTTTGATGCTGGCGGCGGCTCACAAACAGGCTGACGTGATGGGGCTGTTGTTGGCTGGGGATGCTGATGTTGATGCTAAAAATGATGATGGAAGTACGGCTTTGATGGCTGCTTGTCTCAAAGGCGATATCAATGTTGTGCGACTGTTACTTGATGCTAAAGCTGATGTGAATGTCCGAGATAAAGATGGAGATTCTGCTCTGAAAATAGCGGCTTTATCGGGACACGAAGCTGTTGTTCAAGCTTTGGCTGATGCGGGAGCTACTGCTGATAATTCTATGTTGTTTTTAGCTGTTAGTCAAGGTAGCGCTGAAATTGTCCGAATTTTGCTCGATCGCGCTGCGGATGCTAATCTTAAAAATCTAGAGAGCAAAACTGCTTTGATGGAGGCTGCTACGGCGGACAATTTGGCGGTAGTTGAGGTGCTGTTGGCCGCTGGTGCTGATGCGGAAATTTGTGACAAAGAGGGTGAAACTGCTTTAACTTTAGCTGCGGATTTTGGCAATATTGAAGTAGTGCGGGCTTTGCTTGGTGCGGGTGCTAATCCGAATGTGAAAAGTGGAGATGGGGGGACGGCTTTGATGGCGGCTGCTGCTGGGGGCAATTTGCCGATCGCCCATATGTTACTAGATGCTGGCGCGGATATCAACGCGAAAGATAAAGATGATGAAACTGCGTTGAATTTTGCGGTGGTTGAAGGCTGCGAAGATGTAGTGGAATTGCTCTTAAACCGAGGCGCTAGTGTCGGTGCGAGAAATCGGTTGGGCGATACGCCTTTGCTGGTGGCGGCTGTTCACGGCCATAGTGCGATCGTATCGGCTTTGTTGCAAAAAGTCCATCAAAATAGGGCTGATTTTCTGAATGCTAAAAACTTTGGGGAGACGGCTTTGACTCTGGCTACGTTTCACGGACATACTGAAACGGTGAAAGCTTTGCTTGAGGTTGGTACTGATCCGAATATCCCGGCGGATTTGGGGAAAACGGCTTTGATGAAGGCGTGCGATCGCGGTTATTTGGCGATCGTCCAAATCTTAGTCGAAAAAGGCGCAGATGTCAACTTGCTCGATGATTCTGGCGCAACTGCTGTCATGTGGGCCGCCCATCGGGGTTATGCTGATGCAGTTAAGATTTTAATCGCCGCTGGTGCAGAGCTAAATCACAAAAATCCGGGCAATTATACGGCTTTAATGTTAGCTGAATTTAAGGGTTATTCCACTGTTGTGAAATTGCTCAAAAATGCTGGCGCACAAGAGTAAATATAGAGATGTAGACGGCGGTTGAAACCGCATCTACACAAACGATGTCCGCCTCTGCGGACTGAGGAAAATGCGGTGTCAATAAAAAAAGATAATGTTAACCGTCCATTCTTCAACCCACGCACCATCTGGGTTTTGTCTGTGTAGACGCGGTTTCAACCGCCGTTTTCTCTTGAAAATATCTGCGTTTATCTGCGTTTATCTGCCTTAAATCTGCGGTTTTGCTATTAAAAAGAAATTATGCAACAAATCTCAATCCGCTTTTCGAACCCAGCCATTAATCGTAAAACGACTATCAGCAAAAGCTTTGGAGGGACAGCTAACTCGCAAAACTTCGTGCATATAGCGACTCAGAAAAAATACTATACTATTATTCCGAGGTTCAACAGTTCTGAATGTCTCATCTGCAACATAAAAATTGTTCTCAACTTTGCTATCATAAATCAGCAATTCCCCACCCGAAAAAGCCTTTGGTTCTCGATTGAAATAGTAAACGTAAGTAAAAAATCTGGTGGCGGTATCTGGCGAGCCGCTGTCGTTGTGAAGTTTGTAAAAGTTGTTGTCATTGTGCAGAGTTAACTGAGCTTCTATGTCACCCAGTGAAAATGAGGAAATATTTAATTTTCGCAGCACGTCGGGGAGAATTGCTTTGATGCGATTCACCATCAGTGCTGAAAATTCGGGGAAGGAGTGCAGCACCATTGAGCGACGGTAATCTTCGGCATTTGTTGAGGTGCTGGTACTCACAAATTGTGATTCCTTTCCTAAAACATACTTGATTAGTTTGTTTTTTTCGGCTGCTGTCAAAAAGTTATCTATTTGGGCGTAGCGAGATATTAAATCGTCATTTACAGGTGCAGGCGCGGGAATTTCTACAGGAATTTCTGCGGGAATTTCTATGGGAATTGCTGGCTGCTGCGGTTGCAGTTGCTGCAAGTAAATTGGGGGCTCTGTGACTAATCCGACTAGGTGTTCGCCGGGAAAAGAAAGGGCGGAACGCCCGTCGTCTATGGGGATTTGAAATAAGGTGGGAAAACCGGGTGTTTGTTGCGTGCGATCGACTAATGTCTTGACAAGACTGTGCAATAATGGTGTATCCGATTTGAGCGTAATGGTGCACTGATGTCCGCCAGTCAGCAGGATTTTGACTTTTACGTCTTGCGGTTTAATTGGTTGTTCAATGTAAGTCATAATTTTTTAAAGAGGAAACTGGAAAATTGGTAGGAATATAACAGTTTGGATTGGTTTCATAGTCTTCTCGATCCCCCCTAACCCCCCTTCTTAAGGGGGGGACAAGAGTGTCAAAGTTCCTCTTGTTAAGTAAGGAGGGACAAAAGTGTGAAAATCTCCCGTCTTAAGACGAGATAAGAGTGTCAATGTCTCCCGTCTTAAGACGGGAGAAGAGTCTTCTCAAAGTCCCCCCTTGCTTTCGGGGGATTTAGGGGATCGAGACTCCGATACCAACAAGAGATACAAAGAATTTTCGATTTAAGTTGACACCCGCGAACACTATTATATTCCTATAACAGGCATACACAATTAAGAATTGCTAGGCATTATTCCTAATGCAAGAAGTGGCGGATGTCAGTGAAAACCATTGTAATTCCAAGTTGGTTGGCTGCTGCGATCGAATCTTGATCGCGCATACTTCCTCCCGGTTGGACGATCGCAATTATCCCCGCCTCAGCCGCCGTTTTTACCGAATCGTCGAAGGGGAAGAAGCCATCGCTAGCCAAAATCGCTCCTTTACTCTTCTCTCCAGCTTGTTCCAATGCTAGTTTAACTGATCCCACGCGGTTCATCTGTCCCGCGCCAACACCGATTGTAGTACGATCGCGCGTCACAACGATCGCATTAGACTTGACGTGTTTCGCGACTTTCCAAGCAAACAGCAATTCTGCAAACTCATCAGCAGTCGGCTGTTTGTCAGTAACTGCGCGCCATTTGCTAGTTTCTTCTACTAGATTGTCCGAGTCTTGTACCAGTAAACCGCCTGCAATTACTTTCACAGTTTGTGCTGAGCCTTTAGTCAAATCCGGCAAAATTAATACTCGAACTTTCGCCTTTTTCTTGATAATTTCTTCTGCTTCCGGTTCACACCCAGGCGCGACAATACATTCTAAAAATGTTTTAGTTAACATCGTGGCGGTGGCTGCATCAATCGGGCGATTGAGGGCGACAATTCCGCCGAAAGCTGAGACTGAATCGGTGTCAAAAGCTTTTTGATAGGCTTCGGAAATAGTTGTTCCCAAGGCTGTACCACAAGGATTTGTATGTTTCAGAATAGCGGCGGCGGGAGTCTCTAGAAATTCTACAATTAACTGTCTTGCTGCTTCTAAATCTACTAAATTATTGTAGCTTAATTCTTTGCCTTGCAGAATTGTGCTAGTTGTCCAGCCTGTAGGCGTAATTCCGCTTTGATACCAGGTGGCGGCTTGATGGGGATTTTCACCATAGCGGAGAGTTTGCAACTCTGTACCTGATACACTAAACTCCTGTGGTAGCTTCGATGCTGCGGATTGGCTACTGAGATAATTGGCGATCGCGCGATCGTAGTTTGCTGTATGTTCAAATGTTTCTAGCGCGCGCTCTTGCCGGAATTTCAAAGAGGCTTCCCCGCCGTTTTGCCGAAGTTCAGCTAAATAAGTATTATACTGTTCAGGATTGCACAAAACACTCAAGTGAGCGTGGTTTTTAGCGGAAGCTCTCAGCATCGCCGGCCCGCCGATGTCTATCTGCTCGATCGCGTCTGCTAACGTTACACCAGGTTTAGCAATTGTCTGTTCAAATGGATACAAATTGACAACAACTAAGTCGATCGCCCGAATTTGATTTTCCGTTAAATCTGCGATGTCTTCTGCTACATCGCGGCGCGCTAAAATACCCCCGTGGATGCGCGGATGAAGTGTTTTGACTCGCCCGCCCAAAATTTCGGGAGAACCAGTATATTCCGCAACTTTGGTGACAGGGATGCCAGCTTCTTTGAGGGCGCTTGCTGTCCCACCGCTGCTAATTATGTCAAATTTAAATTCTTCTACTAGACTGCGCGCTAAGTCGATTAGCCCGGTTTTATTGGATACGCTCAGAAGTGCTAGACGTGCCATTAGTTTGAAATTGCGATCGCAAAAATAGACAGGTTACATTCTATATCAAATCTGGCAGCAGAGACATAATTCCTTCATTCAGTTGACAGCTCGCCCTGAGCGACTTGTGCTGAGCGTAGCCGAAGCAAGTCAAAGCGTTGACAGCTTACCCTGAGCGACTTGTGCTGAGCGTAGCCGAAGCAAGTCGAAGGGTTGACAGCGAACTCTACCTGAAAGGAAGAGGATTAAAGTAATGAATCGTCTTCTTTTAGTTTCTCCCGATCAGGGAAAGGCTTTAAACCAATTATTTCTGGTAATTGGTAACTACGATCACTTTTTATCTAAAAGGATGAGTTTGCTTGTCTAGCCTAGCAGCGTATTTTTGGGAAAATCATATAATAATTTATACTTAGCATTTGCTTCTAAATATTTATGATTTGCGCGTCTACTATCTGATCTTGTACGGTGCGAGGGGGATTGAAGGTATCTCCACTCTTAATAGTTCGTTTCCCTACTACGTAAATGCCGATGTTGTTGAAATTACTTAGTCAATTGTGAATAAATAATTAAATGGCGATCGCTCGATAACTTTAACGATATTTTAGGATAAACCCTAAAAGTAATGTGCTAACATCGGGGGGGAATTATTCTCTCCCTAAATTGGCAGGAGAATTGGGCGATCGTCACACTTTGATTTAACAAAAAAATTTGGTAGGATTCAAATATGTTTTTTCGTGAAGCCGATCCACAAAATAAACTCAGTAATATTAGTAGTCACCCTCAAAAAAACGCTAATACTATGACTGATCAAACAAATTATCAAAATCTACCCGAGAATTCCGCAAAAACCAACATTTCCGAAGCTTATATTGTTAATCTGTGCGAATTACAGCAGATACAGCTTGAAATGGAACAGTTAAAGCACGATTTGAAAGCTAGCGAATCTCGGTTCCGAAATACGATCGCCAAAAATGCCGACGGGATCGCAATCGTCAACAAACAAGGGCTTGTCTGTTTTGCCAACCCGTCAGCAGAAGCGCTATTTAACTGCAAAGCAGAGGAACTTTTAGGGCAAGCATTTTTTGGCAATTTGGTAGTAGAAGGTTCAGCTTGCGACATTGAAATGGACGCGGATATTATTCCCCAAGTTGGAGAAACAGAAGCAGCAGGAATGCGCGTCGTACAAACAGAAGTTGAAGCTATTCGCAAGCATAAAGCAAATGCTGTAGTAGAAATGCGGGTGGTGGAAACGGAATGGGAGGGAGAAATCGCTTATTTAGCCACCTTGCGGGACATTACCGATCGCAAACGCGCCGAAGAAATGCTTTGGTTGTACGATCGAGCTATGGCAGCTACCAGCACCGGAGTTGCAATTTCTGACGCCACCAACCCCGAACATCCAATTATCTATTGCAATCCCGCATTTGAAAGCATGACAGGCTATCGGCGGGAAGAAATTATCGGCAAAAACTGCCGATTTTTACAAGGAAGCGATACCGACTCCAAAGCCCTAGAAATCATCCGCCAAGCATTGAAAACTGACAGCGAATGTCAGGTAATACTCAAGAATTATCGCAAAGACGGAACCGTTTTTTGGAATGCTTTATCAATATCTCCAGTGCGGGACAAAACAGGCAAATTAACTCATTTCATCGGCGTACAGAGAGACATCACCGATCGCAAAAAAGACGAAGAAGCTTTGCAGAATTCCGAAGCACAAAGCAGAGAACAATCAGCACAACTAGCAGCAGCACTTGACGAACTAAAAAATACTCATTCCCAATTAGTTCAAAGCGAAAAAATGTCGAGTTTGGGAATGCTAATTGCCGGAGTCGCTCACGAAATCAACAACCCAGTCACCTTCATTCATGGCAATCTTGCTTACCTCAAAGATTATGCTAAAGACTTGTTACACCTCCTCGCACTGTACCAACAGCACTATCCCAATCCTATCCCAGAAATTCAACAGGAAACAAAAAATAATGAACTAGATTTTTTAGCTGAAGATTTACCTAAAATATTATCTTCAATGAGTATTGGTGTTGAGAGGATTTGCCAGATTGTCCAATCACTGCGGAACTTTTCGCGACATGACGATTCACAGATGAAGCCCATGAATCTCCACGAAGGTATTGACAGCACGCTGTTAATTCTCAATCACCGTTTAAAAGGAAACGGCGAAATGCCACCAATTGAAATTGTCAAACAATACGGAAATTTACCATCTGTTGAGTGTTTTGCAGGGCCAATAAATCAAGTCTTCATGAATATTCTCAGCAATGCGATCGATGCTTTAGACGATCCAAACAGTCAGCTAACTTTTGAAGAAATGTCAGAGAAACTTAGCCAGATCAAGATTTGCACAGAAGTTGTTGGCAATCTTGTAGAAATCAAAATTTCCGACAATGGCCCAGGAATAACTGAAGAAGTCAAACAGCGCATATTCGATACATTTTTTACTACCAAACCCATTGGTAAAGGCACGGGAATGGGTTTGTCAATTAGCTATCAAATTATTGTAGAAAGACACAAAGGCAAATTATATTGTACTTCAGAATTGGGCAAGGGCACGGAATTTACGATCAAAATGCCGATCGTACATTAGCGTAGTTACCCATAATAAAAATTCTTTGTACCGTAATGCGCACCGCAAAATCTAGTTACCAAAAATTCTTTGTAGCGCATTGCACACCGCAAACTCTAGTTAGGGCTTGCTGAATAATTGATCGCTTTTTGGCGATCGGGAGTGATCGATTATTCAACCAGAGTTAGATATGAGTTTTCCTGCCTCCCGATTGAGTGAAATATAAGCGCAAATTATCTGAAACCCAAAAACAGGTGTTGTTTTCCCCGAACCCCATAAAAACACACAAAAAACCCGGCGCCACCAGGTAGAAAGGTTCATTACTAAAAAAGTGATAGCAATAGCTGTACGAGATGTATTATCAAGTTTTGTCATTACCAAATTCAGGCTAAACCTTCGTTTTCCTTGTCCAAATTTCCCCTCAATTGCCTGACGAGTCTTCTCATCTTCCAAGGCTTGCTTCTTTTTTTCTTTACTCACATTTGCCGGAGGTCTTCCTAGGGGTGGCCCACTAATTCTAATGCCTTTTTCTTTACACCAAGCTCGGTTTTCTCTTGTGCGGTAAATGCGATCTGCATGAACTGACTCTGGATAATATCCTGTGAAGTTATGATAGGCTTCTACTTGTGCTTTCAAGTCTCCTGATTCATTAAAGTTATCCCAACTTATTCGGTCTAAAAATACAGATCCTTCAAAACAGCTCGCTGATAGTTTCGCTCCAAATTCTACGCTTTTTCCGGCTTTTACTCTGACTATAGGGCGGATATGGGGTTGACTTAAACTTACTATTCTATCTTCTATGCTCTGTTTATTATTTTCAAACAACCACTGTTGTTGGCGATAGACTTCTGTGATAACTAGCAAAGTTTTATATTGCTTTTTATTCAGACTTTCTAGACCCGCACCTGACTCAATTAGTTGTTCAATATGACCTAAATTTCTTTTGATATATTGAAGTTGTTTCTTAATTGCCTGTTTTCTTTTCTTGCGAGTTGGTCGTCTTTGCTTTGCTAATGCTAAGTAGTCTTTTCTTGCTAAATTGCGGTAGGTTCTTGGTTTTTTGTTGGCTTTATCTTTGATCTGTTTATACAGGATGTCTATAATTTTTTCGGTATGAACTCTGGCTTTGTTTAATAGTCCTAAGTCAGTCGGATAGGTAATGTCGGCTGGGGCACAGGTTGCATCTATGATTAGTTTGCCACGATTGGGTGACTCATTTTTGGCGTCCGAATCCTTTTTTTTTTTCGGTTTTAACTGGGGTGATGGAGCGCATTTTTTCAACCATGCGTTCGTTCACTTTGTTAATTAGGTTCGGACTAATTCGTTGCCTAAAGTGTACCAATAATGATGGATCAAATGGTAGCTCATTACTAGAGCTTGATTGACCGATAAAGTATTGCAGATACGGGTTTTCACGGATTTGTTCTACTGTTTCCCGATCGCTAATTCCCAGCTTTTCTTTGATAATTAATGCCCCTAATGCCATTCTAAAGGATTTGGCTGGTGCCCCCTTTTCTGTGGGGAAGTTTTCCGCATATTCTGATTCAAATTCTGACCACGGGATTAGTTCGGCTATTTTCACCCAACGGTTGAGGGATGACAACTTTCCACATGAGGGAAGTTCAAAGTCGGAGGGTGAGGCAGGAGCAAGCTCAGCTTTTTTGTACACGATCGCACTGGGTGATGCACGGGTTTTGATCTATTTTACCTGTTTATCTTGCACTTTATTCTTGATCGCGTTATCGAAACCCAGACGAGGCAATATGTGCTCGATTATTCAGCAAGCCCTAGTTATCACCATAAAAATTCTTTGTAGGGTGCGCAATGCGCACCGCAAACTCAACTGGTGCGCATTGCGGGCGTTGCTGAGAAAGGAGTATGATTTGCCTCCGAAATTTAGTAGGGGCAATTCATGAATTGCCCCTACTCTAAATTTCAGGGATTGCCTTCGCTAGGTGAATCATACCTAAATTCAGCAACGCCCGCATTGCACACCCTACAAACTGAAGCAAAATCTAGTTACCCAATAAAAATTCTTTGTAGCGCAATGCGCACCGCAAACTCAACCGGTGCGCATTGCGCACCCTACAAACTGAAATCCGAACGATCAAACTGGGGATTTAAAAAACCTCCACACCCTCCAACTTCTTCATAGTTTCAACCTTAGCCCTCGCCGCTTCCCCGCAAGTCTTCGGCGTCGGAAACATCTTTCCAGGATTCGCCAAACCTTTCGGATTAAACACCTCCCGTACCCACTGCATCGTCTCCAAATCTACCTCCGAAAACATATCCGGCATAAAACACTTCTTATCAGCACCAATCCCGTGTTCCCCCGAAAGACTGCCACCGACTTTCACGCACAGCCTGAGAATTTCCCCGCCCAATTCTTCCACCTTTTCCAGCGCACCTTTTACCGAGTTATCATACAAAATCAGTGGGTGCAAATTCCCATCTCCCGCGTGAAATACATTCGCAATCCGATAACCATATTTCTTACTCAAACCCTCAATCTCTTTCAAAACAAAAGCCATTTGAGTGCGCGGAATTACGCCATCTTGCACGTAATAATCCGGGCTGAGATGACCGGCCGCCGCAAAAGCAGCTTTCCGCCCTTTCCAAATTTTCATCCGCGTTTCTGGATCGTGAGCAGTCGTGATATTACGCGCTCCATTTTGCTTACAAATGTCAGAAATTCGCTGCTTATTTGTCGCAACTTCTATCTCTAAACCATCGATTTCTATGAGTAAAATTGCCGCCGCATCACGGGGATAACAACCAGTTGCCACCACATCTTCCACAGCATTAATACTGATATTGTCCATGATTTCCATGCCGCCGGGAATAATGCCAGCGCTGATAATATCGGAAACTGACTCGCCTGCTGCTTCAATGCTAGGAAAATCCGCCAACAGAACACAAATCGATTCCGGCGCTTTAAGAATTCGCAGAGTCACTTCTGTAGCGATGCCTAAAGTGCCTTCGGAACCGACAAATACACCAGTTAAATCGTAACCAGGCATCTCGGGAATTTCGCCGCCGACATCCACAATTGAACCGTCGGGAAGTACCAATTTCAATCCTAAAACGTGATTCGTTGTTACTCCATATTTAAGGCAGTGAACACCACCAGAATTTTCAGCAACGTTGCCACCAATCGAACAAACAATTTGACTGGAAGGATCGGGCGCATAGTAAAAACCGGCGCCGCTAACTGCTTGCGTTACCCAGTTATTAATTACTCCAGGTTGCACAACTACTTGTTGATTTTCTAAGTCTACTTTCAGAATTTTTCGCATCAGGGCTGTGACAATCAGCACGCAGTTTTCTACAGGTAAAGCGCCGCCAGAAAGCCCTGTACCCGCGCCTCTAGCTACCCAGGGAATGGAATTGCGATCGCATATTTTGACCGCATTTGCCACTTCCTCGGTAGTTCGCGGCAATACCACCAAGGCGGGGCGCTGGCGGTAGCTGGCGAGTCCGTCGCACTCGTAAACGAGCAATTCTTCACGGCGCTGCACTACGCCGTTTTTGCCCACTACAGCCTCAAATTCTTTAATAACGGGTTTCCAGTTGCGATCGGTTGCTACGGCTATCATTAGTAACTTATTTTTAAGGGTTGCAATACTGACACTGAGCGGGATCGGCAGTCTCTCGACCGTCGGGAAACAGTTCTTCTTTAGTATAACCGCAGTTTTTACATAGATAAATTGTCGATCGCACCAACTGAGTCGGAAAATAGCAAAGTCCGCAGGGCAACCCGATTTTCCTCTGGGCAATCTCGAATCCCGGCCAACCGCACTCTGGGCAGAATTGCTGGATTTTTTTAACTAAATCGAGAGTTGCATTTTCAATATTTTTCATCCGAGTAGGATTGTACATCGCCCGCATATCTGTTTCGACGTGAACTTTGCCAGTTGAGGATTTTTTCAACCCTGCTGATACAGCATCAAAAAGTTGTTTTTCTGTCGCAATACCCTTGACAATTTCACCATTACCGAGTGCAGCATCGCCAACTACAACCACCAGTCCGTGTTCGGGAAATCCAGCTTTTTGGGCAAAATGTTCTGCTTCGTCTATACAGGTAACTAACTGGTGACTGTAATTAGTTTCCACCGACAAAGATTCGCCGACAAGTTCAAGATTGTTAGCTCTATCTAACAAAATTACGATTTCTCTGTTAGCTGGCAGATACGGCATCATTGGGTGAGGGCCGAAACTGCCTTCGCTGGCAAAGGCTAGAGTTTCGCCCGCAACTTCTAGAGCTTTTTCTGCTTTCAACCGGGCGGCTTCTATTTGAGTTCCCAAGCGTTGCACTTCTCTGGTGAACGTGCCGAATGCGTCAGTATCAAAATCCGCAGTTACGCTAATTTTGACTCCTAATTCTCGTTCCAAAATAGGAGCCATCACCCGTTCTTTTTGGTGCATTGTAGCAAGAACTGCCGTGCGATTTATTAATAATTTATTTCGGTTCATATAGCCATTCACCAACTTTTCAACTGATGTTATGCCAAATCCGGGTTACTTACCCCCTTGATGATGGAGCGAGCTAATTTCCCCTCATCTCCCCCTCTGGTTGCTCTCCCCCTCTTCAACAATAAAGGCATAGCAAACCCGGATTTAGTATTATTCAGGGCTGACGCATCAACAACGTATTTCTGCCATTGCCAGCGGTAGCAACGCAATCGCAAAGTCTATTGTTCATCGCTGATACATAATTCCCGTTATTGCTAACTTTTGTATTTTAACAAATCAATGACAAAATTTTCTCCATCATCATAAATTCGTTTTCTAGTTTTACCGAGTTTTTGCAAGCTATCTTGAAATTCAAAAGTATTCAATGCCTGATTTTCCAACCACTTATTATCGTTTGGGATAAGTCTAGGTTCAAAATAGCTCCTAGGAAAGTTCGCTTCCTTAGCATAGGAATATGCAACATATCTAATCGAATGTGAAACTAGATAATCTGCTAGGGCTTCTTCTCCTTTAAATGAAGGCATACCGGGAGGAAGGCTAGCTCCGCCTGGGAAGTCTGCAATCCAGACTATATGTTTCTTGAAATTCATTAAAAAAGGTTTGTCAAGCCTTGTTAAAACTATTGCTCCTTGAGGAACAGAATCTAGCATTGTTGCATATTTATCGCGTTCTTCTAGTGTGACTAAAGGTACATTCTTTGTCCCCAAAGCTATGTTATTCATAGTTTCTTGATAAGACACAAAATTATTATACTTGTGAGTTTTTATCGCTACTAATACAGACAAAACTACCAAACCGATCGAGACGACTTTTTTAAACTTTAGATTGAATTTGTTGTGTTCGATATTTTCCACAATAATTAAGATAAATACCGCTAACATAACTAATAATTGCGGGTATGAATAGCGGTAATTATCCGCGCTACCCGTAGAAAATGCTATCAGCAAAGTCCCCACAACGCCACCAATAAAAACAGATAGGGCTGCCTCCCGAACAATTGGCTTTTTCCTGAAACCAATTATCCAAAATCTAATCCCCAATACAGCCGGGATACAAATAATTGTTAAAATTACATACAGCTTGAGTTTCATTGCTACTTTTGGGAGAATCTCGCTGTTAGCAAGCTTGACCGAGCCTCCGTATACTGAACCGTGCAAACCTTTGCCGAGTATGGGATACAGTAAAGTCCCTGAAGACTGATAAAGTGATATGGACCAGGGTAAAATAAACAGGGACAAGAAAATAGCAGCCAAACAAAATTCGTAGATTGCTTTATATTTTGTTTGGCTGCCAAGAATGTAAAAGAAATAAGTAGAAGTGAATAAAATAATACTGGTAGGAATCAACGTACTTTTCAAAGCGCAGGGAGCGGCGGCAAGTAATGCTACAATCGCTGCATTGTTGGGGATATTTTCTGCTTTAAGCCCCTCCCATTCAAGAATGTTAAACAAGCAGAATAAAAGGCAGGTAGGAATTAATACGCTAGTTGTATTTAGCCGAATTATGTTAAATGATAAAAAGCCCAAGACGATAGTTAGTGTCGTGGTTTTTGAAATATTTTTTCTCTGACAGTATCCGACAATAAGTCCGATCGTTATTAATAACGCACATCCCGGATCGATAAGATATAAACTTCTTTCATCCAACGCGCTGAGATTGAGCGCGTGCAAAAATGACTGTCCTCCCAGTGCAGATACCAGTCTTCTGTCGCTAAAGGGATCGGAACCAAGAGAACCTATTTGAAGCATTTTATGGGGAAATACAAAATAGGCTTGGTAGTCATCTACAATACTGAAGTTATAGGAAGAAACGCAGCCAGCATATTGCCAAACAGTCAGCAGGAAAGCGCTCGCAGTCCCGAGCGCAAACAATTTATTTTGTTTAAAAGCATTAATTAACCAATTCAGCGTGCGGGCGATCGAACTTTTATGATGCCAAGTATCAATTATTCCGTAAACTAAGCCCAAGCATATATATATTAAAATAGTTGCCTGCGAAATAGTCCAGGTCACATTTAATAAACCGCCAAATATAACACTCCAAGCTATCCCCCAAACGGCTCTTTGCGCCCATTCAACTCTATCCTCGGGAAAAAGGATGCGGTTGATTGCGGTTCCCCAGCCGATGAGCGATACAATAATACAAATTCCCCACGCAAAGGCTAGAAAGTATGAAACCATAAATGTTACCTCCCGAGCGATTCAAAACAGAAGACTGAGACGCACCCTTTGACCTAAGCTATGAATTTACCACTTAAGTGTCAACTTTAAAAGCGATCGCTAATTGCCCCCAGTCACTCCCCCAGCTTGACCTCTGAGTACAAAAATTACTCCCGTCATAATCAGCGCGACGCCTACTAACCGCAGCGGCGGCAAAGGCTCATGAAATACAATTTTGCCGCCCAAAACAGTAAACAAGTAACTAATTGACAGTAAAGGCGAGACTATGCTAATGTTGGCGCGAGACAAAACCACGATAAAGCCAATCGAAGAAACTGCATACAAACACAGACCTGCAACTATCAAAGGCTGAGTGGCCATTGCTATAACTTTTTCAACTAAATTAGCAGCGCCAATCGGCCCTAATATTTTCGCTCCTGCTTTTAGACTAAATTGACCCACAACACTGCACAAAATAGCAGCGAGCAAAACTAGAAAAACGCTTCTACTCATAACTTAAAGTAACCTATATTACTACAGCAAAAATTCCAATTCCCAAAAACGGGACAAACTTTAATTAAGTTTTGTTGAGTTTTCTTCACCACTAATAATTTAAGCAGAGATACTGGAAAAGTAAGTATTGTCGATCGCCAATAACGCCTGGAACAAACATATGGCAGAACAGACTAACACCAGCGGGGAATACAGTCTCGAACTTTCGATACTCATGCCCTGCCTCAACGAGGCAGAAACTTTAGAAATCTGTATCGAGAAGGCACAGAAGTCCCTGCGCGAACTTGATATTGCCGGCGAGGTCATCATAGCAGACAACGGCAGCACTGACGGCTCTCAAGATATTGCTACCAGAATGGGGGCCCGAGTCGTACCCGTAGCAGCCAAAGGCTATGGCAGCGCGCTGATGGGAGGCATCGTAGCGGCGCGCGGAGTTTATATTATCATGGGCGACGCTGACGACAGCTACGACTTTTCGCACCTCGGCGCCTTTGTCGAAAAATTGCGGGGAGGCTGCGATTTAGTGATGGGAAACCGATTTCTAGGGGGCATCAAACCGGGGGCAATGCCACCGCTGCACAAATATTTAGGAAATCCGGTGCTGACATGGGTGGGGCGGTTATTCTTTTCAAGTCCCGCCGGCGACTTTCACTGCGGGCTCAGGGGTTTCAGGAGGGACTCAATTTTGAAACTCGACTTGCAAACAACGGGGATGGAATTTGCCAGCGAAATGGTCGTCAAAGCATCTCTGTACAAGTTAGGAATCACTGAAGTCCCAACGGTACTCTCTCCCGACGGCCGCAGCCGCCCGCCGCACCTGCGAACTTGGCGAGATGGCTGGCGGCACCTCCGATTTTTGCTGCTGTACAGTCCCCGCTGGCTGTTTCTGTACCCCGGTGCAGCCCTGATGATTTTGGGTCTAATTGTGAGTATTTGGCTGTTGCCAGGTACTCAAAAAATCGGGAGTATCAGCTTTGATGTACATACGCTGCTTTATAGTTCGATCGCAATTATCGTCGGTTTTCAAGCAGTAACATTCGCTTTCTTCACCAAAGTTTTCGCCATCAGCGAGAAACTCCTACCCGAAGACCCCAAACTCAACAAAATATTTCGCTATGTTACCTTAGAAACAGGATTGATTGTCGGAGTCACACTCATATTAATCGGAATAGTTGGCTCATTCTTGTCATTAACTATCTGGAGCGAAACTGCTTTCGGTACTCTAAACCCTTCTAAAACTCTGCGTTTAGTTATTCCCTCCCTCACTTGCCTGACAGTCGGTTTGCAGATGGTTCTATCCAGTTTTTTTCTCAGCGTCCTGAGCTTGAAACGCAGGTAAAATAATTAAATGTAAAACGTTGTTACAAATTTCAGCAAAGATGATTTGAATTGCCCAAATGCTGTATTAAATCGGTCGTGAACAATCAGGCTTCACCATGTGATCAGTACATCCAAAACCTCAAATCCTATGACAGTAACAGAAAACAAATCCAGCGAGTATATTGGCCCCAAGCTAGGCGGTTTCGCCACTAAACTATCTTGGTATGCCCGCCAAAAAATGTTTGATTTGCTCATAGCATTAGCCAATCCCAGCGCCGACACAACTGTACTGGATGTAGGAGTAACTTCCGATCGCCGCGAAGATTGCAACTTCTTTGAAAAACTTTATCCACATCCTAACAAAATCACCGCAGTCGGCATGGAAGATGCTGCCTTTTTAGAACAAGAATATCCAGGTTTAACATACGTCCGTTCTGATGGATCAAGCTTACCATTTCCCGACAAAAGTTTTGATTTAGTCGTGAGTTTTGCCGTAATCGAACACGTCGGCAACCGCCAACAGCAAAAAGCTTTTGTTCGAGAACTTTGTCGCGTCGGCAAAACTTGCTGCATCACAACTCCCAACCGCTGGTATCCCGTAGAATTCCACACTGCTGTGCCTTTAATTCACTGGCTTCCAGCCCCCTGGTTTCGAGCTATCCTGAGATTGCTTGGCAAGCACTTTTTCGCCAAAGAGGAAAACCTCAACCTTTTATCCGAGAAAGATGTACTAAAGATGCTACCAGCAGATACTGAAGTTTCTACCAGACATTTCCGGCTACTTGGTTTGATATCTAATCTGCTTTTTTATGTTAAAAATCCCATGTGATTGGATAGTACGGGCGCGGTTAAAACCGCTACTGCACAAACTTTCGTCCTGGGACTAAAGAGTAATATCGTAGGGTGCGTATTGCGCACCTTACCGCTCTCAGTAGCATATAATGCAACACTTTTTCAGCTTGCTTTGATTGTAGAAACTGTTCCTACTACAAACCTATAGATACGGCTTTAGTTCCCAAATCCAGTACAAAATTTTCTCCGTCTTCATAAAGCTTCTTTCTACTTTTTGCAAGTTGCTGCACATTATCTCGAAAATCGTGAGAAAGTTGTGCTTGCAGTCGAAACCAAGATGACAATCCAGGCCCTGAAGTATCTACATCTCCGGGATGATTGAGACTCCAAGACGAATAAGCTACATATCTAATAGACTTTGAAACTAAATAGTTTGCCAAAGCTTCAGGGCCTTTGAATGCAGGCATACCGGGCGGCAAACTCGCTCCCCCCGGCCAGTCAGCCAGAAAAATTTGATTGCGTTTGAAGTCGAGGATAAACGGTGCATCTAATCTTGTTAAAACTATTTCTGCCTCTGGAATTGACTGTTGTAGTGCTGCATACTGCGACTTTTGCTTAGCTGAAACTAACGATGGATTTGTTATGCCGAATTGAATGTTTTTTACATAAGCTGAATAAGTATTCTTAGTGGTATCCCAATCGTAACTGATTGCGAGACCTGCACAAAATACAGCAGCAATAAAAAAGTTAGCAACCCCGTTTTTATTCAAAGCTCCCGTATCAGTCATGGCGGTCATGATTAATATGATGATTGCCGGGAATAGGTGAGAAAATGAATAGCGAAAAGGGTCGGCATTTTCGGTCAATACGCCTACTGCAACTGTTGCCAATAGCGCTGCAATTGTCATAGATACAACTGCTTGGCGGTTCGAGAACGATCGCTCTTCGGGTAAATTGCCAAACTTCAGAGGTCGCACGCTCAAGCTCAAAAAACCGAGCAATATTAGTATAAAAACGTAAATACCTCGGAAAGATGCGATCGCAGTTTTAGCAGTACCCAATAGTGTAGAACCTGATTTGAATGTAATGCCGTAAGCGGATGCGTGATAACCTTTTCCCAAAATAGGATACAGTAAAGTACCTGACGATTGATACAAAGAAATCATCCAAGGTAGGAGAAATATTCCTACAAATACTGTTGCTATCCCAAATTCTAATACAACTTTTAGTTTGGCATTTGAACTCATAAAATAGCAAATGTAGCTAATTGCAAACACAATGGCAGAGGCGGGAATTAAGGAAGATTTTAAAGTACAAAGTGCTGCGGAAATTAAAGCGATAATACAAGCATTGGAAATCCAGAATTTGCCTTCTATTTCTTTATTGTCAAGCGTCCTAAACAAACTTACAAATAAAGCTACTGGCAGCATGACACTTGTAGTATTAGCTTTAGGAGCGGCAATCAAAAGCAAGAATAAAATAGTGAATATAATCCGTTTGGTTGAGGCTTTATTTTCCTGAAAAAATCCAATGATTAGTCCGACAGTAATTATCAGGGACAAACCGGGGTCGATTATGTTTAAATTAGTGTCTGAAAGTACGCTTAAAATCAATGTATGGAGAAATGACTGCCCTCCCAAAGATACTATTCTTCGTTCGCTAAAAGGCTCTAGCCCCATCGAACCGAGTTGCAGCATTTTGTGGGGAAATACTAAGTAAGCGTGATAATCATCGCTGGTATTAAACCCGTCAGCATAAACCATGTTCGCAAAGTTGACTCTGCCTGTATAAACCCATCCCGCGTATTGAATTAAAATCAGTAGACCGACTGTAGCAACGCCTGCTAAGATGATTTTATCTTTGCGAGTTTCTTCAAATACCTGTAAAAGATTGGTGACGATTGATTGTCTATGATTTACTAAATCTACTAGACAATAAATGAGTCCTAAACCTACAAAAATTAAAATTGTGGTTGGTGAGATAGTCCAAGTTGCGTTTAATACACCGCCAACGATCAGGCTAAAGGCTAAACCCCAAGCTGCTTTTTGTCCCCAGTCAATTAGCTGGTTGGGAAAAAGGATGTGGTTGAGGACTTTTCCCCAGCCTGTGAGGGATAGTAGCAGGCAAATACCCCACGAGAATGAGATTAGGTATGAAATCATTGTTGCAATGGTGTGATTTATTAAATAGTTAACTTTTTAGGTGATTAGTTGTCAAGTGTTTAGTTTTTTTGGTGAAGGCTTTGTCGTTATTGGCGATCGAACTTTGGTGAATTCCAGACTAAGCTGTTGGGCACTTAAATTGGGTGTTAAAAACAATCAAACTCTTGTGGGGTGGGCGTCCCGCCCGCTCTAAATATACAATTTAAATGCGCGACAGCTTATCTGGTATACTTAAACAGGGATCTCGAATAATTTTCAATAGTTATGAACTATGAAAACTTAAGAAGTCCGTCAGAGCCTCAAGTAATTCATAAATCGCTTATTTCCTAAAAAACTACTCATTGCGCCTAATTTTTTAGCTTATTTAGCAGAACATGAAAGCAATGAAGCTACGAGGCAAATATTGAAAAATCATGGTTTTCTTAAAGCTTTTAACAAAGTTGTAGGGTGCGTCGCCATCGACAATCCCTCGATCAAAATCAACAATCTCACAGCGACGCACCTGGGTTATTCAACAATTGAATAAACCACCCTCTCTTTTAGTCTTTCCCAACAGTCGCAAAGTGCGTCGCCATGAAATCATCAATGGAATTGATAAATTTTTATAGCGACGCACCTTACAAAGAATCAAAGCCATGCTAGAAACCCTGATCAAATATTTTGTTTACGCCACCAAAGGGCATATTACAAGAAACCAATTAATCAAATTCTTGTATTTAGCCGACCTTTATGCTGTCAAATGGACAAACAAACAACTTACACAGCTAAATTGGCGTTATTATCACTATAGCCCTTGGAACGAAGACATAATCGTCGTCTTAAATCAAATGAATGGCAAAACAATTGTGCAAGAATTTGTCGGAGAAACCATATTTATCCGAGTTGGTACAGAAGCGGGTAATATCGATGATTTAGAATTGCCTCTGGGACTAAAACTAATGCTAGAAAACATTCGGAAAGAATGGGCAGGCTCAGGACAAGATAAAATCCAAAAATTACTAAAGTATGTGTATAGCACTGCGCCACTAATTGAGGTTAAAGATAGTCATCAACTAGATCAATTGGTGAGGCTGAATCTTCAGACAGAAAGACAAAAATTAATCAGTAAATTAGGGTGATAATGTGGCTAGAAAAACACCTCGTCAAGGTTGGATTTATTTAGTGAATCCCCAGAAAAAATCTTTTCATTGTAAAGGCAATCATAATCACATTTATGATTTAAGTCAACCAGGGGAGATGAAATGCAAGACTGTTGATTGTACACTGACAGTTGATTCTAGTAGGGTTTTTCAGGGAGAAAATCATTATCTGTTTTGGGAAATCGACCAATTTCAAGATAACTCTGAATGCTTACAAACTTTTACGGTGATTCCCTTAACTTTCCAAGAAACCTGTAAAGGTTTGCCAACAGCGTATCCGATTAACTCCACGAGCAAAAATGGTCTCGATCGCAATTCATTGGCTTTGGTGCATCAGATATGTAGTGTTGATGCTAATTGTTTTAAGGACTCGCAAGGAAATTGGCTGGATCGAGTTGGACAAGTGGATAAAGGAGATAAGGAGTCGATAGAGGAACGTTTAAAGTATTTTTTGAGTCTGGGGAATAATTCTAGTGATGATTGGTTGATGAAGAATGTGTATGTGGAAGTTTTAGAGAAAGTTTTTGATTATTTGCCGCAGGATATGACGAAAAAGATTGATTTAGAAAAAGTCATAAGTGATCTAGAATTATGGTGAGATGCAGACGGTGGTTTCAACCGCCCGGTATTCTACCAATTAACAGTAAAGCTAAATGTTTGAGCAAACTTTTAAAAATATTGATAACGTTCTCCGGAAGGAGGCGGGCTGTACCACAGAGCTAGACTATACAGAGCAAACCTCTTGGCTGCTGTTTTTGAAGTATTTGGATGATTTGGAGCAGGAAAGAGTGCTAGGAAAATCGCGCTATAATTAAACACCCCAAAGCCCGCCAGGGAATTAATTCCCTGGCGGACTGCCGGTGCAATGCAGAGAAACCCGGCTTTTTTACCCGCCATTAAAAATTTGAGCCGCTGTCAAAGTAAACTCTGGAAATACCACCGACTCAATTCTTTCATCTCCCCGAAATAGCTTAACCTGATATTCACCATCTACCAATTGACAAATCGACAAAGTAGGCTGTTTCGGAGAACCAATATAACGGCTACCTCCCAAACCCAAATAATCAACAATCCAGTATTCAGGAATGCCGAAAGCTTCATAGTCACTCATCTTATGTGCATAATCATCGCGCCAATTTGTGCTGACAACTTCAATCGCGAGAGGAATGGATGAGCCTTTAGTAATTGTTGAGGATTTTGCCCATAAAGGCTCTAGCGCTAAAGCATCACGATTAACTGCTAAAACATCAGGTAAATAACCTTTTTCTTGTTCTGGAGCTTTAACGAGGGCATTCTTGGGGAATCGATAGGGAAGTTGCAGCCGCCGAGTTTCTAGGATTAGTTCTGTCTGCAAAAAATCAACAACTTCTTCATGTTTTCCTGTCGTCTGCATCTCAACAATAACTCCGTTATGTAGTTCATAGCGTCCGTTTTCTGGCTTCCACTCCAGAAAGTCATCGAACGTCATTAACTTGGATATCGTTTGAATCATGGGAAAACCTCCAATGTTCTAAGATTATTTTAACATAAGAATAATTTGAAACCTTTTTATAGACCCGGTTTCTCCAAGCAACCGGGTTTATTTGCATTCGCAATCATGGCGTTATGGCATTTTTAAATCGGATGCAATACAGGACACCGCAGTGTCGTTTCCCTAATGTATTTCCGATCGCACTTTAATTAGAAAAGGCGGCACCCAGATTTGAACTGGGGGTGGAGGTTTTGCAGACCTCTGCCTTACCACTTGGCTATGCCGCCGCTACGTCTGAAATTTGACGTTTTTTTATATTACACCAAATCTCGATTATTTCAACATATTTGTCATAACTTTTGTGAAGCGAAGCTATCTCGCAGGGAATCGCCCTTTATTCGCATATCCCCAAAACCCATCCGAGGCTATTCTAGAAATAGCTCGATCGCCTCCGTTTCGCCCGCAACACCATCCATGACACCAGTTTCTCCCCTCCGAGTCGCCCAAATCACCGACACTCATCTGTTTGCAGAATTCGATCGAACTTGGAAAGGCCTCTCAACCGCCCACACCCTGCAAACAGTTCTCGATCGCCTGCAACAGATCCAGCCTGCGCCAGACTTACTGCTGCTGACAGGCGACTTGTCTCAAGACGAAACACCGGAATCCTACCAAATCCTCGTCTCCCTCATCGCCCCCCTGGGAATTCCCGCCTACTGGATACCAGGAAACCACGACAACATCCCAGTCATGGCAGAAATCTTAAATCAGCCCCCACTTTCCCCAGAAAAATCGTGGAATCTAGGAAACTGGCAATTTCTATTACTTTCGAGTGTGGAAGCCGGATGCGACGGCGGGCGACTTTCCCCAGAAAGCTTGCAGTGGCTGGAGTCTCAATTGCAACAAACGGGCGATCGAGCTGTTATGATTGCTTTGCATCATCATCCATTGCCGATCGCAAGTAAAATCATGGATAGCATGATGCTGCACAATGCCGATGAATTCTTGGCAATTGTCGATCGATATCCTCAAATCAAAATCGTCCTCTGCGGCCACATTCACCAAGAATTCCACCAACAGCGGGGATCAGTTGCTTACTTGGGGACACCCAGTACCTGCATCCAACTGTTACCCAAAAGTCATCCGATTGTCCTCGACACCATCGGGCCAGGATTTAGATTGCTCGAATTGGCGATCGATGGTACTTGGAATACCAGAGTTGAGCGAGTTGCCGCAGCACTACCAGTCGATCCCCAATCTCCGTTATGCCTGAAATAATTTTTATCAAATTTACATTCTTTTGTCAATCCATCTGTTGATAGATTGTTTCGATCGACCCCATCTTTTATGATATTTGTTGACTATAGATTGCAGACATACGTAAACTAGCAAGCTACGAACATAAATGTCGATCGCAATTTTACCAAACAGGAGAAACTAAATTTATGTCTGAAGTCAATGGCGTCATGATGCAGTATTTCCACTGGTACAACCCCGCTGATGGGAACCTCTGGAATCAGCTAGCAGAATCTGCAAAAGATTTAGCAAAAATTGGTGTAACATCCCTGTGGTTGCCACCTGCGTATAAAGGAACGGGCGGAGGCATGGATGTAGGTTACGGCGTCTACGACATATTCGACTTAGGGGAATTCGACCAAAAAGGATCGGTACGCACGAAATACGGCACAAAAGATGAATATTTGCGCGCGATCAAAGCTGCACAAGATGCCGGAATTAGGATTTATGCCGATGTTGTCTTCAACCACAAATTAGGTGCCGATGCAGAAGAAGAAGCCGAAGCCACACCCTTCAATCCCGACAACCGGAATGACACCGTAGGGGAATATCAGAAAATCAAAGCCTGGACGCATTTTACTTTCCCAGGCCGCGGCAAAAAATATTCCAGCATGGAGTGGCATTGGTGGCATTTTGACGCCATTGATTACAACGCTTACGACACAGAAGCCAATGCCGTTTACCTGCTAAAAGGCAAAGAATTCGATCAAGGAGTAGACTTAGAAAAAGGGAATTTTGACTACCTCATGGGTTGCGATTTAGATATGGACAACCCAGAAGTCACCGGGGAATTAAAATACTGGGGCGAGTGGTATGTCGATACCACAAACGTTGACGGGTTTCGCTTCGATGCCGTCAAACACGTATCAGCAGAATTTTTCCAAGAATGGTTGGAACACGTCCGCAACTATGCCAAACGCGACCTATTTGCCGTCGGCGAATATTGGTCTTACGAAGTGGAAGCTTTGCATTACTTCATCGAAGCAACGGATGGTAAAGTGTCCTTATTTGACGCGCCCCTCCACTACAATTTCCACGCTGCTAGCAAGGCCGGCAATAGCTACGACTTGCGCACAATTTTTGATAACACCCTGGTTAAAGACCAACCAACTCTCGCTGTTACCTTGGTTGACAACCATGATTCGCAGCCGTTGCAATCCCTAGAATCAGTTGTCGAAGCTTGGTTTAAACCCTTAGCCTACGCTTTAATCCTGCTGCGACGTGAAGGATATCCGTGCATTTTTTACCCAGATTATTACGGCGCCAACTATAAGGATACAGCAAATGATGGCAACGAATACGAGATTTGGTTAGACAAACATCAGTTTATTCTAGATAAATTCTTGTTCGCGCGCCAAACTTATTCCTACGGCAATCAGTACGATTATTTTGACCACGCCAACACCCTTGGCTGGACGCGACTTGGAGATGAAGAACATCCGGGCGGCATGGCTGTGGTACTTAGTAATGGAGGCGATGGCACTAAGTTTATGGAAGTCGGACAGCCGAATCGAACTTATATTGACATCACTGAACACATCCAAGAATTAATCACAACTAATGACGATGGTTGGGCTGATTTTAGGTGCAACGCTGGTTCAGTTTCTGTCTGGGTTCCGCAGTCGTAAGGATGGCATACATCTTGACGGAATCCTCTGTCTGAAGTAGGGTGCGCACTGCGCACCTTACCGCTATGATGAGCACATCACACCACTTTTTACTTTGCTATTTTTGATAATTAAAGCCTGTTCGTAGTGAGGACTGAAGTCCTCTCTCTATAGTTATATTTTTAGGCGCTCTCGCAAAATACTATTTAAATAAAAAATTATGAAACTTGCAGAAAAAGTTGCCGTTATTACCGGCGGCGGGTCGGGCATTGGACGTGCAGCAGCAATTTTAATGGCCCAGGAAGGCGCAAAAGTTGCAATTATCGATCGCACTTTAGAAACAGCACAAGAAACCGTCCGCGAGTTGGTCAATCAAGGAGGTTGCGGGCTGGCGATTGCCGCAGATGTAGCCGATTCTGAGCATATGCAAGAGGCATTTGAAACAATTTTTGACAAATATCAAAGAATTGATATTGTGTTCGCCAATGCGGGGATTAACGGCATCTGGTCGCCCGTAGAAGAGATAGAACTTGATGAATGGGATCGGACAATTAACACCAACCTCACCGGAACATTTTTGACTATTAAGTATGCTGTTCCTTATCTCAAAAAACAAGGAGGTTCGATTGTCATTACATCATCAATTAATGGCACTAGAAGTTTCAGGAAAGTTGGCGCCACCGCCTACGCTTGCAGCAAAGCAGCCCAAGTAGCTTTAGCAAAAATGCTGGCGCTAGAACTTGCTCCCAGCCACATCAGAGTCAATGTAATCTGTCCGGGCGGGGTGCTCACTGCCATCAATCAAAGCACTGTTAAGCGCCATCTAGAGCGCATTCCAGTCGAGCCTGATGCCATTAAAGATATGATTCCTTTGACTGATAATACCGCAGGTTCTAGCGAAGAAGTTGCCCAATTAGTTTTATTTCTGGTATCGGATGCCTCCAGCTTTATCACAGGTACTGAAGTCTGGATTGATGGCGGCGGTTCTTTGATTTGAAATCTGATAATGCAACTTTATAGGACTTACTACATGGGTGTCGAGAAACCGGGTTTCTTCCCGAATTCCTCGCTACTCAACCCTAATTTTTATAAGAAACCCGGTTTCTAACCCGCCGCGCGCAATTCATATTTAATAAATCTCCCCCACTCTCCATTTTTTAACAGCTATTTGCAATTTCTCCGGCAGCCAATTATCGTAATGAGGATAAACAGGCAAACGCTGCACGAGTTGCCATCCCGCTGCTGCTAAAATTTCTGTTAAAGTTTGGTGTTGCAAATGAGGATAATCGGGATTAACTTCATCCAGCGGCCCGATTCCTCCTAAATCTGTCGCACCTGCTTCTAAACAAGCTAGTAATAAGTCGGGCTGTGCAACTAAATTCGGCGGGATTTGCAACGAGATTTCAGCAGGTAAAATGCTGCGGCCGATCGCAATTACTTGTGGCATTCTTGTAGTATCAAAAACTTCGCCGTCCCAAATTTGCTTGTTTCCGGGACTGTGAGGTTGCAAAATAACTTCTTGAATGTGATTGTAGCGCGAATGAATCCGGGCGATCGCCTCTAATGCCTCAATCCAATCCGCCTCAGTTTCCCCAATTCCCAGCAGCAAACCAGTTGTAAACGGAATCTGTAATTCCCCAGCCCATTCTAGCTGTTGGAGTCGCAGCGCCGGAACTTTACTCGGTGCGTGTCGGTGAACTGTTTGTAACAAATTGGGGGTAAGCTGTTCTACCATCAGCCCCATTGAGACATTCACCTGTTTTAACTCGGCCATCTCCTCAAAGCTGAGCGGCCCTACATTAGTATGTGGCAAAAATCCGAGACTCAGTGACAGTTCGCACAAATCGTAAATCCGCTGAAACCAAGCTTTTCGTCGTTGACTCTGCGGATGTACCTCGCCGCTGAGAATCAGAATTTCAATTACACCTTGAGGAAGCACTAACTTGAGCTGTGTTTCGGCTTCTGCGAGTGTCAGCCAAGGACTTTCCAGCGGTTCGGATCGAAAATTGCAATAGGTACAGCGGTTAAAACACTCGTAAGTCGGAACCAGGGTATAAGCAGGGCTGTAGGTGATGGTGCGGGACATTGGTTGGGACTTTTATCGATCGAACTTGGGCAACAATATATGTATGTCTATGCGAGTTTTGCGCTTTACAATCGCAATCCTTAATCTATCTTAACACTGACAGCAGTCCCAAATCTGGTAGCCCAGCTAGATTATGAGCATTCTGCTTCTCGTTCGATCGCCCATAAATTCCGCACTTTACTCTTTAAATCCTTATATAGCAACAGTTTTAGCCTTTAATTAACTCTGCTTATGGCACTCATCAGAAAAATTGTTCTTAAAACCCCTTTACAAACTGAAATAAAAGGTATATGTTATTTACATGGCGGAACACAAAGCCGTCACGAACATTGAAAACCAAATAAAGCAATCATAAAACCATGACAGCTACTTTACAGCAGCGCGAAAGCGCTAATCTGTGGTCGCAATTTTGTAACTGGGTCACCAGCACCGACAACCGCATTTATGTAGGTTGGTTCGGCGTCTTGATGATTCCTA
>CASBQF010000413.1 GCA_949127775.1 Oscillatoriales cyanobacterium PMM_0080
AATCTGTAGGGGCGGGTTCACCAACCATCTATAATTATAACTAACAATATACATAAACCCGCCCTCCCACTAACAGTTAAAATTAGTCATTTTTAAACAAATCGATTGGGAGACAAAATCTCGTTAAGCGAAGCTGTCCCGCTCTTAATCGCCCCATCTTTCTCTCCCGCCGCCGAATCAGCAAATCGCTCAGCTAAAGCAGGTACGATCGCCAAAGGATTGCTCAAACCCGAAAAAACGTGCAATCCAGGGCGAGAACCAATTTCCCCGACTACGGGCAGTTTATCCGCGCTAAATGCCACAATACAATCGTGCCAAGTTGCGGTTAAACCTGCCACATCTGGTAAAACCTTGCCGATTCCGGTACGAATTGCCGCTTCGCTGGTTGTGCGATTCCCTACCCTTCGGGAACCCCTTCGGGGAACGGGATAGCTTCGCTTCACGACTTTAGCATTCAAATCGCTCAAAGTGCGAGACAATTGCCCGATCCGCAAACTGCCATCATTAAACTGAACTGCACCAGCATCTAAAACCGGCGGTAACAACTCCTTACCCGGTTCATCCCACAGAAAATCTACCTCAATTTTACTCGATTCAGCTTCCAATTCAAAACGTTTTAATACCGCAGGCATCACCAAAGTCCTGAGTTTCAAATCCACAGGTTCAGTCTCCAAAATCTCGGCGCGACTAAAATAAACTCCCGCAGAAATACCAGCCGCCTTGAGCAAAGTTCGACTCCAACCTCCAGCACAAATCACCACATTTTCGCAAGCATAACTTTCTTGTACAGTCTGGACTCCAGAAATCCGATTTCCCTCTGCTATTAAACCAATTACTTCAGCAATTTCTATAGTTCCTCCCAACCGCAAAAACCCTTGACAATAAGCTATATTTGTGGCAGTCGGGGAAATGTGCCCGTGACGGACAGTTAGAGCTCCGCCGATCGCACTTTTATTCAGCAAAGGCTCCAACTCACCAGCTTCTGCAACGCTCAAAAGCTGCGGCGGAATCGCAAAATGTGCGTAATTAGCCGCCGCTTTTTCTGGATCGTCGCCCCTATCAATTGTCAGCAACAGATCCAACTCGCGAAACTCAGTATCAGCCTCTAATTCCGCAGATAAATTGCGGTGGCGTTCGATACCTTCGGCACACAATTGACGAGTTAAATCAGTCGTACCAGACCAATAAGCTAAGCCGCCATAACTAAAACGAGTCGCATTTTGCATAATAGCGTCTCGTTCCAAAAGCAGCACAGCAAAACCTTTTTTTGCGAGTTCGTAGCTCACCGCCGCACCCGTAATCCCGCCGCCGACAACAATCCAGTCGTAACTTTTCATGGGCAATTCAAAGGGAAGAAAGAAATGATGCTTTGATTTTAGATCAATTATGAAAAGTAGGGACGTGGCATTGCCGTGTCCGGCGCGGGGAGTAGGATACGGCAATGCCGTGTCCCTACTCTACCTACAGAAAGAGGCGATGTGCGATCGGCATAACTGAAACTTACACCCCTTGGGAGATGTTACCGTAGGCACATTTTTCGTTCAATAGTAGTAATTAGAGTCAACAGAAAATTAGCAACACCAGAGAGGTTTTTATGAGTATTGACAAACCGGGCAAAGATATGCAGCGCACTGCCAATCCGGGCGATCGCATTTCCGACGAACCGCAAAGCATCGAAGAGAAAGCTAAGCAATTAGCAGTTGACCATGTGCCAGACATCACGGGAGATGTGGTGACAGTTCCCACTTATTTCGTCGTAGAAGAACCGGATGGGGAAAAGAAAGCCCTGCACCACGTCAAAGATGCCGAGGAAATTTCTGACGTAATTCGGCAGATGCGCGTTGACGAAAATGGCGATCGGATTATGGATTAACTTCAATCCAATAAAACGGGTTTTGTACAAAATTTATCGCTAGAAATCATGGAAACAAATCAAGGAAATAGTACGCCCTATCCCAATATTCCGCCGATTCTAGAAAGTGACGACACAGAGTATCGCGATGCGGGCATTACGAGTACAGTTTCAGTTGCAGGCCATCCGCTTCACCCCGTGCTGATCGTGTTCCCGATCGCCTTTTTAGTCGCAGCCGCTGGCACAGATATTGGTTATTGGCTGACAAGCGATCCGTTTTGGGCGAGAGCTTCGGTTTGGCTGATTGGTAGCGGTTTTGCTGCGGGAATTTTGGCGGGAATTACGGGCTTTTTAGATTTTACGAGAATTAAAAGAGTGCGCGAGCGTAGTGCCGGTTGGTTGCACATGGGCGGCAATGTGGCAGCTCTGGTACTTTCGCTGATTAACCTGCTGTTGCGCCTAGGAAATGCTGCTGAGCCGATCGTCTTTACAGGTTTAGGATTGTCGGTCGTCGTTGCCAGCTTGCTGGGCGTTACAGGCTGGTTTGGCGGCGAACTAAGTTTTCGGCACAAAGTCGGTGTCATCGGCCCTAGCAGCCAAAACCTATAGGTTTCCGAGGGTTTGTAGTAGGGACTTCAGTCCTTCTTGATTCGTGGATAATTGAGGACTAAAGTCCTGACTACGAACCTAAAGATTGTCCAATCCAATTCAGATAAGCCTCGCTGCCAGCGACAATCGGAATCGCAATAATTTCAGGAACTTCATAGGAATGGAGTTCCTGAACTTTTGTTTTTATAGCCTCAAATTTAGCCAAATCAGTTTTAATCACCAACTGCCACTCCGACTCGGCATGAATCTCGCCTTGCCAAGTATAAATAGATCGAATTGGCGACAAACTCACACAAGCGGCCAGCTTATTTTCAACTAGAGTTTTAGCGATATTCTCCGCATCTGCCTCCGATGCAGCAGTTACCAGCACCACCCCAAAATTAACTGTCATAGTTATTAATTATTAATTATCAGTCAACAGTTAACAGTCAACAGTTAACAGTCAACAGTCAACAATTAACTTCCGAAACATCCCAAGAATTGACTTTGCACGCCCCAGCTAAAGAAAAGTAGCGCCTAGTAGATTCGGGCAAAATAGCTCCCGCCAACAAAGCATTATCTAAATTAGCTCCTATTAAAGTCGCCTCGCTCAAATCTGCTGCCATCAAATCAGCTTGACACAGCTTTGCCCAATTCAGATTTGCCCCGATCAAACAACTTCCTCTAAACTTAGCCCCAGTTAAGTTTGCTCCCGCCAACTTCACTCCCCGCAACTGAGACGCGCTGAAATTTGCTCCAGCCAAATTCGAGCCTTCCAAATTAGCTCCCATCAGTTTAGCTTCGCTGACGTTAACGCCGCTCAAATCTGCACCGCAGAGATTCACCCCTGTCAACTGCGCTCGCCGCAAACTGACTCCGGTTAATTGAGCTCCAAAAAGTTTGGCACTGTTGAGCTTTGCACCATAAAGATTTGCCCATTTAAAATTAGCTCCCGTCAGATTCGCGCCGAGGAAGTTAACTAATTGCAAGTCAGCGCTGCATAAATTGGCATTCCACAACACAGCACTCCGCAGGTTAGCGCCGGTTAAAGTTGCGCCACTTAACTTTGCTCTCGGTAACTTTGCTTTTACCAAAAAAGCTCCGCTCAAATTAGCTTTTGTCAAATCTGCGTCTGAGAGTTGGATTTCGCCCATTTTGGCAAAACTCAGATTTGTTCTGTGCAGCAGTGCGCCTTTGAGCGTTGCTTTGGTAAGAAATGCTCTGCTGAGGTTTGCCCCGGAAAGATTAGCTCGCGAAAGGTTGACTCCGATTAAGATTGCTCCGCTGAGGTTTGCCCCGCGCAGATCCGCTCCAGCAAAGTCTCTTTGTCCTTTTTCGTAATTGTTGAGCAGTTCGCTAACTTCCATAGGGCGTCATACCTTCTCAGATTGGGGGGTTCGATCGAGAAATCTTTACCGGGAGGTTGTTTGAGAAATTCTACTGTTAGAAAAATTAGACTGTTTCAGCGTTGGCATCAAACGGTATAACTTCAATTAACATTACTTTCTGTTCAAACGCGATCTCTTAATAAAGATTTTATATTGTTCTCACGGTTGCGAACCTGGTTTCGGTATGTTTGAATTAAAAGTTAATGTTTCTTGACATAGATAGTCATTGCTTAACGATCGACATTAATCCGCAATTTCAGCCTCAGCGTGCCCTTAAATCCTGCGGGAGGTTGCCAGGAAGTTAAGGCTTTCTTGAGACTTTCAACCGCGTCTGTTGCTTGCAGCGTCGAGGTTTGAGTGTCTATCGCCACTTTCACAACGCGGCCGTCTTGTATGGATACATCCCACACCGTCTCACCACTAACCCCCGCCGGCAGATTAACAGATTGCAAGTATTGAGTTAGAGCAGCGCGAGTCGCCGCATCCAAGCCTTCGGCACTAATTACTTGCAAACGAGAAGTCTTTGGTTTCTGCGATCGTTGTTCGCTGTAAGGGGCTGGCTCCGTGAGAGTAGGAGCTGGACTCACCGGTACCGGGCCGCGAGTCGGGGTCATACTGCGAACCCTGCCCCTAGTTTGCTCGTCCTTATCCGCATCAAAAATACCTTCATAGCTGACACCCTGCGGCAATTCTACAGGCACTTGCACGCGACGGCGCGATCCATCTGGATCGACTCGCACTTCTTCGCTCACCGCCACCAAAGCCGTGTATTCCGACAGCAAGCGATAAGTCAGAGCAGTATTAGTCACAGCTTCCACCAGAGATTGAGTCTCGCCGCCAAACATTTGATTCATTAAATATTTAATGCGCGATCGCCCCCAAAGTTGAGCTACCGCCGCATTGCCAAAATCCGTAGCCGTTGCTGCGACTGACGTTGACTCCCGCTGTCGCCCGCCGGATTGAGCAAAATTCACAGATAAAACTTGCTCGTAAGCTTTGCCGCCCGCTTGAGTGCCGCGGATGCGAAGTTGGCCGTTAGTTCGATCGGTCTTTTTGCCAAACAAAACCAGTGGCTGACTGGCAAATAAGTCTGGGGGCGCGATCGGATAAATCTCCGGTTTTTCCCCAATTCCTTCCCAACTAATTTGAATATTAGTTAATACCGGA
>CASBQF010000414.1 GCA_949127775.1 Oscillatoriales cyanobacterium PMM_0080
AACGGCACTGCCGTGTCCTCTATCTTATTCCGACGTAGGGAAACGGCACTGCCGTGTCCTCTATCTTATTCCGGCGTAGGGAAACGGCACTGCCGTGTCCTCTATCTTATGCCGGCGCAGCCAGAATTGAGATCAACCGCCGAATCAACTGATACGCGAATATTCGATGTAATTTAAAATTTCAGGTTTTTCTGTGAGCAAAAGTCGCGAACCAATCGAAAGTTTACTTCTCTATTATTTATTCAAATGGTCAATTGTCAGCCCAATGCTGCACCTCTATTTTCGGGGGCGCATCTACGGTGCTGAAAATGTTCCAGCCGAAGGGCCGCTGGTGGTAGTCAGTAATCACGCCAGCGATTTTGACCCGCCGATTTTGTCTAATTGCATGAGGCGGCCAGTCGCATTTATGGCGAAGGAAGAGTTATTTAAAGTGCCTATTTTGAAACAGGCAATTACGCTGTACGGCGCTTATCCAGTGAAGCGGGAAAGTGCCGATCGCAGTGCAATTCGATCGGCTATCAATTCTTTGCAAAATGGCTGGGCGACTGGTGTATTTTTGCAGGGAACTCGCACGCCAGACGGCAGAATTACTGAACCGAAATTGGGGGCGGCGCTGATAGCTGCTAAGGCGAAAGCACCACTTTTACCTGTTAGTTTGTGGGGAACTCATGCAATTTCTATCAAAGGTTTGCTAGTGCCGCAACCGGTGCCGCTAACTATACGAATTGGCAAAGTAATTGAGGCGCCGGCTTCGTCGAATCGGGAGGAGTTGGAAGCGCTGACTCAAAGATGTGCGATCGAGATTAATGCGATGCACGATTTGGGTCGCTAAATTGCGGTACTCAGACGCTCAGATTTATAATTGGGCTGCGGTTACATAAGCAACAGCTAGAGGCGCAATTTTTTTGGTAACTGCTGCGATCAGTTCGCGATCTCCGGGCGTCCAAACTCTGGGGCGATCGAAAACACAAGGCTGCAAAACTCCCCACAATAAGCCATCCGAACACAAGTGAGCGTGAATCAATGCTCGATGTCCGAATGCTTTGGCCTCGAAATCTTTGTTGACAATTTCAGGATTTGCTGTTTCCACATCCTCAACAAAAATCGACGGTTCAGTTCGCAGTGCTGCTGCAAACAAAGGGTCTTCTTGTGCTAAAGATGCAGGTTCTTTTTTCCACTCGATAGTCGTAACGTCGGGATATTTTGAGTTGCGACACCAACAGTACGGTACTTTGCCGGTTTGGGTTTCAGGGTTGCGGAGGTAGAGAAATACCCGATCGCAATTTAAATTTTCGCCGACAGCTCGCATCAACAGCGGAAAAATCGCCTCTGGTGTCTGCTTGTGGCTAGATATTTGATCCTGAATTTCTGGCAAAATTGAGTCGTTCATTCACTTTTACTTTGGCAGTTTAACTACCTTAATCCACAATAACTTATCTAATTTTGGCTTGACTGAAGTCCGCACCCGTATAACCAGTTGTCAGCCACATAATCGCTCTCGCCCCGTCGCGAACAGCTTTTTCCATCGGTTCGGGGGTTCGACCAGACGGAACTGCTACAGGCTTAAAACTAATGCCTCGACTCCCGAACACGATTTCGCCGATAATCTGAGCTCGGCGCATATGATCGTCAGAAGTGATCAGATATACGCTTTCAATTCCTTTGGCTTTTAATTCATCTACCAGCGTGGTAAAGTTCGTCACTGTATCTACCGCTCTGTAGTCTAAGTGCAGGCGATCGGACTTAATTCCAGCTTCGGAAAATACCCATTCTGCGAACTCTGGATTAGTCCCAGAAGACACCCAAATCGGCAAACTAGGATAGTTCTGAGCAAATTTGGCTGCAAACAGCTCTCGCTGCTTATCCCCGCCTAGAACTAACAAAGCTTGGGGTCTCTGAAATTCGCTCTTAAGCTGCTGATAGCCGAACCAACAGGCCATCACAAGTCCGACTAGGAACCAGAAACTGCGTGAAGCCCTCAAGCGGTTGTAACGTCGCGTGTTTGAACTGATTTTTAACCACATCTAAACCTATAAAAATTTTGCATAGCTGACAATGGAACCATAACAAAAATACCGCACCTGTATCCCACTGACAGGAATTAAAAATTTATTTCCCTGGTTTCCCTCAATGTAAAACAGAATGGCAACACGAAAGCGTTTACCATTCTGTTTTTAGTTGTTCTGGATTTTTTAATGGGACTGGCCGGAGTCGAACCGGCGACCTAGCGCTTAGGAGGCGCTTGCTCTATCCATCTGAGCCACAGCCCCAGTTTCTGAACCGTTCCGATTATAGCAGCCAACTGTCGATTTTCAGTTTTTTATTTGAAATTAATACCATTTTTCTAAAATCGTGCAACACTCTTCGACCCCCCCTAGCCCCCCCTTGCAAAGGGGGGGGACAAGAATAGACCTCTTGCATAAATCTTTGATTGATGCAGAAACCGCAGATGTAAGGCAGATAAACACAGATAAACGCAGATAATTTCAGGATTGGAAGTTATTTTTGCAATCTTGTCTAATAGACAAGATTGCAAAATTCATTTTAATCAAATTTTGTAACAGGCTCTCCGGCCTGTTCCACAAGAAAAAACTTTTTGTGGGATGGGCCGGAGAGCCCGTCCTAGTTATTTTTGCAATCTTTTCTAATACTGTTGCATTCTTTTTTAAAATTGGTATAACTTGTTGGGTTGCTAATTTTGACAGCAACGGGATCTCTAACAAGGCAAGCGAATCGTAAACAAACTGCCTTTGCCTAACTCTGATTTTGCCTCGATCGTACCGCGGTGAGCTTCGACTATTTGGCGGCAGAGGTGCAGTCCCAAACCTGTGCTGGATTTCTTGTGAGTTCCTGGGCCAAACCTTTCAAATAACTTGGCTTGTTCTGTGGAAGAAATGCCCGCGCCGGTATCTTGGACTTCAATTATTACCCATGCCAGCGGTTGGTTTTTGAAGCTGGTATAAACAGGTGAATTGACAGCTTTTAAGCTGACATCTATTGAGCCGTTGTCGGTGAATTTTATGGCATTTCCGATTAAGTTTGTCAGCAAGCGGTGCAGTTCCAGACGATCGCCCGGATACTTGGCAATAGGAGCACTTTGTGCACTTTCACTCAAGTCTAAATTCACTGACAAACTTTTAGCATCGGCTAGGGGAGCGAGTTCTTGGGCGACTTCCATAATCAACTGGCGCAAGTCTACGGGAGCGAAACTTAGGGATTTGCGGCCTGCTTCGTAGCGGTAGACTTCCAGCAGCATATTTACCATCGCGATCAGGTTTTTGTTGCTGCGAACCATTGTCCCGAAAGCGTCGCTCATCGGGAGCGAGATTTCTCCCAGAGCTCCCTGCTGCATTAAGGTGAGCATTCGATCGGCTGCTACTAGGGGCGTCCGCAAGTCGTGAGCGAGCCGGGAGACAAAATCTTCGCGCTGAAGGGCGATCGAATTTCGCTCATCTACACTGTGTTTTAGCCGCAAGAGCGATCGTACCCGAGCCAGCAGTTCGTCCATTTCCACCGGTTTGCGGATGAAATCGTCTGCTCCCATGTCCAGTCCCTGGACGACGCTCGCACTGTCGTGAGCTGTGATCAACAAAATCGGGATAAAGGGCAATTCCTTATTTTGTCGCATTCGCTTGGTGACTTCGTAACCGTCCATTCCCGGCATCATTACGTCTAGGAGTAACAAATCCGGGGGTGACTTGTCAATTTGACTCAAGGCCGAAAAGCCGTTATCGGCGGTGCTAATTTCGTAACCTTCTTCTTCCAGGATTGTCTGTACTAACAAAACATTATCTGGTGCGTCATCTACCACCAGAATACGATCGGCTTTTGTGGCATTCGGAACAGATAAATAATTCATTTAATTGTTTGCCTGGAATTAGATACTAACTTTAATCTGTGATTCGATTTATGTTTTCACATTTTTCTACTTTTGAACTCTGTCATGAGGAAGATATAGCAGAAGGAAAAAGGAAGAGGCCATAATAACTCATGTTTGAGCCGAATGTCCTCACCTTCTTATACCAATTTTTTATGAGGCTGCACATATCTCGATCCCCCCTAGCCCCCCTTAATAAGGGGGGGACAAGATTCCGATCAAAGTCACCCTTCTTAAGGGGGATTTAGGGGGATCGAGATATGTGCAACTTCACATTAAATTGGTATTAGCGGTTGCTCTCTCAAAACTTTATCCAATCTTTTTAAATTTTGACTCTCGGATGTAATATAATCCACTACTTTGTTGTCATAGTATGTACGCCGTCCCAATCTTCGGGTGGGGGAACTTCCAAATAGCTAAGAGCTCGCTCGATCTGAACTTCCACAGGTCGATCGCCCGATCGGATCAGTAAAGCGGCCTCAAAAAGACTAATAGCTTTCTGAAAATTTCTAGAAATATAAGCATCCCGACCGTTGCTGTAGAGTTCCAAAAACTTTTCGGTTTCCCCGTCGAGAGGATCGGTAATATTTTGTACCAACTCGTAAATGCCGATCGGCTGATTTTTGCCTTTAACCCGAACCTTATCTAACTCTCGCACCCAAATGCGATCGCGGCACAAACTATAAGTAAATTCGCTCAAAATGATATCGCAGCCGTAGTCCTTGGTAAGCTGTTCCAAGCGCGCGCTGACATTTACCGCATCGCCAATCACGGTGTAATCCATCCGCTTTTGGGAACCAATATTCCCCGAAACCACCTCTCCCGAACTAATGCCGATTCCGAAGCGAAACGGATCTTCGCCGGGGCGAGAATCATTAAACTCTTTCAAACGGTGGCGCATATCTAAAGCCGACTGAACCGCCATCCAAGCGTGACTTTCGGGAGGATTCAGTACCAGGGGCGCACCAAAAACAGCCATTAAAGCATCACCGATAAACTTGTCCAAGGTACCTTGGTAGTCGAAAACGGCCTCCACCATCGTCTCAAAATATTGGTTCAGGAGGGAGACTACCTCCGACGCTCCCAAATTTTCGGTCAGGGTCGTGTAGCCCCGAATGTCGGAAAATAAAATAGTAACTTCTTTGCGCTCGCCCACCATCAGCGCGTCTTCACCCAAGGCCATGACTTGTTCCACAACTCCGGGAGTCATGTAGCGAGACATCGTAGTTTTCATCCGTTTTTCGCGACTGATATCTTCTAGCACCACCAAACCGCCCCGCACGCCTCCTTCTGGATTAGTCAGAGGGTTGACAGTCAAATTCAAACTACGTTCAATTATTTTAATTTGAGATCCGGAAATTGAGAGCGGACAATAAGGGTAATTGACAGCAGAATTGGCAAGTGCGAATAGAGATTGGGAATTAGCTAATTCTGCGACGGCTAATTCCTCAGTCCAAGCATCGTTTTCGCCCCAAGCATAATATAAATTCGGGTTAATCGGATCTGGAACTGCCAAAATATAAGTTTCTTCTTCGTCGGAATCTAAGGATTTTTCCACCAAAAGTCCGAGGATTAAAGTTTGTTCGGGAACATAATGTCTCGCAGCATGATTGAGGCTGTCTTCCAGTCGAAATTTCAAATTCTCGATCGGCAAAATTTCCCAAACATAGCGATTAATCAGTTTCGCTTCCCAAAACTGGGGATTTTCCTTGGTCTTATCTTGATTTACCGGACAGCCCAAAAGTTCTAAAGCTGCCTCATTAATAGTCACAATCCGACCCACAAAGTCGGTGGAAATAACTGCATCAGAAAGACTTTGTAGCATATCTTTCTGATACTGTTTTTCGACCATCATATTCTCAAACAGTTGAGAATTTTGCAGTGCCATTCCCGCTTGGGAATTGAAAGCCCGCAGAAATTCTTCATCGGAATTAGTAAAAGTTCCTTGGTTCTTATTGATTAGTTGAGTTACGCCAATCAACTCACCTTTAGCGTTGTAAACTGGCATACACAAGACAGTTTGGGTACGATACCCAGTTTGCCGATCGGTCGAGGGGTCGAAACGGGGATCGTCGTAAGCATCTGTAATATTGAGAATTTGCCCCGTAGAAGCCACATAGCCAGCAATTCCCTTGTTAGCGGGAATGCGGATTGTCATCATCGTGATACCATCGGCCTTGGCGACTTTCGTCCAAAGTTCGTTGGTATCACGATTGAGCAAAAATAGCGTACTGCGATCGGCCTGCATCAAGTCCCTTGCTTGATCCATGACAGCGCGCAGAGTGGTTTCCAAGTCAAGACTTTGGCCCAAAGTAGTGGTGGCCTTCAAGAGAGCGGCAAGCCCTCGCTGGTTGCGGGCTACGACGTAGAAAGACTGACAGCTTTCGAGAATAATCCCGATCGAATCTGCAAAAACCCGAAACTGCTGTTCGTCTTCCTCAGTAAAGGCTGTATCGCCTGCTTTATTTAACAGTCTGACTACTGCGACGGGTTCAGTTTCACTCTTGCTGCTAAAAATCGGCATACAAAGGATCGTCTTGATGCGGTAGTTGGAAGGTTCATCAAATTCAGGATTGAATCGATCGTGATCCCGAGCCTCAACAGCATTGATTGACTCTCCCGTAGTGGCTACGTGGCCCAAAATACCGGCATCCATAGGCAATCGAATTTCTACACTTTTGCTGGTATTGACATCGACTGTCTTGTGCCAAATTTGACTTTTGCTGGAGTCAACCAAAAAAATTGTTGTCCGGTCTGCTTGTAGAATTTGACCAATTTTGACCGTGAAGGCATCTAAAAGTTGCTCTAAGAGACTTTCGAGGGCTTCATTGTTAATCAAGTCCATCGCTCGGATGAACTGCTGAAATTCAGCCGTGATAAAATCCAGCAGACAGACTAATTCAGGAACTGGCAGGCTCTTAACACGCGAGGTCAATGCCCCCATCAGATTGACTTGAGTCAGTGTAGCCAGAACGCTACCAGCATTGGAGAATGTCATGATTAACTGCTTTCTCAGAGGTTTGAGTGACCCGCGGCTCGGCGCTAGATGCTGCGGCGGTACAAAGGATTTAAGTTATTTGCAAGCGCATCGGCATTCCCTTGTCGCTTTGATGAATCGTGAGTTCAAAAGTGGCGTGCGCAAATTTACTTAGCTTTTTACATATGTTCGAGCGTTTCTGTTTACAACCTCGATACTGATGAGGGTTCGTCAATTTAACCTTAACTTGATTTCCCAACACTGCCAGCCTAAAAATTAGGTTGCAGGCTTTGGTTCGATCAAAGAAGAGAGAGTAATCTGAATTTGACACTTTGTGCGTGGATGCTGCACGGTGGGACTTTCTGAGCGGATTCGGCGATCGCCGGACGGTGGGAGTGAAGGCACTATGATTTGTGTCGCGCGAAACATTGCTACAAAGCTACTCATAGTTTAATGGTAAACGCCACGACAAGATCGCCACAAACTGACGATCGGGCGATCGTTCGGAAACTTTCCGCACTCAGCAGAGGGCGCAGATTCAGGCCGCAGAAGCCATAGACTGGGCAAATACTACCGATTGATAGTAGCGCCGCAGTTGCGTGGCGGCGGCAGCCCAACCCCAGCGTTCCGCTTCAGAGCGAGCATTTTGGCGCAGAGTTTCCCGTTCTTCGGGATTCCCAAACAGACGCTTTGTGGCATCCAGAGCCCCTGCTTCGTCCGTGGGATCAAATAAATAGCCGTTAACACCATCGGTGACAATATCAGGAATTCCGCCACTGCGAGCCGCCACCACGGGAGTCCCCGCAGCCATTGCTTCTAGGAGCACTAAGCCTAGAGTTTCGGTGCGGGAGGGAAAAATGAAGGCATCAGCAGATGCGTAAGCAGCAGCCAATTCTTGCCCCTTGAGGTAGCCGACAAAATTGGTGGGAGTGCCAGCAAAATATTGTTCGAGGGTTTGGCGATGGGGGCCATCTCCGACTAGGGCGAGGCGGGCGTCAGGAATTGCTTCGAGGACTGGTTTGATGGCTTCGATTTCCTTTTCGGCGCCGAGGCGACCAACATAGAGGAGTAAAGGGCTGTCTGGGTTATCTTCCGAAAGGCGCGATCGCATTTCTCGACTAGCCAATTCGGGGACAAACATTTCGGTATCTACGCCACGCTGCCATAAGTCTACCCGCTCAATGCCGTGAGTTCTCAACTCATCCACCATCGCTGTGGAAGTACAGAGATTTAATTCAGCTTGATTGTGAGCACCTTTAAGCAATTCCCACAACAAAGGTTCCAGCATTCCAAAACCGTAATGGTGCAAATATTTCGGCAAATGAGTGTGATAAGAAGCCAAAATCGGAATATTGAGCTTTTTGCCATAATATATGCCACCCAATCCCAAAATAGCGGGATTGACAACATGAATAATATCCGGTTTAAACTGTTCTAATTCTCGACCAACAGCCGGAGAAGGAAGTGCCATTTTCAATTCTGGGTACATCGGCAAAGGCAAACCCTCGACACCATAAACTCTAGCGCCTTTGTATTCTGTAATTCCATAATCTGGAGAAAAGATTAGAACTTGTTCGCCCGATCGCTGCAAATGATCTACAGTGTGAATTAGGCGCGTCACAATCCCATCAATTTTTGGCCAAAATGTTTCAGTGAACAGAGCAATTTTCATAAAAAGAAGAAAGTTCGGCAACGGATTCTGTAACGGATGTAACGGATGAATGATGAAGGAAGAGGGAAGAAGGCTTTAATTATTCTTTATATATTGTTGGCGAAATCGATAGTCCCAGTCTTTGGCAAATATCGGGGTTAGTAACAGGATACACTGTCTCGGAGGGAGTCAATAATTCCGGGCGAGAATCTCCTAGAGATTGACGCTGTTGCTGCACAAATTCAGAAATATCCTCGATATCAACAATCCAATCTCGCGCATAACTAGCCAAAACACTGCCGCGCAAACCCAGTTGAATAGCCCGCCGTTCCAGTTTTGCACCACTTGGGTGATGATCCGGGTCCCATTGCAGCCGTACAGCCGAATTTTTAACAGCTTGTTCCCATTCTGTTTCACTTCCGTACACTGCTGGAACGAAATTGGAATGGACTGCGGATGCTAAAATTTCGTCAAAGGCGGAACGTTTCAGCCAAACAGCCAGAGTTAACTCTTGTCCAGGTTTTGTTCCCCATCCCGATCGATACATCATCCAGAGAAAATTGGGCTTAATCCAACTCATGCGATTCAGACTAAATTCACCGCCGAAATAACCATGTTCCGCTGCAAAAAGACCGATCGCCGGACGGTAAGCTTGATACACTACAACAGTATCTTCGTCAAATTGTGCCATAATATGACGACCTGTTTTCGGCCAATTATTTACCTGGTTTAAGTAAGGTTCTGTTAGCAGCTTCATCACAACTAATTCCCATCCAGAGTTTTTGGGGGCAACATACAAATTCCATGAATTCCAATTGAAAAAATTATCCCACCTAAAAGCAATCCCACACCTTCAGCAAAGCAATTAATTCGGTGAATTTCCTGGGCAGTTTTGGCAATGGAGATTTGTATTTCCGTCGCAGAAGACGATTCACTAACTCGGCGATAATTTTGATAACTCGCCGTAAGTGCAGCCCATTCTGGGATCAAATAATAAGCACAAACCGCACTTGCTAAAAATCCCGGCATCACAACTAAAAACAACAGAATAAAAATTCTAGTTTTCACGGTATTTATTCCCAAACAAGCCGATAGTAAAAACCAGATCGGATTTTTTAAATTAACCGCAGAGGACACAGAGGACACAGAGCAAAAAGATAGATCGAAATCTATTCAGAACACAATGCGGTTCACTTAACACTATTTATGCCCCGGAGATCCCCCTCGCATCCCCCTTAAGAAGGGGGACTTTGACCGGATTCCTGTCCCCCCCGACCTAAGGGGGGCTAGGGGGGATCTAGATTTAATAGTCAAACAATAGTCTCTATCCCCGCCGCAGGTTAAACCCAGAAATTAACGCCAAGAAACCTTCGGCAAAATCTGATTTTTATCGACCCGATGCTGATATTTAGTTGCAAAATTCAGCAGAGAATCGAGGAGCGAATCTGATAATAAGTGCGGTTGCAAACCGAGGTCTAGCAAACTGGTATTTTTAGCATTGAAATAATGTTCTTCTTTCTCAACTCTGGGATTTTCCAGGTGATTGATTTCCACCTTTAATCCCATTGCTGTTCCTGCTTTTTGCACCAATCCAGCCAAGTCGCCGACGCTGAATTGTTCGGTGAATTGGTTGAAGACTCGGAATTGTCCAGCTTCGGCGGGGCTCCCGATCGCCAATTCGACGCACCGCACGGTATCCCGAATGTCCAAGAAGGTGCGGGTTTGTCCGCCAGTACCGTAAACCGTCAAAGGATGACCGATCGCAGCTTGGATGCAAAATCTGTTCAAAGCTGTTCCGAATACTCCGTCGTAGTCCAAACGGTTGATTAACAGTTCGTCCATGCCGGTTTCTTCTGTGAGTACGCCGTAGACGACTCCTTGATTTAAGTCAGTCGCCCTCAAACCCCAGATTTTGCAAGCAAAATGGATGTTGTGGGAATCGTGGACTTTGCTTAAGTGATAAAAACTTCCAGGCTGTTTGGGATAGGGTAGTGTATCCTTGCGGCCGTTATGTTCGATCGTGATATAGCCTTCTTCGATATCAATATTCGGCGTGCCATATTCGCCCATCGTCCCCAATTTCACTAAGTGACAGTCGGGGAAATCTTCGCGAATGGCGTACAGCAGATTTAGTGTCCCAACTACATTATTGACCTGTGTGAGGACTGCGTGTTCGCGATCGATCATCGAAAAAGGTGCCGAACGCTGTTCGCCAAAATGAACAACCGCCTCTGGTGCAAATTTTCTCATGCTGGTGCTGAGAAAATCGTAGTTGGTGATGTCACCGACGAACAAGTCGATCGACTTACCCGTTAAATCTTGCCACCGCTGGAGTCGTTGCTGAATCGGTGCAATGGGAGTGAGGGTGTCGCTGCACAGTTCCAGATCCCAGTGCCGCCGCACGAAGCTGTCGAGGATGCCAACTTCGTGACCTTTGTTTGAAAGGTAGAGCGCGGTTGCCCAACCGCAATAGCCATCGCCACCAATAACCAGGACTTTCATAAAAGAACGATGAATCTTGCTTGCCAATACTGCGTTAATGTACCAGGTATTGGTGCATTCTGAACCTTAAATCAACCGGGTTGTTTCCCAAATCCCGACTAGATTTTTCGGTCAAACCTGAATTTCGTCCGCAAAGCTAGCCCGACGGGTGAATTCAAAGGGCCCAGCCAGAGCTCCCCAGACGTGGGCATCGGTTTCTGGATCTCGCCCGCGATCGTGACTAATAAACTTCTCTCCATCAATCTCGAATTCGCTATCCAGATAGGTATTTTTGCCCTTTCTGACCACCATACAGCCTTTTCCGGTTTCGACGCGACCTTTGAAGCTACTGCCCGTCCAGTGCGTCAGAAAGGTGCAACCGGGCATTAGTTTAAATTCGGCTTTTTTGAGTTCTTGGAGCTTTTGGAGATCGCGGGAGGCGCCGTAGAATTGTTCTTCGTTGACGATCGCATAATTTTCGATATCAATGCGATCGGCTACTGGCACTAATTTTAGCACTCGCACTCGGTACGGAGAGTTGAGGTCGATATCATAAGCCTGTTCTAGATAGAGACTTACACCGCCCAAAAGTTCCACGGGTAGGGGTCTCATGCAGACGCGGATGTGCGCGAAGAAGGGCGGATTTTCAAAGGCTTGGGCTTGATTGCTGAAGTCGGAGGCCATCCAGCGGGCGAGGGTAATGATATCGGTGGAATGAGACATATCGATTTTGGAGTTTGAATTGGGAGGTAGGAATTATTTTAGATTATGCCATTCTGAGTAATATCAATTCCGGCTGTGCTGGAATGATATAGAGAAGAGGAGACGGCAGTGCCGTGTCCCTACAATAAATCTGGGGTAGGGAAACGGCACTGCCGTCTCCTGATTTCGATAATATTAATAGTTCCGATAATACCAGTCAAGGCGATGTAACTGTTTGCTAATATCCGTTAAATCCCTCAAAAAAATCCGTTGCCGAACTTCCTTCGACTATGCCACCAAATGCCCCACCGGAATCTCCACTACAAACTCCGTACCCTCCCCCAAAATCGAAAAACACTCAATCTTGCCACCGTGTTTTTCAGTGACAATTTGATGACTGATAGACAATCCCAAACCAGTACCCTTGCCAACAGGTTTAGTAGTAAACAAGGGACGGAATAGTTGACACCGAATCTGTTCCGAGATGCCGACTCCATTATCCGAAATACTAATCGCGATCGCCTGAGCATCATTGATGAAAGTACGAATCGTAATCGTAGGTGGTTGACTATTGCTAACACCCGATGATTCCAAGGCATCGATCGCATTACTCAGGATATTCATAAACACCTGATTTAGTTGACTAGGATAGCATTCTACTTGTGGTAACTGCCCATATTTTTTAATAACTTCGATCGTCGGAAAATCGGGTTTGGCTTTCAGGCGGTGTTGCAAAATCAACAGAGTGTTGTCAATACCTACATGAATATCAATCGGTTTGCAGTAGTCTTCATCCAAGCGAGAAAAATTGCGGAGAGAGAGAACCAATTCACAAATTCTATCCGTACCTATTCTCATCGACTTGAGTATTTTGACCAAATCTGATTGCAAAAATTCTAAATCGATTTCTTCTGCTCGTTTCTGGATTTCTGCGATCGGATTTGGATAATGTTTCTGGTAAAGTTGCACAAAGTCTAATAAATCTTCTGTGTATTCTTGTACGGGGTTGAGGTTAGCATGAATAAAATTTACTGGGTTGTTAATTTCGTGGGCTATTCCCGCCACCAAGTGACCGAGGGCAGACATTTTTTCGCTTTGGACTAAATGAGTTTGGGCTTGCTTTAGACTTTCTAATGCTTCGTTGAGTTCCTGGGTACGTTGTTCCATAATGCACGTGGCATTCCGTAGTTGTAAGTGTACCTGAATCCGGGCCAAGACTTCTTCGTGCTGAATCGGCTTGGTGATGTAGTCCACTGCACCCAAATTTAGCCCCTTAATCTTATCCACGGAGTCCGAAAGGGCTGTCATAAAGATAACCGGAATATCGCGAGTATCGGGATTTGCCTTGAGCCGTTTACAGGTTTCAAATCCATCGATACCGGGCATCATCACATCGAGCAATATCAAATCTGGTTGAGATAATTGTAATCGTTGCAGGGCCGTTTCACCATTTTTGGCGATCGCCACCCGGTAGTCGTTTTCGCTCAACACATCAAACAATACTTGCAGATTGCTGGGGGTATCGTCTACCACTAAAATTGTGCTTTCTTGAGAAATAGGATTGAGTGACATATTAACTCCAATAATTTTAAGAAGGAAGAAGGAAGTAGGAAGTAGGAAGTAGGAAGGGAAAAAATGATAGTTATATTGGGAAATTTTCTAGTAAATTAGATAGATTATTTTGGGTGATTAAATCAGTTTATATGTCATATCAATTCCGGCTGCGCCGGAATGATATAGAGGAGACGGCAGTGCCGTGTCCCTACCCAAAATAACATTGTAGGGACACGGCACTGCCGTCTCCTCATTTTGGCTAATAATTCC
>CASBQF010000415.1 GCA_949127775.1 Oscillatoriales cyanobacterium PMM_0080
ATCAGATCCCCCCTAGCCCCCCTGGTGGGAGGGGGGGACAAGATTCCGCTCAAAGTCCCCCTTGCTTTCGGGGGATTTAGGGGGATCGAGATATGTGCAACTTCACATTAAATTGGTATTAGCCCGATCGCCTAAACAACATATAAGATATTGTCAGAGCTTGTCAGGGCTTGTGTAGTTACTGTTTAGAGTCAGTATATCTACTGAGAAAATACAAGTCCGAGCAATCTGATAAATACAGGCAAAACAGGATTTTAAACATTGTAAAAGTTTTAGGTTTAATTTAAATTTGCGTGCTCAGCCGGTGATTTGAGGAATATCGGCTGTGAAAGTCGATCGGCTCCGATAATTTTATCCGCGAAACATTTAAAAAATCAGACATTTTTGATACAATTGTTACACGTATAAGGGGTGCGCTATTTTGGCGATCGATCAGTTACGCTGCCAGAGCGTGAAATGGAGACTGAGGGTCTGATTTATGCTACATAGCTGATAAAAGCCTCGCATACAGTCGCTGGTTAACCGCCAGCGCTCGAAAAACAAGATGCAGAGCTGATTGAAATTTGTATTGCTCAAATCCGCGCCATAAATCAACATCTACCCAATACTTGCTGCTGCAAGCTAATAGTTAGATTTACAAACATTTGTGGGCTTTGATGAGCTTTTAAATTGATTTAAAATAATAGTTTGAGGGGGTATGTTGTGAATAAGTCTGACCAAAAATATGCAAAAATACAAACACGGGCATCTGAAACCGATGCCTTAAAACAAAACATTTTAATAGTTGACGATCACCCAGAAAACTTGCGCCTCTTATCCCAGTTTTTGTCTAAGCAGGGATACAAAGTGCGGCCAACACGGGATGGTAAATTGGCTCTCAACTTTGCTCGATCGACTCTACCAGATTTGATTTTGCTGGATATCATGATGCCCGAAATAAATGGCTATCAAGTCTGCGAACAGCTCAAAGCTTGTCCGCAAACCAAAAATATTCCTGTGATTTTTATCAGTGGTTTGGATGAAGTATTTGATAAGGTCAAAGCTTTTGGGCTGGGAGGAGTAGATTACATTACTAAACCGTTTGAAATAGAAGAAGTCGTGGCCCGCGTCGAAAATCAACTGCTTCTATGCCGACTTTCTAAACAAATTATAGCACAAAATGCGCAACTGCAAGCAGAAATAGAAGAACGCAAGCGAATCGAAGCACAACTGCGAGAAAGTCAGGAGTGGCTGTCGGCAGTAATCAAAATGAATCCCAATGTTTTGTACGTTTACGATGTGATAGAACGGCGGACTCTCTATCTCAATCGCGAAATTTATAGCGATATCGGCTACTCGCTGGCAGAAATACAGAAAATGCCATCAGCATTTATTCCTAACTTGATCCACCCTGATGATTTGCCAGCTTTCTTAGAACACATGAGCAGGATTGAGAGAGCAAAAGATGGTGAAGGCTTTGAGCTTGAGTACCGAATTCAGCACAAAAATGGTGAATATCGCTGGTTTTTGAGCCGGGATACCGTGTTTGCTAGAACAGCGGATGGTAAACCTTGGAAGATTCTGGGAACCGCTACCGAAATTAGCGATCGCAAACAAGCAGAATTTGAATTAAAAACAGCTTTGTCTGCTTTGGAGCGGCAAATCAAGCAAAGATTTTTGTTAGAAACAATTAGTCTGGAAATTCGCTACAGCTTAAAGCAAGACCAAGTTTTTCAAACAGCGGCAGCCCAAATCGGTCGAGTTTTTAATACTGATAGCTGCTTGATTCACACCTACACTGAACATCCAATTCCTAGTATTCATTGTATGACTCAGTACAGGAAATCTGAATTGGGTTCGGCTTGCGATGTAGTAGAAATTCCGCTGCAAGGAAATCCTCATGCTCAATTGGTGTTGTCTCAAGATAAACCTGTAGTTTCTGACGATGTTTTTGCTGAACCGTTGCTAGAAAATATTAGTGATTTGTGCAGTCAAATAGGTTTGAAGTCGATGATAGCCATCCGCACTTCCTACCAGGGAAAAGCCAACGGCATGATGTGCTTGCATCAGTACGATCAGCCCCGCCACTGGACGCAAGATGAGATCAGATTATTGAAAGCTGTGGCCGCACAGATGGGAATTGCGATCGCCCAAGCCAATCTTATCGAACAAGATAAACAGCAGCGACTGAAACTGCAACACAGCGAAGCTAGTCTAGCAGCAGCTCAGAAAATTGCCCATATCGGTAGTTGGGAATTTGATGTCGTCACAAATAAAATCACTTGGTCAGAAGAAGTATTCCGCATTTTTGGTCTTGACTCAACCGCACCTGAACCAACATATGTCGAAATTTTACAGATGTATCATCCCGACGACAGAGACTTGTTCCAACAAACTGTCAGCCTCGCTATCTCCCAAGGAACTTCCTACAAAAAAGAGTTACGGATTGTGCATCCGGGCGGTCAAATCCGATACGTGGAAGCAAGAGGAACATCTGTTTTCAACGAAACCTCAGAAGTAATCAAACTGTTGGGAACAGTCATGGATATTACCGATCGCAAACAAGCCGAAGCAGCTTTGCAAATTAGTGAAGAACGTTTTTATCTAGCATTTGAAGGCTGTTCTATGGGATTGTGGGATTGGAATGTGAGGACAGGAGAAGTATATTTTAGTTCGCGGTGGAAGACGATGCTGGGATATGAAGTAGAGGAGGTTGAAAATAGTTTTGCATCCTGGGAGCAACTGGTACATCCAGAGGATTTGCCACAGGCTCAAGCAGCGATACAAGCTCACTTTCAATGCGAAAGTTCGATGTACGAAGTGGAATTTCGGATGATGACAAAATCCGGCGAGTGGAAGTGGATTTTGGCTCAAGCTAGGGTGATGGAACGCGATGATGCTGGAAATCCTTTGCGGATGACGGGTACGCATATCGATATTAGCGATCGCAAAAAAGCCGAAGTAGATTTGCAATTTAGTGAACAGCGAGAACGAGAAAAAGCGAAACAGTTAGAAAAAACTCTAGAAGATTTGAAAAATGCTCAATCCCAGCTCATTCAAGCTGCAAAAATGTCAAGTATCGGGCAAATGGTAGCGGGAGTTGCGCACGAAATAAATAACCCCATTAGCTTCATCTACGGCAATATTATTCCGGCCGCACAGTACGCTGGCGATTTGGTGAAATTGATCCAGCTTTATCAGCAATACTATCCCGAACCAGTTCCCGAAATAGCCGAAGAATTGGCAGAAATCGAAGTGGATTTTATTGTTGATGATTTTCCGAGAGTTTTGGCTTCAATGCAAGGAGGTGCTAATCGAATTAAGCAGATCGTGTTGTCTTTGCGAAACTTTTCGAGACTCGATGAAAAAGAGCGCAAAGTAATCGACATTCATGAAGGGATAGAGAGCACTTTGGTGATTTTGCAGCATCGATTGCAGTCACAGCCAAAACGTCGGGAAATTCAAGTTGTTAAAGATTACGGCGAATTGCCAAAAGTCGAGTGTTATCCAGCTCAATTAAACCAGGTATTTATGAATTTGCTGTCGAATGCGATCGATGCTGTGGAAGAGTCATTAGTCATCAGTCACTCGTCATTAGCAAACAATATTTCAACAGTTACAAATGATGCTGGACAAATGTTTGAGAAAAATCCTCAGATTCGCATTAGCACTGAAATAAATAGGGACAATCAAGTTGCGATCCGTATTGCTGATAGCGGGCCCGGTATCCTTCCTGATGTTCAGTCAAGGATGTTTGACCCGTTTTTTACGACAAAACCGATCGGTAGCGCGACTGGTTTGGGACTATCTATCAGCTACCAAATTGTGAAAGACAGTCATGGTGGTAAGTTGAAGTGTCATTCAGAAGTTGGGCGGGGAGCAGAATTTGCGATCGAACTACCGATTTCGCAAAAAGTGAAAGTTCGGCAACGGATTCTGTAACGGATTTAACGGATGTAACGGAAGAGGCGTTGCTGAGAAAGGAGTATGAATTGCTTCCGAAATTTAGAGTAGGGGCAATTCATGAGCCCGGGCAATTCATGAATTGCCCCTACTCTAAATTTCAGGGATTGCCTTCGCTAGGTGAATCATACCTGAATTCAGCAACGCCGAATCTATTTACGACGCGTCAGAAACTGATATTTTGTCTGCTATTTTAAGCAAACAGTTTAGCGTTTAGTTTGATTTTATCTTAATCGTGATACAATTAAAGGCTACTTTTTTCGCTGCTAGACGTTGCACTCTTTCTCTGGGGAGTGAATTTGACAGTTGATTTCATACATATTATCTCAACTTAAGTCTGTAGCATCTACAACATTTTAACTGAATTATGACTGACTCAATTCGCTTCCTGATGTGCGCTCCCGACCACTATGATGTGGACTACGTGATTAACCCTTGGATGGAGGGCAACGTCCACAAATCATCGCGCGATCGCGCCGTCGAACAGTGGGAAAAACTCTACCACGTCCTGAAAGACAACGCGGTTGTAGACCTGGTTCCGCCCGAAAAAGGCTGGCCGGATATGGTTTTCACGGCCAACGCGGGTCTACTTTTAGGCAATACTTTTGTCCTCAGTCGTTTCTATCACAAAGAACGTCAAGGCGAAGAACCCTATTTCAAAGCATGGTTTGAGGACAAAGGTTTCGCCGTTCACGAACTACCAAAAGACTTACCGTTTGAGGGTGCGGGTGATGCTTTGCTCGATCGCGAAGGACGCTGGTTGTGGGCAGGATACGGCTTCCGTTCCGAACTAGACTCGCACCCATTACTCGCAAACTGGCTGAATATTGAAGTGCTATCGCTGCGTTTAGTAGACGAACGTTTCTATCACCTAGATACCTGTTTTTGTCCGCTCACAGGTGGCTATTTGCTCTACTATCCAGCAGCATTTGACTCTTACTCGAACCGCCTCATTGAAATGCGAGTGGCGCCGGAAAAACGGATTGCTATTGAAGAAGCAGATGCTGCTAATTTTGCTTGCAATGCTGTCAATATTGACAAAGTTGTGGTAATGAACAAGGTTAGCGAAGGCTTGAATAAGCGCATCACTCAAGCGGGCTTCAAAGTTATTGAAACACCGATGAGCGAATTTCTGAAAGCGGGCGGTGCTTGTAAGTGTTTGACGCTGCGGGTGAATGAACCTGTGCAAGAAGATCGATCGGCAAACGTGATGGTAGAAAGCCGCACAATTCGCATGGCAGGCCACTTGCTAGATGCGGGTTTAATCAGCCGCGCTTTAGACTTAGTTATCGAAAACGGCGGCAGTTTCCAAGTGCTGAATTTCAAGTTAGGAGAGCAGCGCCAAAGCACATCATCTGCGGATGTTAAAGTTTCGGCTCCTTCCCACGATGTGATGGAAGAAATCATGGGATTGCTGATTGACTTGGGTGCAGTTCCACCGCCGGAAGATATTTGCGACGCTATTTTAGAAGATGTAGTGCAAGATGGTGTCGGCCCGGATGACTTTTATGTTAGTACGATTTATCCCACGGAAGTGCGGGTAAGTGGCCAGTGGGTGAAGGCGCGAAATCAGCGGATGGACGGTGCAGTTGCGATTACTGAAACCGCAGAAGGCCCGGTGGCTACGTGCAAATTGTTGCGCGATTTAAAAATAGGTGAAAAAGTCGTTGTGGATGTGGTCGGCATCCGCACGATTCGCAAAACAGAATCGCGGGAACAGCGTAATTCTCAAGAATTTAGCTTTATGTCCGGTAGCGTTTCTAGTGAGCGCCGGGTAGAATTGGTGGTGGAACAAGTAGCGTGGGAATTGCGCCAAATTCGCGATCGCGGTGGCAAAGTTGTAGTTACGGCGGGGCCTGTTGTTATCCACACGGGCGGCGGCGAACATTTAGCGCATTTGATTCGCGAAGGTTATGTGCAAGCATTGTTGGGTGGAAATGCGATCGCAGTTCACGACATGGAACAATCTAGCATGGGAACTTCTTTGGGAGTTGACATGAAACGCGGCGTTGCTGTGCGCGGCGGACACCGACATCACTTGAAAATGATTAACACTGTGCGCCGTTATGGCAGTATTGCTAAAACCGTGGAAGCAGGCGTGATTACTAGCGGTGTGATGTACGAATGTGTGAAGCACAATATACCGTTTTCGCTGGCTGGTTCGATCCGCGATGATGGGCCGCTTCCTGACACGCAAATGGATATGGTTAAGGCTCAAGAAGAGTATACTGAGCTGTTACGGGGCGCGGATATGGTGTTAATGCTGTCGTCTATGCTGCACTCGATCGGTGTGGGAAATATGACACCCGCGGGTGTGAAGATGGTCTGTGTGGACATTAATCCGGCTGTGGTGACGAAATTGAGCGATCGAGGGTCGATCGAATCTACGGGAGTTGTCACCGATGTGGGATTGTTCCTGAGTTTGTTGGTGAATCAATTGGATAAGTTGACTAGCCGCCATCATGTAACTCAATCTGTGTAACTGAATCCATTTAGACTCGGCGGTTGAAACCGCGTCTACACAAACAATGTCCGCCTCCGCGGACTCAAGATAAGAGCGCGTAAGGTGCGCCTCGCCGTGCACCTTACAAAATTCCTAGAAATGTTGAGAGGAAAATCAATGGTACAGGAATTAATAGACCTGAGAAATTGTATTTTAGAGGGCAGAAATGAAGATGCTCTCTTCATTGTCGATGAATTAGAGGGCATGAGCAAACAGGCAACTCTGCGGAATATCGGGTCTTTTTTACTAATTCTGTTAATCCACCTCATTAAAAACCAAGTAGAACAGCGTTTAACAAACTCTTGGGCTGCTTCTATTGCTAATTCTGTTCGAGGTATTAAAAAGCTAAATCTCAAAGATAATAAAACATCTTACTATATCAATGCCGATGAGTGGGAGCTTTTCATAGAGGATGAGCTAGAAGCCGCAATTCGTGAGGCTAGTAGGGAAGTGTTGGAAGGAAGGTTAAGCCGTGCTCAACTTGCTAAGAGAGTGGACAGAGAGCAAATGGTTGCGATCGCAAATCAGCTACTATCCCTGACATACACTTATGCTAGAGGAGAATTCGAGGATGCGATCGACGAATATTTGTCGCAGTTACCTGGGGGTGAAGATTGGAACGTAGACAGTTAAAAAACATTACTAGAGGGCCAGTAATGTCGCGCGTAGGGTTCGCTGCGGCGCACCTTACGAAATTCCTAGAAATATTGAGGTCAAGAGCAATGATACAGGAATTAATAGACCTGAGAAATTGTATTTTAGAGGGCAGAAATAAAGATGCTCTCTTCATTATCGATGAATTAGATAAGAACTAATGGCTGGCCCTAAACCACCGATTGTGTATGGTATCCAAGATAGAGGTTCACCATACCAAAGCGTATTAAAATATCTATTCCAGATGATAATAATTGACCAACAAAACCATGTTATGGAAAATGTGTAAAGCAGAAAAAGCCCGATTGGTAGTAGCGATCGCTTTTCTAGTTTCATATTTCCTCTAAATTAGTATATTATCGCAAATTTTCACTCAAAGTTTATGCGCTCGCCACAACAATCATCTTCTCAAGTTTGCTAAAGGCGATCGCTATCTCACCCAACAACAAATATTCTCAAATGCTTTGATGTGTTTTGGAGGGCGATCGGCAATAATCTCTGTGGACTTAGCAACGAAGCCAACCATTTTTGTTTACCTAATCTCTACCAAAGAATGTGAGACGAAGTGCTGGTTTTCCACGGTAATAAGTGCGATCAAACTGTACTTTCTGAGACTCGTATGCGTGGTCTTGGATCATTCCTTGTGCATCATCGAGAGACATTTCACTCCAGTCAGGAGCGACTAACATAAGACTATTGTTAGCACTCAGTATTTCGTCTAGGTCATTCCAGGAGCCAATCCAGAGCATTTCCTTTGCTGTATTACTGAGACTCATCCTATTTACCTAAGTTGTAATTATCCCACAATTGCAGTTTAACTAAATCAATGAAAATATATTACCGCAGAATCTTGTCAAGGGAAAGTATTTGACGATCACCCAAATTTTATTTGATTTCACAGGTGTGATCGATTCTCAATTCGTAACTTTTGCTATCGCTAATAATCTCTCATAACTCAACAACAAAGTCAACTATTTTTGCTTGCCCAATCTCGAATAGAACCAGATTGCCTAAGTTATCAATTTTTATAAAATAGGTTTTGCTAGTCATTCAACGACTCAATTCCTTGCTCTTTAAGTCTAGCTAATCCATCTTTCATCGCTTTAACTTGCTCTAGTGAATGTCCTTGCCAAATTGCAACTTCACCAACAACCTTAAACGGATATGATGAACGATAAGACATTGTTGGATTACCAGGGAATTTTCTATCAGTTAAATCAGGATCATCTTCAATGGGCCCTGTTGATTCTACTAAATATATTCTTTCACACCCTTCCCCCAAGGCAAGTTCAGCCCCCCAAATAGCGGCATCTAAGGTTGCTGTCAGGAAGATATACTTAGCTTTTTTTCCTTGTCCAAAATTTGAGCAGAAACCCGCTTCAATAAAGTCTCCAATCTTTAGGGCAACCTTTGTTCCATGAAAGAACGTCTGAGAAAACGGTGTTGCGTTAGGTTCGATTAATTTTTTCTTGCTTTCACTATTTTCCATTGATGTAACCTATCATTAATATTTTTCTTGATTGCTGAAATTGTTCATTACAATTACTGCTAACGGTTGAATTGAGCGGCAGAAAAACTTATCCCCAAAACCAAAATATCATAATTTGTCCTCTCCAATGATTTGTTATGGCCCGATCGTTTCTCAATTCTTAACTTTTAAGCCGTAGGGTGTGTCGCCATCGATAATCCTTCATCAACAGCGACAATCTCATGGCGACGCACCTGTTTTTTTCCAGAGATGAGGAAACAAACCCAAAATTTTGGTAAGGTGCGTCGCTACTGGAAAAGTCTATTTTTATTGACAGATTTTTGCAAGGCGACGCACCCTACGGCTACAGCTTTGAGGTTAAGATGGGTGCCTTTCCTCGATCGCAATATAAGGAGCACCGTGAGTCCCCGTATATATTTGAGTGGGGCGATAAATGCGGTTTGCTTCTAGTTGTTCCTTCCAGTGGGCTAGCCAGCCAGCAACGCGGGCGATCGCAAAAACTGGCGTAAACAAATCCGTCGGAATTCCCATTTTCCGATAAACCAAACCAGAATAGAAATCTACATTGGCATAAATTCCTTTCTGACCCAATTTCTCCTCAACCACTTCTTCTAACTTGACAGCAATGTCGTAATAATCGTCGCGGCCAAAGTTGTCAAACAACCGTTCTGCTAATCCTTGGAGAATAGTTGCTCTCGGATCTTTCACCTTATAAACTCGGTGTCCGAAGCCCATGATTTTGTCCTTATTTTCAACGCTCTTCTCCACAAAAGCTCGCACGTTTTCTACCGAACCAATTTGCTCCAACATCTCAATCACTTCTTCATTCGCTCCCCCGTGCAGAGGCCCAGCCAAAGTGCCAACTGCTGAAGCAATCACTCCGTAAGGATCTGTCAGCGTCGAAGCTGTTACCATTGCCGAAAATGTAGAGGCATTGATTGTATGTTCGGCGTGGAGAGTCAGACAAATGTCAAAAATGTTAGCTAACAGCGGATCTGGTTCTCGCTCGTTGAGCATATAAAGAAAGTTAGCCGAGTAGTTCAAGTCATCCCTCGGCCGCACCGGGTCATTTCCCCGCCGCATTTGCTGGAACGCTGCTACCATTGTGGGAATCTTAGCTAGGAGTCGCACTACAGCTTCTCGAATGTATGCTGGGTTAGCCAGAGCTCGGCGCGAGTAAAACAAACCCAAGGCCGCTGCTGAAGCTTGTAGGGCATCCATCGGATGTCCTCTTTCGGGAAAGCATTTCATCATGTCGCGGATGCGATATTTGATCCGGCGGTGATAGCGAATTTCGTGCTCGAAAGCTTCTAATTCTTCCTTGGTTGGAAGTACGCCCCAGATTAATAAATATGACGTTTCGACAAAGGAACTTTTGAGTGCTAGTTCCTCGATGCTAATCCCGCGATATTCTAGCACCCCTTTTTGTCCATCGACGTAACTAATACTGGACAAGGTGGCGGGAACACCTTCTAAACCTGGTTTGAATTCGCCGACGACCATTGCGACACCGTGTTGTGTGATTGAATCTTACTGAGAGTACATTACCAGAAACCAAGAGAGTGTCACAGTCTTGACAAATAATCATTTAATTCTGGACTCGGTACTGGTCAAAAACCGGGTTTTTCAATGGATTTGCCGATCGCACCACTAGATATTTTAGCCCCTCAAACCCCGCTTTATGCGTCCGATAATCCGGGTTTAAGAGGGCGATTCGCGGTTTCTAGGGGAGCAAAAACTTGGGCCCAGTCAGCAAGAACATTTGGCTGCGGCCGACTGGGGAGCCTGTTTCGGGGAGAATTAAGCCGATGATACCTGCTTTTTTGATGATGAGGCTGTCTTGCGATCGCCCCCAAAGCAAAGTTTCAGCCCAATTGCCCAAATCTGGTTGGTGGCCCACCAGGGCTAAGCTGCGGCTGGCTGTTTCCTGCCACTGCTTGTACCACCTCAGCCAGTCCCCGATGTCTCCTGAAGGTGCAACGGCGGCGGATTCTTCTATTTGGGAACTCAGACCCGCTGCCAGCAGGATTTGCGCGGTTTGCTGGGCGCGCAGTAGGGGACTGGCGAGCATCAGATCGAACTGAATTTCGAGCTCGTACAGCCGCTGGGCGATTTTTCGGGTTTTACGATCGCCTTCTTTAGTCAGCGGGCGTTCCTCGTCTGTATCGTATTCTTCGGGTTCGGCTGCGATACCGTGACGGATCAAATATAAATGCACTCTCGCTGTCCTTTTGATAGCTGTGCGATGGCTACGCCCCGGCTTACGCCTACGCACGCGATGGGTGAAGTTTGGCGCGATCGACATTTCCGGGCTATTGTACAACTGAATTGACATCTGGCGCTGTCGTCTAGTTTACGCTTATAGGCTGTGCGATCGGGATTACCGGCTCTTGCTGGCAGAAAGACCACATCTACAAAAGACAAGATTGGATAAATCAAAGATTTATCGGTCAGTGAACCGCTCCTTCAAAGCAGATAAACGCAGATCATCTCAAGATTGTCGGCGATTTTGGTAATTTTGTCTAAATTCCAGAATTAATGATCGTAAACAGGATTATCTTTAGGACTAATTAAATTTAGCAATTTATGCTTAATTTTAGCATCGAATACTTCCCATTTGTGCCTTGCATAATCGCTGTTTTCGTTTCCACCGGAAAGAAATCCTACTGGAATTTCAAAACCTCCAGCTTGACTTCTGCCTCCGCCAAAAAAGCGTCCTTGAGCATCTTGTCCGAAGGCTTCTTTAATAAATTCGTCGGGGTCTAGAGTCAGTTTATTAGTTCTGAGTGAGCCGATTACTACTTCAATTTCTTCGTCTTTGTCGTGCACAATTCCGTAGACAACTGCGGTATGTACGTTCTCTTCTGTGACTAGAAAGTCCGCTGCTTGGGGAATGGAATCGCGATCGTCATAACGGAGGTAGCCAATGCCCGCGATCGAGAAATTGTTCTGGAGGATGCGGTGTTTGAGCGATCGCTCGATCGCATCCATCACCCACTTAGAACGAGAGGACTGTAACACTGCATTCAGCAACTGCGGGTCATAAAAACGGCTCAAATAAGCCGCAGCTAAAAAGTCTTCCTCCTCCGCTTGTCTGAGGGCGTTGGTATCCGATCGCAAACCGTGCATCAAAGCCGTAGCACACTTGACGTGCTGGCTGACATTGCCATCGAGAGTTAGCATTCCCGCCTGTAAATACTCCGTAAAAATCGTGGCTGTAGCGCGGATTTCCGGGCGCAAATCCGTAAAATCTGCGTTCATTTCCCCCTGCAAACTGTGGTGATCGATCACGGCGGCGATCGGAACTCCCGCCCCTAAAATAAACTCGGTTAAGTTACAAGTCGTGCCTTGATTGTCGATAAAAACGCAGCCTTGATACGCCGACAAATCTTTAGTTTTTGTCATTTCCAGCGTCCAGCGCTGTAACGGTAAACCTGTCAATTTAACTAAGGCAATATTTTCTTGGTGGCTGAGGGCGCCGGCGTAGATCATCTCGCATTGGATATCATACTGTTCGGCAATTAATTTGTAAGCCCAAGCGCTCGAAAGTGCATCGGGATCTGGAAAATCTTGTAACAATATTAAGTGGCGATTGCCTTTATGCCGATCGAACATTTGGCGTAATTGCTCGATTTTACGATCGTGCAATTCCTCGCGGTGACTGGCGTGATTGTCTTCGGAAACCACTTCGGCTTTGCTGCGCCGTTTCCCAGGCGCACTCGCCGATAGTACAACCTCAGCTTCGCGGTTGCCAGATGTTTCATCTGAATTGTTAGGAGGATGGTCTTTCATCGTTAAAATTTTAAAATTTAATTCTTTCAGGAGTTATACACCACAAGCTCTTAAACCCGGTTTCTTGAGACTTGAATTAAATCTTTGATTGATAGAGCAACCGCAGATTCAAAGTAGATCAACGCAGATCAACGCAGATAATTTCAAGATAGGAAAGCTTGGGAATGCAATCTTGTCTTTCGTAGATTAGTTTATGATCGCACCTATGGCGAAAAACCGCAAAGCGTTGCGAGAAACCAAGCAATCTCAGAACTTCTGCAAAAAACCCCCGCGCTTTCTTGCGACAGGGGTTTTAAAGGCCGATGACATATTTTTGCCATTCTTGGTGCATACCACTCTTAACGTGTTTAGTCACTTCAAAATAAAGACCGCTGTGAGGCTTCCTCGGCTGATGGCGCAGCGGCATTCCCGCTTCTTTCGGCGTACGACTGCCTTTATTGACATTGCAGCGCATACAAGCCGTAGCGAGGTTTTCCCAACTTTCGCCTCCTCCGCGCGATCGAGGAATCACATGATCCAGCGTCAAATCATCCCCGGTATAACCGCAGTATTGACAAGAGTGCGCATCCCGGTGCAAGATGTTCCGGCGGGTAAGCGGAATATCCTTATAGGGAACTCGGACGTAATGCCGCAGTCGGATCACAGTTGGTAGCGGGAAGTTTGGCGCAATAAATTTCCCGTTATGTTCTACCTGCTCTGCTTTTCCTTTCAGCAACAAAACTACCGCCCTTCGCCAATTGGTGATGTTAAGGGGTTCGTAGGAGGCATTCAGCACCAGAACATTGCCCATTGTTGATTATTAAAGAGAATATTTTTCCTGATGCTAACACAGGTTCCAATTTAGGGGGGCGAGCTCAGGAAGGGGAAGGCGATCGGCAAAAACCCTACCTTTACCCTATACCTTCGCGCCTGTATCCCTTGCTGCACCTACCTTCTGTCCTCAGCGGGCATTTTTCTTGCTTGTTTTGACTTCAACAAGATAGCGCGATCGTCTTCGTTGGCGTAGCCCCCGTAGGGGCGGGCTTTAAATCGAGGCGAACGCTAACGGCAAAACTTTACACAATAAATTTTATTTTTTTCCCTAAATGCCTAATCTTCCCGGCAAAAAGCAGTTTAACTTTTTAAAGTATTAGTAACCCCAAATAAAAAAGCCTATTACCGCCCATGAAATCTCGGCTCTTAAAGTCAGTTTTTAGCGCATCAATTATTGCCCTTGCAGCCCCGATTTTAGCAAACAGTCCAGCCTTGGCTCAAGCGACTTCATTCTTCTGCGGCGCCCACGGCAGCCACCCAGCTACAATCGCTGTCCAACAAGGCAAAAATATTCCCGTTATTCTGTGGGTAGCTGATAACTATTTTAATGAATCGGGAGAAGACGCGATTACTCGATGTACCCGAGTCTCTGGAATTCTCAACAACTCACAATCCCAAGGAAACTGGGACAAGATTGTCACAGCAGGTGCATCTCCCACAGGGCAAGTAATTATCTGTGCAGCCAATCCTCAAGACGGTTCCTGTAGGTTATTATATCAAATACCAAGAGGGCAAAATCCAGAACAAGCCCGACAAGAACTATTAAAAAGAGTCAAAACTCCTAATGTAAGTGTTTCCCCAGTCAAGATAAATTAAACAGTTGACAGTTGACAGTTGACAGCACCAAACACACCCTACAAACATGGTAAAAAAAACCACGGGTAGGGAAACGGCAATGCCGTGTCCGTATTTCTTACTCCGTGGGTAGGGAAACGGCACTGCCGTGTCCGTATTTCTTACAGTATTTGTAGGGTGCGTCGCCATCGATAATCCTCAAAAAAAGAGCAACAATCTCATAGCGACGCACCCTACAAATCAGGATAAAAAACCATCGGTAGGGAAACGGCACTGCCGTGTCCGTATTTCCATTACCTACAAATAGTTGAAACCCTGCTCAAATACTCCGGTTTACTGCCGAGAAAGTTACAACTTTGCTTCAGCAATTCTGCCAAACCTTCAACCTGTCTCAGCCAAATAGTGCCATTACTTCCAGCTACAGCAATTTGCTTTCCGTCTCCACTCCAACCGACACTAACAACATTCTCCTCAAACTCAAATTGAGCAACCTGTCGCCCCGCTAAATTCCACAGTCGCACTGTCTTATCAATTCCCACTGTCGCAAGTCGATCTCCATCAGGACTAAAGCTAATTGATTTTGCATCTAAATGCAAAGTTTCAAATTCATTAACTAATTCTTGTTTTGACAAATTCCATAGCCCGACTTTGCCATTCAATGTTACTGTAGCAAAGCGATACTGCTGTTTGTCTGGACTGAAACTAATTCCAATTGCCTGTACCGCTAATGTTTTTTCTAGCTTTCCAGAAATATTCCAAATTCGTACTGTAGACTTGCCATCTAAAGTCGTTAAAAAATTGCTACTTGGACTAAAATTTACGCTTTTAACTAAGCCATTATGGCCGGGAAGTTTTACACTAAATAATATTTGCTTTGGTAGGTTTTCTAAGTTCCAAATTGCAGCATTGCTGTCTATTCCGGCCGCTGCAAATAACTTCCCTTCAGAACTAAAGCTAATACTGGTAACAGAGCCTTCTATTGCTTTTAATTGAAAAATATTTTTACCTAATAAATTCCAAAACTTAACTGTGCCATCCCTTCCTGCGGTTGCTAAAAGTTTGCCATCCGGGCTAAAGCTTACCATATTAACTGACTGTTGCAAAGCTTTCCAGTCAGCAATTTTCCGCCCAGAAAAGTTCCAAATCCGAACTCTATCATCTATTCCTGCGGTTGCCAAAATTTGTTTAGTTGGGCTAAAGGTGGCGCTAGTAACAGCACCGACATGAGCTTGCCAATTCATCTTTGTTTTCGGAAGTAATGATGTTCTAATCTGTTGTTTTTTGCTAATTTTGTCGAGAATTACTTGTAAGGCTAACAGTGGTCTAGTTGCTGGATATTGCTCTAGGTGCGGCTTGTTTTCAACCAAAGTTTTCAATCTTTTTCCAGAGGCGATCGCCTTCAGTAGAGCTTCCGATAAAGCTTCGCTATTTTCGGTCTTTTGAGAGACTGCTAAAAGCAAGGCATCGCTGCCATTCTGTTCGATTTCAATACTTGCTTGTGCTAGTTTAAACCGCTGGTAAGCGAGAGTTGAAAAGCCGATCGCCCCAATCAACGATCCGACGAGCACCGCCGAACCAATTCCTATCCACTGTTTGGCTTTTTGCTTGGCTGCGTCAGCTTCCGTCAAGGCTTTGGCGGCATCACCCACCGCTTTCTTGGTTTCGAGTGTCGCTGAAAGCAGCAGTTGATTTTGGTCGCTCAAAATCAGTTTTTGGCTGGCTGTCAAAAACTGAAAGTCTTCGTTTCTCAAACTTTTATCTGCCGCCCAAACTAATGCTGATTGCAAATCATCTCCTCGCAACAGTTGAGAATCATCTTGAGAGTTAGAATTCAGCCAAACTTTAATCGCTTCCGAATAAGGCGAGAGTTTTTCTAATTTTTGGGCGATTAATTCCTTATTAAATACAGCTTCATAAATAGGATTAGAAATTGTTAAGTTTTCCCGGCGCTTGACGATTAATCCGCTTAATCGTAATTCCATTTGTTCGGCACTACCGTCGGGGACAATTTCAACTTGTTCTAAAATTTGTTGATAGAATCCGAGTCTTCTGATAATCCGCTGGTTTTCTCTGAAAAGCCGATCGCGAATTGTGGACAAATGTTCGGGCACATCCTGAGATTCCCAACTTTCCACAATCTTCAAACGCACCACTTCCTCAACCCACTCTCGCGGATTTTGAATGCGATCTTGCTCCCCCCCTTGACAAGGGGGGGCTGGGGGGGGTGAATTTTCAAACAGCAGTTTGCACAGCTTTTGAGTCAAGAAAGGTTGCCCGCCAGTCCAATACAAAACCTCTCTCAAAACTTCCCCAGATTTGTCTGTCATCTCTGCCAACCCCGCTGCTAGCGGTTGCGCTTCTGTTTCGTCAAAACCAGTTAACTCGATCGCCTTGCCAATATTAAAAGGTGTGTTGCTGCTGACATTCTTGTCGCGACACAAATCTGTCGGCGATGCTACGCCCAAGAGAGCCCACGTTAGCCGATCGAACTCTGAGTTATTGGCGCGCTTGTTGTAGCACGATCGAATTAGCGCTAAAAAATCGTCAGCGGGAAAATCCAGGGCGAGAATGCTGTCAATTTCGTCGATAAAGATGACAATATTGGTGGAAATATTGGCTAAGAGTACAGTTTCGATGAATTCGCTCAATCTTTGAACCGGAGTTAAAAAATTGCGATCGCGCCACCAAGTCCGCACGTTGACAACATCCGACAGATTAAAATTATTTTCGAGAATGCGGAGAAGACCAGCATACCACTGTTCGGGAGTCACGCCGCGGTTGCCAATTTCCGAAATGTCGATCGCCGCACAAGCAATTCCCTCACTTCTCAACCGTTGAATTGTCCGCACCTGCAAGCTAGACTTCCCCATTTGCCGAGAATTTAAAACATAACAAAATTCCCCGGCTTTCAATCCGTTATAAAAATCGTCATCTGCTTGCCGTTTCACATAATTGGGAGCATTATTTGTGAGACTGCCTCCCACTTGATAATAACTGGGTTTTGCGGTAAAATTCATATAAATTATTCGGCGGTTAAAACCGCTACTATACAAAGAAGATCGGCGGTTTAAACCGCTACTACACAAACGAAGTCCGCCTTCGCGGACTGAAGAGTTTAAGTAAAATTTTGTAGATATATTGTACCATAATATAAGATGAAAACTGATTGGATTGGATATCACCACGACAAAGATAAGTTAAGAACCGAAATCTGGTCTTTGCTGAAACAGCAAGCCGCATCCGTTGGTGATGCGTTTGGTCATATTCCCAATTTCTTCGGTGCCGAATTGGCGGCCGAACAATTGGCAGCTTTACCAATTTGGAAACAGGCAAAAACGATTAAGTGCAATCCCGACTCGCCACAAATTCCGGTGCGGATGCGCGCTTTGCAAGACGGAAAACGACTGTATATGGCAGTACCGCGCTTGACAGACGATCGCTGTTTTGTTGAATTGACTGCTGAGGATTTGCAGAGACAAAGTGTATCTATTGCCGAAGGTGCTATCGCCCGCAAAGCACTCACTTGCGGAAAATTGGTAAGTTTTGCAGAAATGGAACCAATTGATTTAGTAATAGTCGGCTGCGTAGCGGTGGCGCGCAATGGGGGAAGAACCGGAAAAGGTGCAGGATTTGCAGATTTGGAATTGGCTATGTTGACAGAATTCGGGTTACTCAAAATCGATACGCCGATTGTCACAACAGTGCATTGTTTGCAAATAGTTGAAGATTGGCGCTTGCCAATGCAGGCTCACGATTGGGCGTTGAATTGGATTGTGACTGCTGAGGATGTAATTGAAACTAATACAACTTATCCGCGTCCGAAAGGGTTAAACTGGGATAGTTTGCGATCGGAACAGTGGGAACAAATTCCGATTTTGCGAAAGTTAAACGAACCGCGAAGGCGCGAAGGACGCGAAGAAGGAAAGTAAGAAGAAGAAGGTAATTTCAGATAGCAATCTTATTATTTATCTTAAGGCAAAAGAGAATTTACAGCGATCGCCCCAATTTCTATTCCTTCAATAATAATCGGTATAACAGCCGATCGCCCGAAATCTAACCTTTGACTGTAATCTGGCTGTTCGACTTCCACAATCGGTTGAGAGTACACCTCTACCTGTTCTTCAACAAGATTCACAATCCAATAAATCGCAATTCCAGCGCGGGCATAAATCCGTTTTTTGACAGTTCGATCGCGCTGAAGCGTCGTATCAGATACTTCAATCACCATTGCAATATCTTGAGCACCCGGATGGCGATCGAGATACTGCCGTGTATTTCCTCGAACAACCACTATATCGGGTTCTGGTTCGCTGTTGGATAGCGTTATCGGTTCTTGGGAATCGACATACCAACCAGGAGGTAAAATATTCTCTAAAGCTGTTCTAACAAGACGAGTTGTTGCTCGATGCGGTGGATTTTTGGGCATTTTGAAAACGAGCCAACCTTCCAGCAATTCTACAGAGTCATCATCCGTGAGAATGCCAGCTTGAATTATCGCATGATACTGCTCGATGCTCAAGCGCAAAATCAGATCGTTCGGAATTGCTGCGACACTTTCGACGGGCGACATAACTGTATGGGGGAGTTGATTTAGTTATGATTTTACCTAATATTAACATATATCTACTTTGTAGTCAACACGCGCCATGCAATGAAAGCTGTAAAGCCTAGATAACCAAACACTGTTATCCAATCTAGCCAATTATCGGAAGTTATCAAAAAAATATCGTTCACGGGTATCATTCACCTGATTCTTTAATCCGCGCAGGCGGACTTTGTTTGGCAAGGAGCGGTTTCAACCGCCGATTTCGATCGGAGATTTTTTACCCAGATTTAATATTACCCGATCGCGCTCAAGTGCGATCGAAAATATTGCCGGTACAACTCGCACCTCGGCACACACTCGTTTCCCTGCAATTTTACCAACCCCAAACTGTCCAATTTAAACGCCTGAATTGCCTTTAGTTGCACCGGAGAGTCCGCCGCCGCAATCTCTCTCATCCCCGCAGCCAACTCTGGATATTCTTCCAAATTCCACAACTGGCGGCGCAAATGATCGCTGTAAATTCCGGCATCGGCGATCGCACTTTCTTTTAATTCATCAAGTGTCAACTCTGACTGCGAAATGTGATATAATGCAACTCGCACTAAATAAGGATGTCCGCCCACAATTGCCATCAATTTCGCAACTTCGGCATCCGACCAATTTAAATTGTGGCGCGCTGCTAAATCTTGGACTTGCCCAGCGTTGAATTCCGGCAAATCAACTGGCAATCCAACATTGAAAGGCGATTGATTGATGTTCATTGGGATGTAAACTTCGGTAGAATGTACTACAATTAATCTTAGTTTTTTCCAGATGTCGCGCCGCTTCGATTCTTCATGCCACGCCCGCAGCAGTCCCAAAAAGTCTTCGGCAATGTCGGGATATTGAAAAACGCGATCGATCTCGTCTAATCCTAAAATTAAAGGACTGTCTATTTGCGGCAAAATGTATTTTTCAAAGTAATCTTTGCAGTTGACTTTGCTACCAAAAATCTCGTCCCAATAATCGTCTAATTGATTTGGTAAGTGCAACTCGCGCCCGACATAAGCACAGAACCATTTTAAAAATTTATCTAAGTTCGCGAATACGGCTTTATCTACTAACTGAAAAGTTAGCGGCACTGTGCAATAACCTTGACGAGCTCCGTGATGCAAAATTCTGGCCATCAAGGACGTTTTACCCATTTGTCTGGGTGCTTTTATTCTAATTAAGGCGCTGGGTTGTAAAATAGTTTGATAGCAGCGTTCTTCAATGGGCTGACGTTGTACATAAAATTGAGAAGCGACATCGACTTGTCCTCCCGGTAATTCCGGTTCGGCGGCGGGTAACGGAATATTATCTGTGCTAATTTCTAATACTTGATTTGGTGTTAAATCTTCCAGTTCTTGGTTGACTTGTGCAGGAATTTCTGCTAGCAAATTCAGAACTTCTTCGATCAGAATTGGAGTGTCGGCGGTGGTTTGCCATTCCCTCTGTTCGATTCGGTACAGATAGCCCCGCAAATCGTGGTTTAGGGGCGCGTTCAGCGGAAAACCGACGCGAATGGGTAAAATTATCGGTTTCTTGTCAGGGCGAGAGTCTTGGAGTTCTTTTGCTTGCTGAACTTGATAGGTTAGCAGTTCGCTTTGGCTGACTGTTGGCGGCAATAGCAACAACAGATAATCGCATTCTTTGAGGAAGAAGTTAATGCGATCGAACCAATTATCTCCTAATTTAATGCTGTTTTCTGTGGTAAAGACTGTATGCCCGATCGCACTTAAAGCATTTTCTAACTGTTTTCCCAACTCGCGATCGGGTTCGGCGCTGCGATGACTGATAAATACTTTCACACTTCGGCTGCTGGTTGTTGCCACCGCAGTCGGCAAATTGTCCGACTCACCGATATCTTCAGCATCGTCTAGTTTAGCCGATCGATGGTCGCCATTCGCCAGAGTCAGCTCAAAAGCCGCGAATAACTGCCGAATTTTACTCAAATCCGCACCTTCTCTACCCTGCTTAATTTTGCTGACTGTATCGATACCGACGCCAGACTCAGCCTCGATTTCCGTCAGAGTACCTCTAATGTTATATCGGTCAGACCATTCTTGGAGCGCCTCGTTAAGTTTCTTTAAGCCCGAGGCGGTGAGAATTCGACCACGATCGCGTTTTGACTTGAGCACTTCGCTTGCAGTGAAAGGGGGCAGGAATATAGGAAGTTTAACGCCTTAAGTGCCTATTTTAAGCGATTTTAAGGCAGATAGTCAGCCAGCCGGAATTTAAGGAATTTTACTTATGGAGAGTTTTTGGGCGATCGCAGGACTGAAACACCTTCCTGATAACGGCTTCAACCTTTGAATATATTTGAGGAGAAAAAAGTTTTCTTAACTCCCCAATCTCCGCCACTAAAAACGACTGAATTTTTTAGAGTAGATACATCAAGCCAAAAAGGAGCATCAAAATGAGTAAAATCTTACACAGACTGGCAATGGCCGCTTTAGGAACCGCAGCCATTTTCACAATTAATACACTTAATAATTTAACAGAAGCATCAGCCGCTGGTAAATTCGATCAACCCGAAATTCATCAAAACAAACTTTTCTCAATTCCCCTACCAAATCAGTTCCAAAAGTAGGCAAATTCATTCATTTAATTAAGGAGAAATCATGAAATCTACACTTTGTTCGCGCTCAATTACCGCTACAAAATCTGACTCCATTGATACTGATGCGGTCGAGGCCTGCACTGCACTTGCGTGGGTTGAATTGGTAGCATTAGATGACAGCACTCTCACGGGCGATGATTGGCTGATTCTGTGCGATGATATTGATAGTGGCGAAATCTACCGCGGCTGGTTCCTGTGGCACGACTGCGAAGTTAGCGGTAATTGGGAAGCTTACGATCCTTTGAGCGATCGCCGATTTGTGAATAAAGGAAAAGTTTTTGTCAAAGCTGCGATCGACGCGATCGAAAAGGCTAGAAATAAGGCGATCGCACAACTAGAATTTGTGCTTTAAAGCACCGAGACTTCGCAACTATCCAAATTTTAGTCTGCCTGCGCGAGATTGGCAGAAAAATGGGTAATACCAACAGACTCGATCTGAGTCCCGGAAACCGAATATTCTAAAACAAAATAATAAAACATACGGCTGCGGGCAAGAGTTAACTGTATCATGCTAAGTGGTTCGCAACGACAAAGCGGTTGAGAACAATGTTCTAGCCGCTTTCACGTTGCAGCCGTTAAACTCTTACTCCTCACACATGACTCCAAAACTGCGATGGCTGTTGCCTACTTTAATTAGTGTTTTGTCGATCGCCCTACCGGCAAAAGCTGATACACTAACATCATGGCACTTCGATGCCAACCAAAATCAACTCAATTTAACAACAGATTCAGGAGTCCAGCCGCAAGTTAAACTAATTGCCAATCCCACCCGTTTAGTAATTGATTTACCGGGAATTGTCCTAGAATCTCCCGAAACTCCTCAAAGCTACAACTCAGTTATTCAACAAATTAGAGTCGGGCAATTTGATAGCGAAACTACCCGATTAGTGATACAATTAACTCCCGGTTATAAGTTAGACCCGCAAAAAGTCCGAGTCATTAGAGAATCTGCCACTCGTTGGTCGTTTCAGTTACCAAATCCCGAGCAAATAGCAGCAAACGAGTCTTTTCAATCAGCAGCCATTACCCAAATTGAACAAAAGCCCGGTCAAGTCCCCGTAACTGTTTCTGAACCAAATCCCAAAAACTATGCGGGTGATTTAGCGATGCGAACAGGCTCAGAAATGAGCGCAATTAGGCCTCAGATTGAAAGTGCGATCGACCAATACAGATCCCTCAGCGCCGGAATGTTTTTTCTGGATCTAGATACAGGAGAGTATTTAGACATCAAGGGCGATCGAGTATTTCCAGCCGCCAGTACCATCAAACTACCAATTCTAATTGCATTTTATCAAGATGTAGACGCGGGCAAAGTAAGCTTGGATGAAACATTAGTTATGAAGCGGGACTTAGTAGCCAGCGGTTCTGGAACCATGCAAGACGAACCAGATGGCACTCGGTTTAGCATCAAAGAAACCGTAGATAAAATGATTACCATCAGCGACAATACAGCCACCAACATGATTATTGAACGTTTGGGGGGAATTGCTAAACTCAACGAGCGTTTTCGCAGTTGGGGATTAACTGACACCAGAATTCGCAATTGGCTAGGTGATTTTCAAGGAACAAATACCACAAGTTCTGTCGATATGGTAAAGTTGTTAGCGATGCTATCTCGCGATAAATTAGTATCTGAATCTAGTCGAGAACAAGCTTTAGAATTACTGAGGCGCACCACAACTAGAACGCTGCTACCTTCGGGTTTAGGCGCGGGAGCAGTGATTGCTGACAAAACCGGAGATATCGGTTTTGTAGTTGGCGATGCGGGAATTATTGATATGCCAAATGGCAAGCGTTACTTAGCTGCAATTTTTGTCAAACGTCCATACAATGACCCAATTGTCAGAGATTTTGTACGTCAGATTTCGCGGATTGTTTACAATTATTTAGATCAACCCGCGGCGAAAGTATCGAATTAAATCATTTCCTCTTCCTCTCATTCCCACGCTCTGCCTGGGAATGAATACCAGGAGGCAGAGCCTCCGGTAAAGTGAGATTCTGTTGTATGTGATGTCATTACTTGCTAGCAATAGCCATCAAATACTTCGCGTGAATTTCGACCTCTGTCACCAAAAATTCACTAAAGCTTTCATGACTTTTAATGAAAGAAATTTGGTTAGTCCCTTCGCAGTATGAGTAAGTCGGGGGATCTGCGCCTTCTGATAATCTAAAAAAGCTGAATTGATAGCCCTGGTGCATCAAGAAAATAAAGGCATCCTCTGGTAGAGATTCAGCAAAGTTATTTTCGTGTAATAACTCGACAGCCCACTCCTGAAGTTGAGGTAGATGATTCAAGAAACAGTCCGACCCTCGCAAAAATTTACCAGCACTACGCCCCATACATAACAGAAATTCTTGATAGGCGAGGGGCAGAGAAATCCCCAACTGTTGCTCGATAGCCATTACCTCATCTCGGGTACAGCCTACAAGTTCATCTTGCTTAATGAGTTTTAGTTCTATCAGTTCGTTTTTGACTCTATCTAAGTACATAGCTACTACATCCTTTAAGTAATGCCTCCGGGGCGATCGCAGGGGGATTGCCCCGGAGTTTGTCGGCGGTGGGAGCAATTCTTGGGAGGATTGCCCTTACAGATTTCCGAACCCAATTCAGCAACGCCAACCTTTAGATATCCCCACTTTTAAAATCTGGCTGTGCGTAAGTTTTGCTGAGCTTAAATTGTATGGTTTACCATCAGTCTGATGTTGGAAAACTGCCTGCGAAATTGCTCGATCGCGTAACAACAAGAATCGCAGGGTTCTCTTTCCGTCCATAGATTTACATTACCTTGAACCTGTGGTGTTTGAACATACCTCAATGCTACTTCCTCAAGGAGTTTGTATTCGCTGTCATAGGCCCGTGAATGTCCGGGTGGGACTTCAAAAGTCTTAAATAATGGCTCGTCTGGTAAACCAACTGTGCCGAGACGAGTCGATCGACCGCTGACGGCTATCAATTCGCCACGATCATTCCCAATCTGAAAGTCTGCAACAGCAATGTTTTTGTAGGCTGACACTCCTAGCTCTTCCCGTATGATATCGATACGAGTTATCCGTTCTTGCATAATTTTTTTTAAATAAGTCTCAATATATGGGGGAAAACTTTTTAGTAGCCCCATTCGATTGTAGCAAATTCATCTGGGAAAACAACTTAAACTAGCAGAATAATTCACCCAAAAATTATGCCATTACAAACGAAAAAGAAGCAATCTCAGACTCTGGGATTGCTTTCTCGTCTCGCAATGACAAATTAAATTATTGAATGACTAATGACCCTTCGACTTCGCTTAGGGCAACGCTGCTGACTAATGACTACTCTTTCCGCTCGATAGCCACAGTCAAATGAGCCACAACTGCCCCAACTGTCGCTAGTACAGCAGCAATTGGAAAGACTATCGATCCTGCAACGCCGCCTACCAATCCCGCCATCAGCGGAATATCTGCTAAAATCCGCCCTTCTGGGTTTTTGATGACGAGGCGGCGCAGTTTTCCTTGTTGAATTAGTTCTTTGACTTTCCCAAATAGACTGTCAGCGCTAATTTTAAATTCTTCCACTCTAACTTTTTCCTCGGTTACAAATTCTGAGGTGAACAAAGGAGTTTCAACTGTTGGGTTGGCTGAATTTTCGGCTGCTGTGGAGTCTTGTAAAATCGTTTCTTGTTGTTCTAGTTGTTGTGAGTTCATTTTTTGTAAGGCGGGCGAAAACCAGCCGTTTAATTTCTATACTCCTATCTTGTACGATCGCCATTTACAACGACAGGCAAGGAAACCCTACAATCTGCATTCGTACTTTCCACCCCCATATTTTTAGTCACAACCATATCTTTGTCTGGTTAGATTAGGGCTGGTTTATCTATTCCTAAAGGTAGAGAAAATATTTATGAAAAAACTCATGTCGTTTCCGATTGCATCGGAATTATCGGCCGAAATCAGGAGACGGCCGAAATCAGGACACGGCCGAAATCAGGACACGGCAGTGCCGTGTCCCTACCATGATTAATTGTAGAAATCAGGAGACGGCAGTGCCGTGTCCCTACGATGATTAATTGTAGGGACACGGCACTGCCGTCTCCTCTATATCATTCCGGCACAGCCGGAATTGATATCGCCTCCACATACGCCGAAATCAGGACACGGCAGTGCCGTGTCCCTACCATGATTAATTGTAGGCAATTACCAATTATCAATTACCGATTACCAATTCCCGCCGATTATTTGTGTCGAATTAGCTCGTAAATTTCCACATAATCTTTAGCTGGATATTTCCAGGAATTGTCACAATTCATGCCTTGAACCATGAGTTTTTCAAATTCATCAGGATAGTCGTACCACAATCCGATCGCCCGATCGAGCGCCGACTCTAAAGCACTATAATCGGTTTGGTAGAACACATAGCCGTTGCGCTCTTTCGGCAGGTGGCGTGTGTCATAATCGCGATCGAACACAGTATTTACCAAACCACCAACTCCCCGCACCACAGGAACCGTACCATACCTCAACCCGATCATCTGAGTCAGCCCGCAAGGTTCGTAATTGCTCGGCACCACAATTAAATCCGAGCCTGCGTAAATCAAGTGCGACAGTTCCTCATTAAAACCGAGTTCCAAATGGCAGTCTGGATTGTCATTCAAAACTTGTTTTTCGTGCTGGAAATGCGTGTTAATTGCCGCTTCCGTCGCCGAACCCAAAAGCACAAATTGCGCGCCTTTGTTAAGAGCATAATAAATTGCATGATGGAGGAGATGAACGCCTTTCTGGTCATCTAAACGACCGATAAACGCCACAATTGGTTTGTCAGCATCCCGCAGGAAAAGCCGATCGCGCAAAGCTTGTTTAGTTTCCGCTTTTCCTGCCAAATCCTGGCGAGTGTAGTGCTCTGGAATATAGCGATCGCTCTCGGGATTCCACACGTCGTAATCGATGCCGTTGAGCACCCCGCGAAACTTATCTTGATACGTATGCAAAGTGTGTCCCAAACCGTAGCCAAACTCTCCGAGATGAGCTTCCCAAGCGTGGTGCGGCGAAACCGTAGTCACAAAGTTCGAGTAAACAATGCCACCTTTCATAAAGTTGATCGCAAAAGGATTAAAATTATCTCGGAGGCGATCGTACTCAAAGTAATAATCATCTCGATTCAAACCCGTTGCTTGCAAAACATCGCTACCGCCCATACCTTGATGTTTGAAATTGTGAATGGTATAGCAGACACGCTGATTTTCCATCCAATTATATTTGTAAACTTCAAACAGCATGACTGGAATCAAACCAGTTTGCCAATCGTGACAGTGAATCACATCCGGGCGCTTATTGCTTCTGAGCAAAAATTCCAAAGCAGCTTTGCTAAAAAATGCAAACCGCAGATTATCATCGTTGCCACCATAATAATAGCCACGGTTAAAAAAGTTATCTTGCGATCGAGGTTCAATGAAAAAACACAACAGCCCATGCACCCAGCCGCAGTAGACATCGCATAATATTTCGCCGTCGTACCAGGGCACCGCCAAATCCCGATAGGCATCGTGCAGCCCCCAAATATGGTCATATCTCATGCAGTCGTACTTGGGCAGAATAATCTCGACGGTGTGGCCAGAATTCTGCAATTCCTGGCTCAAACCATAAACTACGTCCCCCAAACCCCCTGCTTTGACAACGGGGGCGCACTCCGAGGCAATTTGTACGATATACATTTTTTCGCTGGCTCCTGGATTAATCTAAAAAATTTTCTTAACTTGACAAAGTATATGATTTATCGGCAAATAAGCAAGTCTGCCGTTAGGAATACAGGGGGCGATATTCGCTCTCAGCAGCCGAATTAGAGTCAGTTGCGGGCGATCGCTGGCAATAACCTAACGCCGCAGGATATCATCGAGGCGAAGCCGTCAGCTCTCTTTCACAGCAGAAATCATCGGTTGAGCGAGTCAACATTGCTGTAAGTCGATCGCAAATTCTGCAAAACACAACTTATTTTCTCGCATTTGTCAACTCAATTTTTTGAGTCAAATCGCCATTTGTCTCCTCTTGTTCCGAATAGCGATCGAATAACTCATTCAAAGCTTCTTCTCCAGCCATCTCTCCATTACTGACAAACTTCTCCACCTCCACCGAACCATCACTCAAAAATTCAATTTCCCACCTTTCGCCAGGTACAGCCACAATTACCATCACAGCTTCGTCGCGCTGATGCGCCAAACTATAGTCGATCGCCTGTTTTTCCAGCTTTTGCAAAAATAAGATTAGTTGGTCAAATCCATTACCTTTCATTTATCAAATCTCCGATCGCTCAACAACTTGCGAACCATCCTAAAGCCTGGGATATTTTCTTCAGCACCCCTTTCAATTTCCTCCCAGATCATTTCGCTAAATTCTTCCCAACTTGGCGAACTTGCCGGAAGTTGTGCTTGTTTTATACTGCCTTTTTTGCCTTTAAGAAACTCAGACACTTTCATGCCTGCAAATTTGTGTGTGATATTTCTTCCTCCTTATCTTACCTAAATTTCCTCAAATAAACGCTCTGACAAAAAACTCGCTGTAACTATTTAACCCCACTGCTATGAATAAAACTCTTTCATGCTCTTGCACCGAAGAGTGCGTATCGGTAATTAATAAACTTATTTTTTGCAGGCATATTCTGCTAATCTTAAATCTTACTGCTATTTTAGCAATAGTAGACAGTACCGCTCCACAATTACTGAGGAAAGTCTTATGCCTGCGATTGCACAATCTCCCAACCCATCCATTTCAAACGAAATCAACTCAGGATTACCCAACATTTGTGGCTTTGAAGCAGAAATTAGCGCCGCAGCAAACAGCAAAGAACCAGTCTTTTTAGCTACCACAAATCTGCGCCTCGAAAACATTCAAGCCGGATTCGCCTGCGCCCTCCATATGCACCAACCCACAATTCCAGCCGGTGCAAACGGCGAACTAATCTGCAATCTTCAGAATATGTTTGAAAATCCCAACCAAGGAGACAATCACAACGCCGGAGTCTTTGCCTGGTGCTATTCCCGCATGGGAGAATTCATTCCCCAACTGATAGCGGAAGGCTGCAACCCGCGCATCATGCTCGATTATTCCGGCAATTTGTTGTGGGGATTGCGCCAAATGGGACGCGACGATATCTTTGACAATCTCAAACGCATTACCTGCGATCGGCAATATCAACCCCACGTAGAATGGCTGGGAACAATGTGGAGTCACGCCGTCATTCCCTCAACTCCAATTCCCGACATCAAACTCCAAATCCAAGCATGGCAACATCATTTCGCCGCCATTTTTGGCATAGATGCCCTCAAGCGCGTCAAAGGTTTTTCGCCCCCAGAAATGCACTTTCCCAATCATCCTGACACGCTTTATGAATACATCAAAGCTTTGAAAGAATGTGGCTACCGCTGGCTGATGGTACAAGAACATTCCGTCGAAAATCCCGATGGTTCAGGATTGTCGCAAGACCAAAAATACATTCCCAACCGTTTGCAAGCCCGCAATTCTCGCGGCGAAACCATCAGCATCACCGCTTTGATCAAAACCCAAGGTTCTGATACCAAATTGGTCGGTCAAATGCAGCCATATTACGAAGCAAAAGGACGTAACAAACAGCAAATTGGCAATATCACAATTCCTTCTTTAGTGACTCAAATTGCCGATGGCGAAAACGGTGGCGTGATGATGAATGAATTCCCCAGCGCCTTTGTCAAAGCTTGGCACGAAAATCGCTCTCAAGGTGGCGGAAAATCCGGCGTAGTCGGTTTGAATGGGACTGAATATTTGGAGATAATTGAGGCGGCGGGTGTTAATCCTGACGATTATCCGATTTGTCAAGGGGTTAACCAGCACAAAATCTGGCAGTTAGTCGATCCAGATAGCGCTACGCCCGAAAAAGTGGAAAGTGCGATCGACAAACTCAAGCAAACAGACCACAATTTTCACATGGATGGTGCCTCTTGGACCAACGATTTGAGTTGGGTGAAAGGCTACGAAAACGTCTTAGAACCGATGAATCAACTCAGCGCCGCATTTCACCAAAAGTACGATCGGCTGGTGCAGCAAGATGCCGCCGTCACCAAGCAATTTGAATACCAACAAGCTTTGCTTTACAACCTGTTGGTGCAAACAAGCTGTTTCCGGTATTGGGGACAGGGAACTTGGACTGATTACGCCCGCGAACTTTACAACCGCGGCGCTGCTTTAATGAAGTAGGAAAATTTATCGTAGGGTGCGTCAGAAACAAACTATTTGACCAGTGTCAAATATCTCGGCTGACGCACCTTACACTTGTTGGCAAATTCTGGTCAGTTACCAGTTACCAATTACCAATTACCCATTACCAAATCCTACATTTCTTGCATCAAGCGCAAATAATTTTGCCGCATCTGGGTCATATTTTCCATCATTCTATTGGCCATATCTTTCTCAACATCGCTCATTTGTTGCCAAAATAAAGCCGATCGCCTAGCCATGATAGCTTCTTCCCACAACATCTCCAAAAGTTGCGCCGCCATCGGATTTTCAGCATCGATAATCCCGCACAATTGCTCGAAAGCTCGGGTAGCTTCGGCGTGGCTACCAACATCCTGAGCCAGCATCAGGCATTTTTTCAATTGTACGATCGGGTTTTCAGAAGAGTAAGCCATAATTTGATTGAGATAAGTGACAAAATTTACAGTGACATCTTTGACATTACTTGAATGTCGATACAGCCTTAGAGTTCCCTACATACCAACGCCAAGGTAAATCCATCCCTTGCGAAATCCCGATTCGGGTAGTTTGCACAAGATTAATCGTACCTGACTCGATCGCCTCCTGAAATTGGGCACTCCGGTGTTCCAACCTCAGCAGTTGGCCGGAATCCAAAGGTAAAGCGTTTAAAGTTCGATCGATCTCAAGTACCTTACACAGTTTCCCTGGCCCAGAGGCGAGGCGCGATCGTTTTTTTTCAGGGACATCCGAAAACCTTTTGGGAACACTATCTAGCTGCAAAGCTCTTATTAACACACCGCTAGCAACTCCATCTGCATCCGTCACGACATTAAAACAGTGATACATCCCGTAGATTAAGTAAACGTAGCTCATACCCGCAGGCCCGAACATTGACTCATTGCGGGGAGTGCGGCGCGCGTAAGCGTGACAAGCGGGATCTCCCGGGCCATAAGCTTCAGTTTCGACAATAATTCCGCGAATCGTCTCCCCGTCGGGAAATTCTCGCACCAGAGTACAGCCCAGCAAATCCGGCGCTACGCTGGTAGATGGCCGCGCCAGCCAAAAAGACTCTACAATCTGAGTATTTGCACTCACTCAACAACAGCAGGTAAATTATGGACGTTAAGTTAGTTTTAGCAGTTTTGACAGCAGTTTTTACCGTTTGCTGTCTGTTCTTCGGCACAAAAAACGGATTCTACGATAGCGACAAGTATCACGGTAACGGTTCTGCTCACTAATTTTAGGCGATTGTTACTTGCTTAAAAAACCGCTGTCTGCTATTGAGACAGCGGTTTTTTTTATGAACCACAGAGGCCACAGAGGACACAGAGAAAGAGAAAATAGAGAGCAGAAAGAATGAAAAGCAGTTGAGAAATGATGATACAGCAGGTTGCTCTATTTGCTGAAATTAAGGATGAATCTTGCCATCGGGCATTTTAGTTTCCTGCATTGTAGCATTCTCGAAGTCGGCGCATCCCGGCAGGTTGAAACGCATTGTGGTTCCTCGATCAGTTGATTTCATTTTGAAACCAGCTACTGCATTTTCTGGGTTATTCTTTTCGGGAACAGCACTGACTTTAAAATCCATATTTGCTGCTTGACCATTGGTATCAAGATTGAAGCTGATGCCGCTACATCCCAAATCAGAACCTGTCAGGTTAGCTTTATTTAAATTAGCATTTTTTAAGTTGGCATTCGCCAGTTTTGCTCCTGATAAGTCAGCACTTTCTAGGTTAGCTCCCTGCAAGTTAAATCCTTGTAAGTCCATTCCCTTTAAGTTGACGTTGCTGAGATTGCATTCGGGACACTGTTTGGTTTCCAGCAGTTGCTTGACTTGGTTTTGTTGAATAGAATCTGGTATATATTTGGTGACAGCGAATACAGCGGCGATCGACAATCCAACAGTAACTAAATTTTTAAATTTCATAAATATCCGCAAAGCTTCGGCGGCTTTCTCTATCGGTTAATTATTTATACAGCAGTGCGATCGACCTCTCCAGAATTTCCACAAAAAAAATTGTCGCAATCTTCAGACAAGCAGGGATGCGC
>CASBQF010000416.1 GCA_949127775.1 Oscillatoriales cyanobacterium PMM_0080
ATTAGCTGGAGCGGCCATTTTGTGCGCGATCCCTTTAGCTTGAAACAATTGACGGTGGGGAAGATGCTCAGGCGCGAGAGTAGGCCTCTAGCTCGCATTCAGCGCGATTTGGGGATTGGGAAGCGTTTCCCGTTGCTGGCTATTTTGGGGAGTGCTGTATTTCTGGGATTTGCGATCGTTGCGACGGATCAATCATTAGCGCGACAGCAGCCGTTTCAAGGATTTTTAGAATGGGTGAGTGGGAATGGGAATTCCCAGGATGTCTCTCGTTAACATTTCGCGACATCAATTTTTACACTGAATGGGTTTAAATCTCTCTTTCTTTGGGTAGAGATAACAATTTTTGATTTTTGATTAGAAACCCGGCGGTTCAAACCGCTTTTGACCTCAAATTTATATGTGGCGAAGCGCCCGTCATACGAATTCGAGGTCAAACTACACAAACCAAGTCCGGATGGTGCGCGGACTAAAGAAAATAAGGTAATTTCAAGGGCATTTCAACGATCGTGTTTTCTTCAACCCGCGCACCAGGCGGGTTTTGTTTGTATAGACGCGGTTTCAACCGCCGGGTCTTATCTTATGCGTAAGCCCTCTGAAATTCAGCAATTCTCCTAACAGCTTCTGCCAAAATTTCCGGCGATTCAACTAAGGCAAACCGCACATAACCTTCTCCCGATTTCCCGAAGCCGGCACCGGGGGAAGCTGCAACTCCGGTACTTTGTACTAACTGACTGCAAAATTTTACAGAATCTATTGCCCAAGGTTCTGGGAGTTTTGCCCAAACGTACATTGTAGCCGGGGGTATTGGCACTTGCCAGCCGATGTTTTGCAGGGCGCGGACGAAGGTATCTCGCCGTTTTCGGAAGGTTTCTACACTGGTTTTAACGGTGTCTTGAGGGCCTGTTAATGCCGCGATCGCACCATTCAAGATTCCTTCGTATTGATTGAAGTCTACGGCGGCCTTTACCTGGCGCAATGCTTGGATGATTTCGGGATTGCCGATCGCATATCCGACTCGAAAACCACCCATATTGTACGACTTGGACAGGGTGAAAAACTCGATCGACACGCTTTTATCGCGATCGGCCTCAAAGATAGACGGTGCCATCACTTTACGAGAGGGCGAGCACGGGGGCGAGGGCGGGCACGGGGGCACCGCCCCTACATCGTCAAAAACTAGATCCACATAAGGAAAATCGTGCACCAAAATCAGCCGATGTTCCCGACAAAAAGCTACGGCTTTGTCAAAAAAGGCCAAAGGTGCGATCGCAGTTGTCGGATTATGAGGATAGCTCAAAACCATCATCTTCGACTGAGCTAACACAGCTTGTGGAATATCTTCAAATACAGGCAAAAACTGATTTTCTGCTAACAGCGGCATCGGATAAATCTGCCCGCCAGCCAAATAAACACCGCCCGCGTGGGAGGGATAACCCGGATCGAGCAACAAAGCAAAATCTCCGGGATTCAGTACAGCCAAAGGCAAATGAGCCGTACCTTCTTGGGAACCAATTAAAGGCAGAACTTCGGTTTCTGGATTGACTGAAATCCCGAATTTCTGTTCGTACCAAATAGCTGCGGCTTCCCGAAAAGATTTCGTCCCGTTAAACAGCAAATAGCCGTGGGTGCTGGAGTCAGACAGCGAATGTGCGATCGCATCTGTGATATGAGCAGCCGTCGGCAAATCGGAAGAACCGAGTGATAAATCAATCACATTTTTCCCGGCGGCTCTAGCTAAAGTTTTCGCTCGATCCATATCGGCAAATACATTCGATTGTAGGGGTTTTAAGCGTTGAGCAAATTCCATAGTTGTGTCAGTTTTTGGGATGGTTAATGTTTTTTTTAGGGTTGACTGATTATTATTTATTTTTTTGATTTTTGAAAGATTTTTTAACCGCAGAGAGCGCAGAGGGCAGAGGAAGAGAGGAAGATTGAGGGGAGAATAGTGGTGTTTGAAAGATATTTGCGATTGCTATGGTTGTGAGTTGGGAGTTGGAAACTCCCTAGTCATTTCTAAACTTTATAAGTGAGCGTCTAACAAATCAGTCAATTTTTGTTTGGTAATCGCTCCCTCATGGGACAGCACTAATTCGGATTTTTTGAACAGTCTGAAAGCGGGGACTCCTTCTACTTTATACTGTTTGACAGTAGCTGGATTGGGGTCAATTTCCATTTTTACTACTTTCATCCGATCGCTGTAATTTGCTGCTATGGAGTCTATGGAAGCCGATACCAGTTTGCAAGGCCCACACCAAGGTGCCCAAAAATAGGCTAGCACTGGCTGCTCTGCTTTCAGGACTTCTGTATCAAATTTTTCGTCGCTAATGACAATTACACTGTTGCTCATGGTTTTTAGATGATTTTTCCTGATTATTTATAAAGCACGGGCGGGCTTGAAACTTGCACTAACTTAGAAGACAGGCACAAAAACTGTTACTAATTTTAAAACATTCTGTGAACTTATTGAGTAGAAACTCAGGATTTGAGGCTGATGGCTAATTCTGTTTGGCGTTTAATTCCGCTGCTGTCAGCGTCTGGGAGTTTGCAGATGGCGATCGACCAATGGCTCCTGGAACAGCATCTGGCGGGCAAAATTGGGCCAACTCTGCGATTTTATACTTGGCAACCTGCGGCGATTTCTTTGGGCTATCACCAGCGCCGATGGCCCGAATTTTGGCAGCAGCTATCTTTCGGGGGAAAGTCTGTGGAGTTGGTACGCAGGCCAAGCGGCGGGCGGGCTGTGCTGCATCAAGGCGATTTAACTTATGCTGTTGTCGCATCGGGATTTGGGGGGAGTCGTCTCAAAGCTTATCAGAATATCTGCCAGTTTTTGATTGAGGGTTGGCGGGAAATGGGTTTGGATTTGCACTACGGGGAAGCTGGGCGGAATTATATTCACAATCCGAATTGTTTTGGGACGGCGACGGGTGCAGATTTGGTGACATCTGATGGTTATAAGTTAATTGGTAGCGCTCAATTACGCAGAGGTAATGCTATTTTACAGCACGGTTCAATGCGTTTGCAGCCGGATTTTGATTTATTTTTTCAAGTTTTTGGAGAGGAATTAATTCCGGTAAATTTACCTCTATCGGTTGTCGGAAATGATTTGATTGAAACTGTGGTTGAGGCTTTGAGTGCGGCGGCTTGTCGCTGTTTTGAAATTGATTTGAATGTGCAGCCGCTTTCGGATGAGGAATGGGAGGAGATTTGGGAAGTGACTGGAAAAACCTCTATTTGTCGGTAGGTACTGCTAAGTAGATGCAGGTAGTGCGATCGATCTTTGGTGGTTATGCCTGTTATCCTATTGACAAGGTTAGGTTTCGGTGATTTGATCAGATGAATGGGTTTGATTTGTCGCAAGGGGAGTTGGAGCCTGGGAAACGGTTCATTTAACTCAGGAGCCGACGCAGGCTTTGCGCTGGGGGGCTAGCGCTGACGGGAAGTGCGAGTTGAGTAATCTTATTAAGTAACCATATTGACTTCTCATGCTCAAAGTTATCATCGATTTTCTGGTTGATCAAGGAGATACAATGCTACATTCTCCTGTTCCTTTTATCGTTATTTTCGTGATAGGTTTTGCATTGGGTTGCTTTGTTACCTCTTGGAGTCAAAAACTAACACTGAACGCGAATGAAGCAAGACTGAACGCGAATGAAGAAATAATGAAGCTGCTAGAGAAGCAGATGAAAGAAAAGGATACGGAAAATCAGGATCTAAAGCAAAAGTTAGCTTCTAAAGGAGAACTCAAAGATAATTATAATACTTCTTGTTCATTGAATGAGAATGAGATTAGAGCCTTGAAAGCAATCAGTATATTTCAGGAAGAAAACCCTTGTCAAGAGGGAAAATTTCCTCCTGAATACTCAGTTGATAATCTAATCAAAGATTTGCAAATTGATTGGAATGAAGCCAATCAAATCTTAAAAAAGCTGAGAATGCTTCTGCTGTTTGAGTCTATTTGGGATAATACGACAAAATATACAAATTTTGCTAGACCTATTAACGAAACTTCACCAGGTAGATTAAGTAAAACTGGACAGGAATTTTTGAGCAATTATCAAAGTGGGAATTAGCAAGGTGATACAGCAGATCCTGGGAATACCGGGGAGAGAGATGATTGCACAGGTAGAGATAGCCTTCCGTATTGAACTACGTTAAAAGATATATTTCCTAGGACATTAGGGATATTTCCTGCATCTAAAACCTGTGTAGCATCTAAAACTTATATTCCTCCTAATAATAACTCATTTCCACCAATATCTGAATCATAACTAATATTCATAAATTTTTACATCAAAAATAAAAAGTATCGATCACGATCGCCAACTCTTGACCGCTCAAATGAGATCGCTAATTTTTTCATTTTAGATTCGTTAAACTACCAGAGTTGGTGAGCGATCGGGTAAAAACTCAACAATCTTATTGGCTAGAACATTACCCAATTCCCTCGGCTCCAGCTTATGCAGTCCACCCCCATACACGCGCCCCTCACCCATCAGCGTCTCATCAGAAATCCGATCGAGCGCCTGCCACACCTCTTTAAGTAGGGCTTGCTGATCTAAAAGAGCTTTGGCAAGAGCGGGTTTAGGATACAACATTAAATAAACATTGGTAGCCGTCGCCATTGAATGATTTAGAATAAATCTAAAAGGTCTACCTCTACCAGTATTCTGACGACCCATATAGGTGCAGAGGAAGGGGGCAGGAGGACGATTTTCCTGCGAGTACCAAGGAGAGCGATGATTGCACAGATAGCGATCGCTAATTCCCTGTCTTACCCCCACCTGTAAATATTCCCAAAGCGACGGATACTTAGCTTTTACCTCATCTGGGGGCAAATCGCACGACAGTAAGAATAGCAGGCGATTTTCTTTCGGAGACGCTTCGCGAACGAGAACAGGATTTCCATCGCTGTCAGCTTCAATTTCATCAACTGATAATAACCTGGGACTAGGCAGAATCGGCTTTAAAAACTCTAGGGGTAGTTTATAATCAGAAACTTGCTCAGATGTCAACACAAAGAAATTGTTCGCCCCTGTCGCCAGCCCCCGTTTGATCGTGAATAAGTCGGATAGCTTCACCTCACAAGAAGTTGAAGGACTCACCCCCCTGAAGAGAGGCATTTCCTCAAAACAGTTGACCTCTGGTGACTTCATCGGCTTAATCTTGGAATGCTGACTGTCAGATGCCAGCCAAAATTGAGTCCACTTCGCTGCACTGCGTAGCACTTCCACCGCCACTGTCAGAGACATCTTAGGTTCTGCCAGACTCCCCCCATAGGTGAACTCAACAGTGTACTCAGTAGGCGGCAAAGCCTTCTTAAACCAGACGACTGCTGACGTACATAGCGCATCTTCAAACTGCAAGTCAGCCGGATTAAAACTGTGAACTCGCAGCAAAGTGACGCGATTTAGCAGGTAATCCTTAATTTTCCTTCCATAATTCACGTCCATAAACCCACTAGGGATGAGCCATCCGGCTAAACCATTTTCAGCCATCCAAGCATCGGAAATACACAAAAAATGGCAGTAAAGGCTAGCCAACTGGCTGAGTTTTATTCCCATTATCTGCTCTGTTACCTGTTGCAACCGCTGCTTTTCAACTAGGCTTAAATGATGGTGCCGCACATAGGGAGGATTGCAAATGAGCAAGTTAGCTTTCGCCTCATCAGATTTAGGAGGCATTGCCCGCGTAAAGTCAGTTAAGTTTAAGTGCAGTAGTGAGTTCTCCCATAGTTTTTTCGCTTCATTTCCATAGTGAGGGTCAATTTCGTACCCAACTGCTTCAACAATTTGCTCTTCGAGAAATTGCTGCAACAACGCAGAGTAAAAAGCACCTGTTCCCAAAGCTGGATCGAGAAAACGAATTTTGATGTCAGACGACATTAGCGTTGAAGCATATTGGAGAATGTCTGCTGCCAGTGCCGTAGGCGTGGCAAACTGGCCTAACTTATTACGTTCAGCCTTAGTTTTGGCTCCATCCAGTTGCGATTGCCGCAACACTCGTGTCAATTCAGTTGTCGCAGTTGCATTCATATCCCAAATTGTACCAAATCATCAATCCGATGTTCCCAAAGCCAGTCAATACCTTCGGCAGCCTCATAACCCAAATAGCCGCTGTCGAAATAACCGCAAAGAAACAAAATAAAACGGACATTTTCCCCATAATTGCTCTTTAATTGAGCCATTTTAATTGCTTCTTCTTTACGCCGCTTATTGGGATTGGTATAATCACCCGCAGATTTTGCTTCAATCAGTAGCGGTAAGTCAGTGGAAGCCGACTCAAGAGGCTTAATTACTACGTCAATCGATATATTAATTTGTTTAGTACCTCCTTGTAAAAGTACCGGAATATTGAGCCGGAAGGAGAATGTCCCCGGCTGCATCGTTTCAAAACTTAACCCAGCACCTCCTTTAACGTAGGAGTAACCCCGCTGTTCTAGCCATTGCCGAATCGCAGCAAGTTGCCTTCGCTCTTGAGCGTTACGAATAATTGGGTCAGAAATATTACCGCAAAGGCGATCGGCAACGATTGTAGCTGTCCGGTGAATCTCTGCATCAGTCGGTTGCTGCCCGCTCTCTAGCCAAGGGAAGATATCTGGGTCAGCCAGCCGTATAATAATTTGGCTGATTTTCACCAGTTCAGCATCAAGAACAGCACTATCTGTCCTGGGGGGAATTCGCTGTTTCTCTTCCATACTTTTTACAAGGTTGGGCGATACCCCGGCTAAACCGATTAGGCGATCGCGCGCAATTGGCGGTGCTGTCGCCATCCGCAGGATAGGCAAAACAGAGGGGTACTGCCGCAAAACTGCTGGCTTGATGTCGGTCAAATTGGCTGTCCAAATTAAGGCTGATTCGACTTGCTGAGCGGTCGCTAGGCGAGTGTTGCGGTAAGCTTGAGGCGCGAACTGCATAAACCAATTGTTGTAAAAGTCTACCGACAGGACGATATCGGGCTTCCATAAGTGTGGTCTGTCGGCATTCACTGGCACTGCGTTTCCTCCAACTGCGACCCTCGTCTAGATTAATGAAATTTTTAGATAGCCTCAATCATATTATCTAACAAGTGGTTGCTCTGGAAATAGTTTAGTTGACTCTTCCCAGCGCGGAGAGTGCGAACAGCAGCTTGAGTGCGATCGCCGTTACAGAACGATCGCTTTCCAGAGGCTAGGCGATCGCTTATCCAGTATGCGCTCGTACTTCGGGAGGATGAAAAGCCAGGACAATGCAATCTTTAGGCACTCCAGCAGCCACAAGTTCACCCGTAATGCCATCTTCAATTCCGTCATTCGGAGTAAGATACTTTGTTAACGAGAGACACAATTGCTGCTATTTTTACTGAAACTATTGTGGGCGGGCAGACAATCCCGCTCAAAAAGTTAGATTAAAATGCTTTACAACTTATGGCTTTGGATCGATGGGAGCGATCGGCTCAGCCGCAATTTCACCCAAATTCGCTGAATCCAACAAGATTTTCCAATCAGCAGCCAAATCTACATCATTAGGATTAGCACGACGAGCAGCAATTAGAGTGCTTAGAGCATCTTGCCAAATCCCAGTCTGAGCATAAATCACTGCTTTCAGACGCGGATCAGCCTTCTCCAATTGACTGCGGATATCTGCACTGACTTCAACTCGACGCACAATACCTTTTTGAAATACATCTGCGGATCTGTCTTTATCATCGCAAATCAATGCAATAGACCAACTGTAATTTTTGCCTATTTGCAATGGCGATACATTCTTATTAGTAGGAATACTAATGCCGATGACCCCTGAAGAATTATTGATGTTTAGAGTTGTTTGATAAATCTGCTTTCCCTTGTCATCTTGCAGGACAAACTCGGCTACTTTTGCCTCTGTTTTAGGCAAGTACAAAAAGAATTCAGGATATTCTGAAACAGTCCGTCCGATTTTACTTTTTGGTAATAAGGGTATGAGATCTTTATTTTTCTGATCCTTTATGCTGCATCCTCCCCGTGTCGTCGGTTGGGATGGACTTCCCGGTGGCGGACTTCCCAGTGGCGGATTATCTTCCGTAGGCTGACTAAAGCGCGGCCCTCCCGATTGAGTGATTGGCTTGCCATCTACTTTTGGAGTCGGTTGTCCCATAACCGCAAATTGGGAAGCGTTAAGTGTGGCGATCAATACTATTGATCCAACTGATGTCAGACTGAGGATAAACTTAGTAATTCTTTTCATTTTATTCATGATTTTTGAGTGATATGATGTGGTATTTTTATTTGTTTTTCATTCCCAAGATTCGGTAGACATTAACTTTTTCCTCCCTACCTTTCAATGGTAAAGCTCCCCAAGATTCTACTTCAAATTTGTCTGCCAGATGCAGTAATGTTTCTTCTGCAATCAAGATTCGACAAGTATCTTCGTGCCGATCTTTTTCGCAGCTTTCCAACCGAGAGGCAATATTTACACTGTCGCCAATCACTCCATATTCTAAACGGGTTGTACCTCCCAAACTACCCACCATAATCGGCCCTGTAAAGATGCCTACTCGCATTTTTGCAGCAGGTAAATTGCGATCGCACCAATTTTGATTCATTTGCGGTAAACGGGCACTGATGGCTAGAGCGCAAGATACGGCGAGGCGAGCATCTTCGGCAATTTCTGCTGGAGTTGTGCGCGGAATGGGTACGCCAAATACTGCTAGCATTCCATCTCCGGTAAATTTATTAATCACGCCTTGATGCGCTTGAACTTCTTCGGCCATTACTGATAAATACTCATTTAACCAACTCATTACTACTTCTGGTGGTAGTTTTTCGGAGATTGTACTAAAACCCTGCAAGTCGGTGAGGACGATCGTAGCAGTCAGTTTTTTTCCTGGTAATAACCCGGATTCGAGCAGATGAACACGCTCTTTCCACAGGGCATTTGCGATCGCAGGTGACGTTTGCTGTCCTAATAATTTCATCACAATTTCTTGCTGTTGTCTAGACTCCTGGTACTCATAGGTTACTACGACTCCTGCGGTGATTAAAAGTGCCAGCCCAGGGGCGATTAGAGGTATCCATCCCTGTTGGGTGAATAGGAAAAAAGTAAATCCGAATAATGAGGCGCAAGTGCCGATCGCACTTGAGATCAAAATCACCGACTTTTCCACGCGCCAAGCCAAACAACCGCCCACGGCACTCCAAATAGCAATCCAGAGTATTTCTTGCCATTCATCCCAATACCAAAATAGCCCTTTCCCATCTAAAACTGCACTGAGAATTTGGCTAGTAGCCGTTGCATGAATGAATACCCCCGCCATCGGACGGTTTCCGGTTGCAGTAGCGCTGTAAGGAGTGGAAAAGATATCTTTGAGACTTAGGGCTGTCACGCCTATTAATACGATTTTATCTTTCACCAATTTGGGGTCAACTTTGCCCTCCAACACTTCAGTTAGTGTCACGCTCTTTGCTATATTTTCAGCAGAGCGGTAATTGAGTAGAACTTGATACCCAAGATTGTCAATGTTTTGATAACCTCCTGAGTCCGATCGCAATTTTGAAAATACTACGTTGTTTGCCTGAATTTCTTGTTTTTCTGTCAATTTAGAATCAATTTTTTTGTGATCCAAATAGGCAAAAGCTAGCCGCATTGAAAATGATGTTAATGTCCCTTTACCATTGCTAGCAAACATCAAATTGCGACGAACTATATTATCTGGATCGACGACTATATCGTTAAATCCTATCCGCTTTTCTGGTATATTGGGAGGTGGTGGTGCTGGATCTTTGTGAGAGTTACCGATTAAGGTAATCGGAAATACTTTGGGGTTTTTCCATTGAGTTACTAATTCGGCATTCCCCGGTTCATAGGGAGTATTGCGAATCAGATCTATGCCAATAGCTGTAGGTTCGAGACGTGCTATTTCGGCGATGGCTTTTGCTAAAGTGCGATCGGAAATTGGCCATTTTCCAATCGTATTAATGTCCTGTTCGGTGATGGTCACTACTAGCAATCTGGGGTCAGCAGTGGCATCAGGACGCGATCGCACCATCACGTCGAAAACATTTAATTCCAATGGCTGCAACCAGCCTAAATGTCGCACTCCCAATAGGGTTCCAGTCACGGCTATGCAACTGATAATCAGAGGTTTCAAGTCAGCGAGTGGGAAGGAAGGAGTTAAGTTTTGCCAAGAACCGACTCTATCTTTTAACTTATGATAAAATTGCTGAAAAAATTGGGGCATAATACAATACGGTTCACTTAACACTATTTATAGCCCGGAGATCCCCCTAAATCCCCCTTAAAAAGGGGGACTTTGAGAGCTTTCTTGTCCCCCCCTTTTTAAGGGGGGCTAGGGGGGATCTGTCTTAAGTGAACCGTATTGGGGCATAATAATTCTTTTTTCAACTTTTCTTGAAAAATTCCTCCACATCTTAATTTGTCATAGATGCCCCTACTGATGCCAAATTTTTAGTTTTCCTGTGCAGTTTTGGCGATCGCACTTAATTGCAATCCCTGCGGATAAGTGTTTTCTTCTTTGCTGCGCTTGATATCAGCTTCGGTAATCGTGGGCTTAACGTGTTTTGCCAAAACTTTCACCACGTCGCCACGATCGATCGTCCCTGCGACTGAACCGATAGCCGAGAGAACGATGATTCGGGAGAGTTGACCTGACTCCATCGTGTTAATTACTTCGGCTAGAGATGCTTTTTCTGAGACTGTGGTGATTTTTGCCAGGGGTTTCACAATGTTGTGCAGAGTCTGAATTTGCCACTGACTGCGTTCTGTACAGCGGATATCGTCGATCGACACTAAGCCCAAATCTCGCCCGTTGGCCGCCGCCACGTAAAATGGAAACGGGTTCACCTCTAACAAATATCGATCGGCAAATTCTCGCAGACTGGAATTTGCATCTACCACTCGAAAATCGCGACTCATCGCATCACAGGCTTTAGTTTTTAGCAATGTTTCTTGCAGCAAAGTAACTTGGCTATAAGCAGAAGCATTGCGAATCCCAAACCAGCCGATGAGTGCAATCCACAAACCACCGAACTGGCGTGATAACAAACATACAGTTATCCCGAAAACAACCGCTAACCAACCTAAAACTTGTCCCGTTTTTGCCGCCCAGCGAACTCCGGCAAATCGAGAACCAGTTATTTTCCAAATTGCCGCTTTTAAAACTTGTCCTCCGTCCAAAGGCAAACCGGGAATTAAGTTAAATAATCCCAAAACTAAATTAATCTCGGCTACCCTTTCTGCTACAATTGCTAGCAAACTTGTTTGTGGTAGAACTTGAGAACCTAAACCCAAAATAAAAAATATTGCGAAGCTGACAAGGGGGCCAGCAATAGCTACTTGAAAAGCTTGACCGGGAGTTTTCGATTCCGATTCGATCGAAGCCATGCCACCAAATAAGAATAAGGTAATAGAATTGACTTTAATCCCTTGCGACATTGCGGCTAAACTATGCCCCAATTCGTGCATCAGTACAGAGCCGAACAGCAGCAAAGCTACGGCAAATCCGGCACTCCAAGAAAGCGTTGGCCCCCACACACGGTAACTGCTAGCATATTCGCTGGTTGCTAGGGCTAGAATTACCAACCACGAGTAATCTATCAGTAGTGGGATGCCAAATAAAGAGCCGATTCGCCAAGCTTTTTGCATGAAGTTTTCCTGGAAAAGGAGAATAAGGAAGAGTTTCTATTATATCTTCTCTTCCCCTTTCCCTAATTTTTAGAGAACTCCGGCGTTTCCTAAGCCCAAAATTACTCCAGCCCCTAGCAAGTGGCCGAGGCTGGTTGTTGCCAGCAATTCGGGTATACCGAAACCTTTGAACATTCCAGGTACTGCTAGGGGTAAAGCTGGGCCTTTGCCTCGGTTTTCCTTAGAGATGCCATAGTAGCCGATCGCGATCGCCAATAAGTTGCACAAAATCATTGTCAGTGCTACCATAGGCGTCCACTCAGGCGTTGAAGGAATGGTTGATTGTACTGCTAATAGTAATGAAGAGTAAATCACGTTGTTATGCTCCTATTTTGACAAATAATTTGAGTCTCAAAATTATAATAAGCATTTTGCCTTAAACTACAATTTGTTTTAATAGTTAACAATTCATGTATATCTTGGCACAACGTCGGAAGTGATATCAAGTCGGGCCGAAGAGCATTGGGCCGAAGAGCATTGGGCCGAAGAGCATTGGGCCGAAGAGCATTGGGCATAGCGCATAGCGCATTGGGTATAGGAAATCGCAAATTAGTATTTCAAAGTTTCTTCCTTCTTCGTTCTACCTTCTTCGTTCTACCTTCTACCTTCTTCCTTCTTCCTTCTTCCTTCTTCCTTCTGTTATAAATATTCAACCAGACATAATATGAGGATAGGCAGTGCGAGTTAAAATTTGTGGCATCACTAAAGTAGACCAAGGAATTGCGATCGCCCGTTTGGGAGCCCAGAGTTTGGGATTTATTTGCGTGCAGGCTTCGCCCCGCTATATCACCCCAGAAAACATCCGCTTAATTGTTGAGCAGTTGCCCAAAAATGTCGATCGCATTGGTGTTTTTGCCGATAGCACAATCGATAACATTTGTCAAGTAATTGCAGAGTCAAATTTAACGGGCGTGCAGTTGCACGGAGATGAAACAGCCGAATATTGTACGAAACTGCGCGAGTCTTTGCCGGGAATTGAAATTATCAAAGCCCTGAGAGTCAGGAATTCTGAAACTCTAGAGACTGCAACCCTTTACGCTTTTCATGTCGATACTTTACTGTTGGATGCTTATCATCCCGACCAACTCGGCGGTACTGGTAAAACCCTCGATTGGCAGATGTTAGCAGAGTTTCAACCAAAGTGTCCGTGGTTGCTAGCTGGCGGTTTAAGGCATGATAATGTGTTAAAGGCGATCGCCAGTTTGTCCGACAATAATTTTAGTGGTGTTGATCTTTCTAGCGGCGTAGAAATAAGCCCCGGAGACAAAGATTTAATTAAAGTTGCCAAGTTGTTCGAGCAACTAAAAATATCCAATCAAGGACGGGACAAAAAACAAATAACAAATAACAAATAACAAATAATCAATGATTAATTACTTAGCATTGCTTGCAAGGCGAATCAGCATAGCTTTTTCAACTATTCCCGATTTTACTGATTTGCTAGTTGCAGTGATGCTCGTGCTAATTTATACTACGATCGCCCTGAACGTTGGTTTTCGATCGCGATTTCTGACAATAGACGTGCAAACCTCTAAGCCTACAATTGCTGGCGTACTCATTGGTTGCTTGTTGAGTCCGGGGCTTACCGAGGAACTATTTTTCCGCGTTTTAATACTGCCACACCCGGAGGAAAATGCTTCTGGATTGGTACTGTGGTTTTGGGGATGCGCGAGTTTGGCGCTGTTTGTAGTTTACCACCCGCTGAACGGGCTGACTTTTTATCCCGAAGGTCGATCGACCTTCATGAATCCCGTATTTTTGCTACTGGCCGCTATTTTGGGGGTAGCGTGCTCCATCGCATACCTACAAAGCGGTTCCATCTGGCCTGCGGTGGCGATTCACTGGCTGGGAGTGACAGTCTGGCTGCTGCTTTTGGGCGGTTACAGGAGGCTATATGGTTAAATGTAAAAAGTCCAGCATCACTATTTTGTCGGGAGGAACTCAGTCGTGGGTATCATCGGAGCGATCGTAGGTTTTTTGGCAGGTATAGCAGTTGCTTACTGGTTAGTGGAAAAGCGGTTAGATAAGCAAAAGCGACAATACTTGCAGCAAACTCGTAGAATTACGGATGAAATAGAAGTAGCTCAGATTTCTCGCTTACAAGAAACAGTTGAATCTCAGCAAGGAGATCGGGAAAGTCAGCTCAGACAACTTATTTCCGAACACGAAAATCAGCTCAGACAAGTTGCTGCCGATTACGAAAAGCAACTCATACAAATTGTTGCCGAACGTGACCGAAATCACGAAATTCAACTCAGACAAATTGCTGCCGAACGCGACACTAACATCATACCAGCCAATTCTCAATTAGCAGAAAATGATGATTCTCGGTTGCAGGAAGCTCTGCAATCCCTGAAACAAGAACACGAAGCTCATTTGCTCAGACTTGCTGACGAATTGCATCAGGATTATCAGGGTCAAATGGAGCAAAATATGCAAGCTTTGCAAGACCAACACGAAATTCGGCTGCGTCAAACCACTGAGGAATATGAGAACCGCGAGATTGAGATGCAGTTAACTGTGGAGTCTTTGCAAGAGCAATACGAAAGTCAGTTGAGAGCAGCTCACGAGCAGTTAGAAGCTCACCAAGCTCAAATGCAAGCCACGATAGAGTCTTTGCAAGGACAATCCGAAAGTCAGTCAACAGAAAAAGCAACTTCGCAGCCTTATTCTAGTCAACTCACAAATCAGTTAAATCCAACAGAAGTTGGAGAACAGTTTAATGAAACAGAATTTACGCCAACACAGTCATTTGAGCTAAATCAAACAGAAGTTGCACAACCGTTTGATGAACCAGAATTTCACTCACCAGAGTCAATTGTCCTAAATCCAACAGAATTTGAAGAACCGTTTGATGAAACAGAAGCTCTGCCACCAGAGTCATTTGAACTAAATCAAACAGAAGTTACAGAACAATCTCAAGTAGCACGACAATTATCAAGTTATTCGCTTGCACAGTTGATGGGATGCGTTCAAAGTCAGGACACAGAAACCCGCAAGTTGGCAGCGTCTGGTTTAGGTAAAATCGGTGCTGCTAATGCTTTGAGAATCGATGGTCAGCGAGCAATAGAAACCTTGGGTAAATTAGCTCAAGATGTTCAGCCAGAAGTGCGCGAAGCTGCTGTGGAAGCCCTAGCAATGATTAAGTCAGAAAAAGTGATTCCGCTGCTGCAAAAAGCTTTGCGAGATACCAATAGCCGTGTGGCCCAATCCGCAAGTGCTGCGCTCAATAAATTTAAGTTTTATCCGCGCAATCCCGCGGTGAAACGGAAACTTATTGATATCAGGAAACCAAGGCGTTAAGCAGTTACGGGCAGAAATATAGCAATGTTCAATTGCCTCAAACACCGTAGGGACACAACAATGTTGTGTCCTTAATGTTGCGTCCCTACCGAGGTGCTGTAAGTAATACCAAGAAAGTCAAATTAATGCAACAGTAATCGTAGGGTGTGTCGCCATCAACAATCACTGAAAAATATCGACGATTTAACAGGGACGCACCTTCTGAGCAGGGTCATTGTAAATAAACACAACATTTATTGTGTAGAAATCTGGTTCTTCCTTACTTGGTATGCTAAATCAATAGCTAAATCAGTAAAAATATCTGAACAAATATATAGAAAAGTAAATCAAGTCTTGATCAGGCTTGACATTTAGGCTTATTTAATTG
>CASBQF010000417.1 GCA_949127775.1 Oscillatoriales cyanobacterium PMM_0080
ACCCCAACCCTCCCCTTACTAAGGGGAGGGAGTAAGAAATTCACAAATGATTTAGGATTCCTATATCGTTTCCGGTTGCATCGGTAATGATCAGCGAGTGTCCTGATTTCGGTAGCATTAATAATTCCGATGCTACCGGATGTGATCTGAGATACCTGTGCCCGTAAGGTGCGCACTGCGCACCCTACAGATAGAGTTTGTGCGTCCAAGATTGTCCCTATTTCGCTGACTTCTGCGATTTGTTTTCGGGTTCGACAGATTTCAAAGCTTCATCGAGAATTGCCCGCGCCACCTCGGCTTTGCCCCTAGCTTCTCGATAGCGGACATTAGCTTGAGCGAAATTTTTGAGAACCTTGAAACCGTCTTTGAGACTGGAAATTTCCTCGGCAGTCACAGCCTCATCTGTAAACAAAATGTCGATCGCCTCCCGGATTTTGAGTGCTTCTTCGCGGGATTCCATCACTTTCAATTTGAGACTTGCCAAATTGCTCAAAATCTGCACCGCTTCAGTAATTGCGTCCTCGCCGTCAGACGCAGCATCTTCGATATCCCTAACTTCAACAAACTGTTTGGGCCCAAATCCTTCTACGAGTTCCGTGGGCAGCTTGCCTTCATCCATCAGCAGCATCAGCTTATCCATCGCTTCTTCGCGGGCTTTCGCTGAATCTTTCCCTTTGACAGTTAAAATAATTTCGGGGCTTTGAGGAAGTGTATAACGAACCATATTTTGACAGCCTGTGTGCGAAAACAATTGAATGATATTTTATCTTGATTCGATCGCCAGTTGCAGCTATCAATCCGCTCTATTACCAACCGCTTGCCAAAAGTTGACACATATGCAGTCTCAAGGAACGCTCAACCATGAAAGATAAATTTCTCAATTTGCTCAATTTCATTCTAGTAGCTGATGTATTTTTCGTCTTTGCCAGCTTTGGGTGGTTTGCGATCGCCGTAGTGGGTCGATCGACCGGAGTGAATCTCGGTTTTGATTTATGGTACAGTCTGTGGCAGCCCGTATTTAATCCCGCCCTCGGCATTCTGATGGGCGGCGCAATTGTCAGCGGCATAACTAACCAAATTTCTAAACGCCTCAATCCGAAGTGAAATCAATCTACAGATGATAGTTTCAAGCATAGACTTCTTGGCCTTAGTCTTTGATTGATAGAACAACCGCAGATGTTAGGCAGATAAACACAGATAAACGCAGATAATTTCCTGAATAGTTTGTAACTTATGCAAGAAGTTTCATGAGTAAACACAGAGGAACAACCAACTAATAATTTTTCTGTCATGTAAAAAACTCCCCGTTCGATCGTTCGGACTTTAGTCCTTCATCCCCAATTGTCATATAAAAAACTCCCAGTTTGTAATGAGGATTTTAGTCCTTAAAATTCCCATTTATAGAAGTACCAAAAGTCGATCGTACAATAGACCTCTTGCAAAAATAACTAGGACGGGCAAGATGCCCATCCCACAAAAAGTTTTTTTCTTGTGGAACAGGCATCTTGCCTGTTACAAAATCTGATTAAAATGAATTTTGCAATCTTGTCTAATAGGCCGCAAATCCCGATCGCCAAAAGTCGGATTGCCCTATTCCCAGTTTGGATCTCGCAGAGGTACGATGGAATATAGGGAACAAGGTCAAGCCCGCAAAGGTTAAGCTTGGCGACAATACCCACAGGAAGAAAAAAATGACACTTAACTTGCGGCGACCAATTTTAATAGGCGGAGTAGGACTTTCAGCAGCGCTATGGCTGCTGGAAACCCTACAGCACTCAGGTTCAGAAATGGGCGAAACGGCACTCATCGGCTTGGCTGCTGCCGGTGCCGGGTATTGGTGGTGGAACCAACAATCCCCCAAACTCGAACTTGCACTCCCACAACCCAGGGCGAACAGGGAAGCAGCCGAAAAAGCGATCGCGCAGGCGGAAGCCGGAATTAATTTGCTCTCCTTGGAAGCTCAAAAATCGGCAGATCCGGCCAATCTAACCGCCAAGCTCGATCGACTCCGAACCGAACTAGACCGACAAGATTTGCGAATTACCGTCACAGGTGGCAAAGCTGTCGGCAAAACAGCCTTAATTCAAGTTTTAAATTCTAATTGGGCATCCCAACACCCGCAAAAGCTGAGTTTCCCAGAAACAGCACCACTGTTTGCCAATACCACAAATGCTGATGTCAAAATCGGCGGTGATTTAGTGATGTTTGTGACAGCGGGCGACATCACCGACTCCGAATTTCAAACATTATCTCAGTTAGCATCCACAGGTCAGCGCGTGCTGCTAATCTGGAACAAACAAGACCAATATTTGCCAGCACAGCAGTCGCAAATTTTGAACTCTTTGCAGCAGAAAATGCAAGGAATATTGGGGACAGAAGATGTAATTGCGATCGCAGCTTCTCCCAATGCGATTAAAGTGCGCCAACACCAAGCAGACGGCACATTTGCAGAACGGATCGAAAATCAAGTTTCTCAACTTGAGCCACTGACAGCAAGATTGACTCAAATTTTAACAGAAGAAGGACAACAGTTGGTCTGGGCGAGTGCCGTGCGATCGGCTGCAACGGTTAAATCAGAAGCAAAAACTTGCTTAAATGTCGTGAGGCGCGATCGATCAATTCCCATCATCGAACAATATCAGTATATCGCCGCCGCCGCCGTCTTTGCTAACCCAGTTCCCGCCTTAGACTTGTTAGCCACAACCGCCATCAGCACCCAACTCGTAATCGACCTCGGTGCTATCTACCAGCAAAAGTTTTCCTTAGATCAAGCTAAGACAGTAGCCGGAACTTTGGCAACTCAAATGTTCAAATTGGGATTAGTAGAACTGTCTACTCAAACCATTACTGGGCTGCTGAAAAGCAATGCCATCACCTATGTAGCCGGAGGCGCGGTGCAGGGAATTAGTGCAGCCTATTTTACCAGAATAGCTGGACTGAGTTTGATTGAATATTTCCAAAGTCAAGAACTGGACAATGTTGCCAATAAGGGCTTAAATATCGATCGACTAACTAAGACTTTGCAAGCCGTATTTCAGCAAAATCAGCAAGTTTCCTTCCTGCAAGCTTTCGTCAACCAAGTCGCAAGTCGTCTCTCGCCCCAGATATCTCAATCCGAGGCAGTTAATTCAGCAGTGAATTAGAATTAGTCCTGGACACACCGGTGGCAAGAAACCTTCGATCCCCCCTAACCCCCCTTAAGAAGGGGGGAACCGGAATTCTTCAAAGTCCCCCTTCTTAAGGGGGATTTAGGGGGATCTGGCCTCGGCTACAGACGATAATTATCAAAAGTTTTTGTCTTAAGTTGACTCTAATGGGTAGTCCCTACCTAACTCCCAAATAAACAGCTAGAAAATTATCAAAATTTGTATTAAAATAAGAGACAGAATTTATAATTCCAAGTTCAATTATAGTTGCTTAAAAAAGCCGATCGCCAATGGCTGACAATTCCCTTCAAGAAAATCGCTTATCCCTAGCCCGCGCCAGTTTGCGCGAAGCCATGGCGCGCTATTCCCACCTGCGCCAAGGCAAAAAAAACTCGAACAATACAGAATTAGAAGCCGCACTGCAAAATCAGTTAGACATCTTAACTTCCACCTCCGAAAAACTTGACAACAAAGTCATTCGGATTGCTACCTTCGGCCTAGTCAGTCGTGGCAAATCAGCCGTATTAAACGCGCTTTTAGGTCAAAAAATCCTAGAAACAGGCCCTCTCAACGGCGTAACCCAGTGGCCCCGTTCCGTGCGCTGGAATGTGTCTTTACCCCTCCTTAACAGCGTAGAACCCCCCCAACCCCCCCTTAGTAAGGGGGGGCT
>CASBQF010000418.1 GCA_949127775.1 Oscillatoriales cyanobacterium PMM_0080
CCCCATCTCCCCATCTCCCCTTCCCCCAGTCAGGTAATTCGACAGCAGGAAGTTCGATCGCCCCTCATTCATCTAAATTAAAAAGTAGCAATGGAGGATTCGATCGCACAAACAATGAAACTGCTCAACCGCCATACTCGATTGCTTCTGCACATCGGCATCCTCGCTCTGGCTTACTTTATCACCGGAAAACTTGCAGTGTCACTACTGGGACTGGTGAAAGCCGAAGCCTCCCCCGTGTGGCCGCCTGCTGGTATCGCCCTGGCGGCGATGCTGCTGCGAGGACGGCGGATGTGGCCGGGAATTGCCGTCGGTTCGGTGCTGTTAAACGCTACTGCTGGTATACCCTCAACCGTCATAGTTACATCTGCCTTTAGCGTCACCGTGCAAGCTTTAGTGGGAGAATCGGTGCTGAGGCGGAGTGGATTTTCGACGAAGCTCGATCGATTGCAAGATGTAATGGGTTTGGTGGTGGGTGCTGTCATCGGGTCTACTTTCCTCGGTTCTACCCTCGGCAACTTGGGCGCATCGATTTTTGGTTGGGCTCAGTGGAGCAATTTCTCTCGCAACTGGTGGACTACCTGGCTCGGAGACGGCATGGGAATTTTGATTGTGACGCCAGTCTTGCTGACTTTGAACCACGCTATTAAAAGTTGTAAATTTCCAATAAAATCCCGTATTATTTCAACTTTTATACCATTTTTTAACTGGGCAAATTGCCAATTCCCAATTGCCAATTCCCAATTGCCAATTCCCAATTGTCCACCCACATCTCCTGTCATCAAAAACCGCTATAATCTAAGATTTTTAATTGTTAATTATGCAGAAATAGCTCTTTGGCTGACTCTGTTGTTGAGCTTTAGCTGGCTGATTTTCTGCTCAAAAACACAGGAGGCGAGCGCTCTGTATCCGCTGGAATATCTGCCTTTTCCTTTGATAGTTTGGGCTGCTTTGCGGTTTCAACCACCGGGAGCAATTTTTGCTTATTCGATCGTCTCTTGCATCGCAATTTTGGGAACGGTGCAGGGAGAAGGCCCGTTTTTGGCAAAAAGCGATAATCTCAAACAGGCAGTGTTATTTTTGCAAGCTTTTACCGGTACGATCGCCCTTGTCGCCCTGATGTTGGCTGCCGCCGTCGCAGAACGTCAGCAAGCCCTGGTGGAGGTGCGTCGCACGGCGGCGATGTTGCGCGATCGCGAAGCTAGTCTGGCTAACGCCCAGCGCATCGCTGGGTTAGGCAATTGGGATCTAAATTGCACTGCGATCGAAGTAACTGAGCACTTTCAGAAATCACCCGAACAACTGACACCCAATCTAGAATTACAGTGGTCGGATGAGCTTTATCGGCTCTTGGGCTTGGTTCCAGGAACTGTCAAACCGACACCATCCGTTTTTTTGGAGGCGGTACATCCAGACGATCGGCAATTGGTAGCTCGATCGCAATCTCAAGCCATATTTGAGCGCAAACCCTATTGCATTAACTACCGGATCATACTTGCCGATGGGGAAGTACGCACTGTCTGCGAACAGTCGGCAATTAACTCCAACGTCATCGCCGCCACAGTCCAAGATGTAACCGAACGCCACCGCGCCGAAGCGGCTTTGCGAGCATCCTCCGATCGCGATCGGCTGCTATCAGAAATCGCCCTGCGAATTCGCCACTCCCTCGATCTCGAAGCAATTCTCAATACTACTGTTGCCGAAGTCCGGCAATTTTTCAAAGCCGATCGCGCCTTTATCGGCATTATGACAGCCGGGGAAGTACATCTTGCTAAACGGGTGTACGGTAAAATTGTGGCTGAGTCTGTGAGTGCCGAATGCCGATCGATTTTGGGATGGGTGCTGGCTGACGATAGCCAGATCAAATACTTGAAGACATTTTATGCTATCAACCGCGCCCGATCGATTTCCGATACTGCTAGCGTCCAAGTTAGGGATGTCGTTGCTAAATACTACAGCGACTATCAAATTCGAGCGACGTTAAATGTGCCGATCGTCCTCGGGGATGAATTATTCGGGATCTTGGCCGTCAACCAGTGCTCCGGGCCCCGCCAATGGCAGGAATTTGAAATTGATTTATTAGAAAAACTCGCTACCCAAGTGGCGATCGCCCTCCAGCAAGCCCAACTTTTGCAGCAAGTAAAAGCCCTGAATACCAACCTAGAATCTCAAGTGGAGGAACGCACCCGCCAACTACAGCAAAAAATGCACGAACTCCAAGAAAGCAACCGCCTCAAAGACCTATTTTTGCACGCAGTTTCTCACAATCTCCGAACTCCAGTTATGGGAATGTTAATCCTGCTCAAAAATTTGCTCAACAAATCGCCCTCAGAATCTCTACAGGATGTTCCAGTTTCTCGATCGATTTTGCAGCGGATCGTTCAGGGTAGCGAACATCAGTTGACTATGGTTAATGCCCTGCTCGACGCTCACGATAGCGAGGTTCAAGGTATTTCTCTCAATACTATACCGTTGGAATTGCAGTCTTTAACTTCAGCAATTGTTACCGATTTAGAACTAATTCTGGCAAAAAATCAAGCAACTTTGACTCAGGAAATACCGACCGATTTGCCCAGAGTCAATGCCGATCGCAAACACTTGCAACGGGTGCTAGAAAATCTGCTGACTAATGCGATCAAACACAATAATCCGGGAGTTAATATCACTTTGAAAGCCGAGGTGATTGAAGTTGAATCGCTAATTCATGAAGAAAATTCACAGGTTTTAATATCCCAAAATACTTCGATCGCCCGATGTATGCCTAAACTCTCCTCCCAGGAGGGCGATCGTCCTGGGATGCTCGACACCACCGACAAACATCAGGAAATCCAGGCCAAATTTCACCTCGACGGTAGTTGCCAACTGCCCCGCTATCAAGGTCAAATTGGCAGTACAGGCAGCAAATTGCCCAGTGTCACCGTAAAAATGATTCGCTGTACTGTAACAGACAATGGAGTGGGAATCAGCGCCAAACAGCGAGAATCTCTGTTTGAACTTTACGTTCAAAACCCCCATAGCCGACAATTAACAGGACTGAGTTTAGGATTGTACCTCTCTAGGCAAATTATCAAAGCTCACGGTGGCGAAATCGGTGTCGAAAGCACTCCCGGAGGTGGCTCGACTTTCTGGTTTTCGCTACCAGCAGCCAGTCAATTGTAGATTTTAAATTTTATCAACAGATGAATTTGGAAACTTTAACTATGGTTTAAAATATCGCTTTCAATTATTAAATTATCTGCGTCCATCAGTGTTTATCCGCTTAAAATCTGCGGTTAACAGAGCGAAGATTTATGCAACTCAAGTACAATCAAACTGGTACAGCAACTCTCAAGCAAGATATGCAGCAATCAATTAACAATCCCAAAATCTAAAATCTAAAATCTAAAATCTAAAATAGTATGACCTACTTGGACAATCCAAAATCAGTTCAGGCGTCAACAGTTTACGAAGTGTGGCGCAATTGCTTCCTCCGAGATCGGCTGCGCCCTGCTGTGGGAATTGCCATTTTTTTTGCCTTCTCAATCATCATCTATCTTCTTGGAGAAGCATTATTTGCTCCCCGGGAGTTTAAGATTATTTATTTGTACACGAGCGCTGCTGTAGAATTGAGTTTACTGACTTGTTTCGTGCTGCAAAAAACTGCGATCGGGCAGCGCTATCCCGGTTTGCTATTTTTAGGTTTTTCGTGGTCATTGACAGTCCTTGTACAACTTGGATTAGCTGTAGCAAAAGTCGGGGACTTACCTATTCTCACCTGGAGTTTAGCATTTCTTACCCAAGCTACACTGATGCCTGTCCGCTGGCGCTTACACCTGATTTCTCAACTAGGCGTTTTGTTCTGCCACATCGGCATAAATTTGGTTTTAAATTTGAGTTTGGCTAGGTATACTGCTTTTAGACTGAGCGGGTTTTACTTGTATTTATTTTGGTTTTGTTTAATTTGCGATTTGTCGGTTTATTGGTATGAATCTCTCCAACGGACTGAGTTTAGTACCAAGCGCGAGTTGGAATCGGCTTACCAGCAGTTGGAGGTGGCGGAGGCGAAGTATCGCAGTATTTTTGAGAATGCTGGTGAGGGAATTTTTCAAAGCACTCCTGACGGGCGCTACATTACGGCAAATCCAGCTTTAGCCCGGATTTATGGCTGCGATTCCCCGGAAGAAGTGAGGGCAAAGTTTACTGATATTGAGCGGCAGTTGTACGTCGATCCAGTTCGCAGAAATGAGTTTTTGCGATCGATCGAGGAAAGCAACACAGTATCGGATTTTGAGTCGCAAATTTATCGCTTAGACGGCAGTATTGTCTGGATTTCCGAGAAAGCGCGGGCGGTACGGCATAGCAGCGGTGCTGTGCTTTATTATGAGGGTTCAGTTGAGGATATCACGCAGCGCAAACAGGCACAAGAATCGCTGCGACTATTTATTCATGCTCTTTCTCACGACTTGCGAAACCCGGTGGCGGGAATGTTAATGGTGTTGCAAAATTGGCAGACGAAAACAGGGGATTCGATCGCAATTCCCCGCTCTGTTTTGGAGAGGATGATTCAAGGTAGCGAACAACAATTGCGCTTGATAAATTCGCTGGTGGAAGTTCACGCTGGGGAAGTGCGCGGTTTGGTTCTGCACTGCGATCGGGTGGATTTGAGGACGGTAGTTGCAGCCGTGGCGGCTGATTTGGAGCCTTTGATGAATGAGGCTAAAGCTACTTTTACAAATTTGGTGGCCGATGAGTTGCCCGCAGTGAATGCTGATACAACTCAGTTGTGGCGGGTATTTTCCAATTTAATTTCTAATGCTTTGAAGCACAATCTCCCCGGACTAAACTTGACGGTTTCCGCTCAAGTCATCAATGCGGAAAAATTAATTATAAATCAAAGTGAATCGAAACAGAATATTGATAAATTCCCAATTCCCCATTCCCAATCCCCAATTCCCAACTCCCCAAGTATGATTTGCTGTACCGTTGAAGATGACGGTGTGGGAATATTGCCGGAACAGTGCGAACATCTTTTTGACCTTTACGTTAGGGGCGATCGATCGCGACACTCCGTTGGTTTAGGTTTGGGATTATATCTTTGTCGGCAAATTATTGGCGCCCACGGCGGGGAAATAGGGGTAATTAGCACTCCCGGTGGTGGGGCAGTTTTTTGGTTTACATTGCCCTTGGTTGAAAATTGTCAGTAATTTTTTTGTATACTTAACTACAACCTGGAGTTTTACAGTGGCGTGCAGTCTCCTCTCTATTCCAACACAGCCGGAATTGATATTACCCGAAATCAGGACACGGCAGTGCCGTGTCCCTACAGTTAATCTGGCGTGCAAGAAACGGCATTGCAGTCTCCTCTCTATTCCAGCGCAGCCGGAATTGAATTGATATGAAGCTAAATTAGTCGATCGCACTATTGATCTTAATTTAAAACTGTGCTATACTCAGTCAAAAGTTTTTTCCAATCTTCAAATTTTCTTGATCAACAGCATCTAATCCAGAAAATATCTAAAACTACTACATAAAAACTCTGCAATTTATGTTTGTCCAGGAAAGCTCAGAAAATACAGCGGCAAACGATGGAGCTAAGTACGACTCAGCTAAGTATAACGAGCGGTCATTTTCAACTTTGATGCGGGCGCTTCGTATTTCCGAAGGTTACTCTTCTTTTATTTTAGTCAACTGCAACTCCCTGGCTTGGCGACAGCAAATAGTCGATCGACTCGCAGCAACTTGTCCCCAGAAACCTCGGCAACTGTTTTTACCCGCATCGGTAACAACTCTCTACACAACAATCTCCGCAGAAGTAGACGGCAAACACCCTCCAGCTTTAATGATCCTCGGTTTGGAATCAGTGGAGGCGATCGACCGATTGCTGAGTTCTACCAACCTAGTATGCAGCGAATTCAGCAAAAAATTTGCTTTTCCCATAGTCTTTTGGGTAACAGATGAACTTCTCAGAAAAATCATTCGCACCGCCCCAGATTTATACAGTCGGATGACAACAATTAGATTCATCAGTTAATGGGCATGGGGCATTAGTCATCAGTCTCTTGAAATTATCTGCGTTTATCTGCGTTTATCTGCTTTGCATCTGCGGTTGACATATTAATCAAAGACTTATGCAATAAACCTCTTCTATCCGTTACATCCGTTGCAAAATCCGTTGCCGAACTTCCTGCTTATTTAAATTCCGCTTCCCAAATCAAAACTAATTCCTGCGCCGCCACACTTCCCTCAGCCGGAAAATCGGGCAAAAAGTCTTTATCCGCCGCCACGTCATAAGGCCCTTCCTTGAACTCCAAAATCACAGTATCCGCAGCCAAAGCTACCAACGTGTGAATAGTGCCCTCGGGAAGTTCCACAGCGCGAGTGGGCCCAGCAGCGCTGACTCGCAAAGAGCGCAGGATTTGACCATTTTCGTTCAAAATAATCATCCCAATTTCTCCTTGGATCACTGCGAAAAACTCAAAACCGTTGACTGCGGGCGGGCGCAGATGTCGGTGAGGGCGGACATAAGTCCCCGGTTGCAGCACGTTGACAAACCGCTGTACCTTTTCTGACAAATCGTGGAAATTGTAATTTTGTCGCCCTCGGGGACTACTGCGGGCGGAAGCTGCAACTTCGTCTAGCAATTCTTGCGTCAGCAATTTGATCGGAGGGGACTGCACAACAGATATCCTATATTTAATAGTTTTTGGACAAATAAGCTAGTCTGGGATCATCTTTACTAGCATTTCTTGAGATATGAAAATCGCAAATCAGGTGCGTATCACTAAGGCAATGCGTTTGTCAAGTATTTTTAGAACAAGTATTAGCTCGATCGCCCTTTCGATTATTCTAGTCTGCCTCGGTAGCGTTTCTGCGTCGTACGCAAAGAGTGCAACACTTTTGGTTCAGCAGCAATTGTTACAGCAGCAACTTAAAGAAGAGATTCGCGATCGAGTTCAAGAAGAAGTTGACATTGCTTTCGGGCGCACAGCCCTGCTGCTGAACGGGATCATAATTGCCTTAACTTTGCTTCCGACAGCAGCCGGGGTCGGTGTTTGGTTTCTGTTGGGCAAATTGTCCAAGCAGACAACAATTGCTCGCCAAGAAATTGAAAGTCTCCATTATGATACAATCTCTCAATTAAAACTATTAATTTCTGACGCTGAAAGTATCTTAGGTGAAATTCAATACCAAAATCACCCAGCAGATGTAGAAACAGACCTATTATTGCCCGATGCCCAAATTCAAGAATTTGCTCCAGTTAACTACGGTAATTATCAAGAGTTATTGACAGCGGGCGATTATGCCAAACAGGGAGATGCTTGTTTCTTTGAAAATCGCTACGAAGAGGCGATCGCAGCTTACAATCAAGCCCTGCAAATTCAGCCAGATTTAGCAGATACTTGGAACAACCGGGGAGTAGTGCTCACTCGAATGCAGCGGTATCCAGAGGCGATCGCCTCCTACGAACAAGCTACCACAATTCGCCCGACCTATCCCGATGCTTGGAACAACCGAGGCGTGGTATTGTTGGAGTTGCAGAAATACCCAGAGGCGATCGGCTGTTACGAACAAGCAATTCAAGCCAAACCCGATTATGCCGACGCTTGGAACAACCGAGGCGTTGCCTTTTCCAAAATGCAGGAGTACGAACAAGCAGTAATTTCTTACAATCAAGCCCTACAAATCAAAAATGACTATACTGACGCTTGGAACAATCGAGGCGTTGCACTCTCAAAATTAGAAAAATACGAAGCGGCGATCGATTCCTACGACAATGCTGCTAAAATTCGACCTGACTTTTACAGAATTTGGTACAATAAAGCCCGATGTTATGCGCTACAAGGTAAAATTGAATTAGCAATTGAAAATCTAAAGCGTGCGCTTAATCTCAATCCGAATTTGTGCAAAGAGTTGGCAAAAACCGAAGCTGATTTGGAGACGATTCGCGAACATGATGCGTTTAAGCAGTTGATTAATTAATTGGGCATTGGGCATTGGGCATTGTTAACCAATCACCAATCACC
>CASBQF010000419.1 GCA_949127775.1 Oscillatoriales cyanobacterium PMM_0080
CCTGGAATTTAAAGTAGGGGTAATTCATGAATTACCCGGGTAATTCATGAATTACCCCTACTTTAAATTCCAGGGATTGCCTTCGCTAGGTGAATCATACCTAAATTCAGCAACGCCGAATTTCTAACTATTACTGGATTTGCAGGCAAAAATCATGCAGGTAGCCGTCTTCAGCACGAAATCCTACGATCGCACTTTTCTGACAGCAGCTAACGCCGGCCAACACGAGTTGGTGTTTTTTGAACCGCGTCTGAACCTGGAAACCAGCGTTTTGACTGCGGGATTTCCGGCAGTCTGCGCGTTTGTTAATGACTGTTTGGACGCGAAAACTCTGCGGGCGATCGCCCAAAACGGCGTACGCTTGCTGGCTTTGCGATCGGCCGGATTCAATCACGTCGATTTAGTAGCAGCCCGCGATTTAGGTTTAACTCTTGTCCGAGTTCCCGCTTACTCTCCGTACGCAGTCGCCGAACACGCAGTCGCGATGATTTTGTCCCTCAACCGCAAAATCCACCGCGCCTACAACCGCGTCCGTGAAGGCAATTTCTCCTTAGACGGCTTGTTGGGTTTCGATCTCCACGGGAAAACGGTAGGAATCGTCGGGACTGGCAGAATTGGCGCAATTACTGCCAAAATTTTGCATGGATTCGGGTGTCGCCTGCTGGGATACGATGTTTCCCAAAACCCGGATTGCGAAGCGCTGGGGATGGAATACGTGTCGTTGCAGGAACTATTCGGCGCCTCGGATATTGTCAGCCTCCACTGTCCACTGATACCGGAAACTTATCATTTGATCGGTGCAGAGGCGATCGAGCAAATGAAACCAGGGATGATGCTGATTAATACCAGTCGCGGTCAATTGATTGACACCAAAGCTGTTACCAAAGGACTGAAGTCTGGTAAAATTGGCTACCTCGGCTTAGATGTTTACGAACAAGAGACGGATCTGTTTTTTGAGGATTTGTCAAATCAGGTGATTCAAGACGATGTATTTCAGCGCTTGCTGACTTTTCCAAACGTCCTGATTACCGGACATCAAGCTTTTTTTACCGAAGAAGCCTTGAAAAATATTGCCGAAAGCACGATCGCCAATATCACGGATTTTGAACAAGGGCGCACTTGTCCTAATCAAATCTACCTGGATAAATTGAAAAAATAAGTCAAAAGAGCGATCGGGCAGCGGAGACAATTGTTTAAAATCAAGTCATATCGTTATTTTTGCTTGCAATTTCGGAAGCTCAGCCTTAATCTGATCAATTAGTCCCGGCTGCTTGAATGCTGTGCTAATTGCTGGAGAATTATACAGGTAGCAATTCAAAAGCTGCAATTTTACTTGACACCGGAGGAAGTATCAAATGACACAAGCTAACTTTTCTGACGAAACACAAACAATTACTGAAGTCGTCACAGTAGACGTGGTGACTGACCAAGCGGGGGTCATGACTACAGTGACAACCACAGAGACATCGACAGATCAGTTCCAAGATATTAAAAACCAAGTTGTGACAACTTTGTCGGAACTTCCAGCCTATCTATCCAATTTTTTTGCTGATTATCAAAAGCCCCTGATAACTGTTGGTTTAATCCTAGCAGGCGGTATTAGCATTAAGGTATTGCTGGGAGTTTTAGGTGCTCTTAATGATGTCCCTTTGGTAGCTCCAGTTTTTGAGTTGATTGGCATGGGATATACGGGTTGGTTTGTTTATCGTTATCTACTCAAGGCTTCCAACCGCCAAGAGTTGTTAACAGAAATTGATTCTCTAAAAGAACAAGTTGTGGGCAAAAATTATTAGAGGAAGTCATCAGTCATTAGTCATCAGTCATTAGTCATCAGTCATCAGTCATTAGTTAGTGATTATTTGTGAGGCTATACCAATAACCGATAACAAGTAACCAGCAACCAATGCCCAATGCCCAGTTCCCAATGCTCACTCTCAATTTGGATGACAAACTTGTTGCAAAGTGGCGGTAAAGTCGGGGTAGGAAATGGCAGCGGCTTCGGCGCGGTGAATGATGGTTTTGCCACTGGCATTCAGGGCTGCGATCGCCAAACTCATCGCTATTCTGTGATCGGTGTAGCTGTCAACATCCGTCCCCGTTAAAGGAGTTCCCCCGGTAATTTCCAAACCGTCGGGTAACTCGGTAATTTGGGCTCCCATGCGGTTGAGTTCCGCAGCAGTCACAGCTAGCCGATCGCTCTCTTTGACTCGCAACTCCGCCGCATCTCGAATTATTGTAGTACCCGACGCAAATGTGGCGGCTACTGCCAGAATCGGGATTTCGTCAATTAGTCGAGGAATTAAGTCGCCAGCAATGGTGCATCCCCGCAATTGATTGGAACTGCGAACCAAAATATCTGCTACAGGTTCGCCAGCCGCCTCTCGCAGATTTTGTAGTTGAATGTCGGCCCCCATCATCTCCAAAGCTTCCAAAATGCCTGTACGAGTTGGGTTGACGCCGACATTTTCGACTACGAGCTCGGAACCAGGGACGATCGCCCCAGCCACTAGCCAAAATGCCGCCGAACTAATATCTCCCGGTACAATTACATTCTGTCCTTGCAATTGCGCTCCACCATTGACTGTTACGCTACAAGTCTCTGGATCGACGCTCAATTTTGCTCCAAACGCTCGCAGCATCCGCTCGCTGTGATCCCGCGACAGAGCGGGCTCAGTGACTGTAGTTTCTCCATCAGCCATCAAACCTGCCAACAGAATACAGGATTTAACTTGAGCTGAGGCGATCGGCGAATGGTAGTGAATCCCCTTTAACTGCTGTCCAAGTACCCCTAAAGGCGCTAAAGAATTGCTCTTTCTACCCCAAATTTGCGCACCCATTTGTTGCAGCGGTTTAATGACGCGCGACATGGGGCGCGATCGCAAAGAACTATCACCCGTTACCGCATAAAAACGCCCCGGATGAGAGGCTAAAATTCCCAACATCAACCGCATCGTCGTCCCGGAATTACCCGCGTCCAAGACTTCGATAGGCTCCTCTAGATTGCCAATTCCAACACCCCGGACTGTGACAAGTTCCGCGTTGAGTTCGGAAATTTGCGCTCCCATCAGCGAGAAACATTTAGCTGTGCTGCGGGGGTCTTCTCCTAGCAGTAGTCCCTCAATTGTAGTTTCCCCGTGGGCGATCGCGCCCAACATCAAAGCTCGGTGAGAAATCGACTTATCGCCAGGAACCCGAATCCGGCCTCGCAGCGACAAGCCCGAGGCTGGTTTTTGAATGCTTAAAGTTTGACTTTCGCTCCAGAGCGAAGTAGTTATAATGTCAACTGCCATGAGATAGACTAGGATGGGACGGCGTTAGCTATCCTACCCTTTTCTCAGTCCTAAGTCATACCATTTTAGATTTTAGATTGTAAATTTTAGATTGGGAAATGACAGACTGCATAAGGTTGGTATTAGGTGCATACAGTTCCATTATTTGTTGAAACTGCGATCGGCTACGGGGGAGAGGAGATGCAACTGCACGGGTTTTACCTGAATTTCACAATTATTGTCCGTATATCTGCTGAGATTTCATGTCCAGCTTTCAGTTATCGATCGCATAATTGACTTTTGACTGAACAATTTTATATTTCTGACTGCGAGTTGTAGATTTTGCATTTTTTTAACCAAAAGCTCCGGAATTTGGAACTCAGCTAATATAAAATCTAAAGTCTCAAATTTCAAATCTTAAATCTGAAGCCGCCCGATCCACAATAACTCCTATCCTAAACTTTTATTTATGCTGACACATCACCGCAAGCCTGTAAGTTTATCCCTAGTATCCACAGATTTACCTTTGTGGTCATTCGTTGAAACCGCTGGTACGATTTATCAAAAAGACCGCGATCGCTTTCACTTATTGTTGCACGAACCAGCCATCCTCGATCGGCAATTTTCCGACGAATCAGGCGAGCAAATTGCTATCTTACCAACAACCACAAAACCCCGGTTGCTATGGCTAGAAGTTTCGCCCTATCGAGTAATTATGACCATGCAAGGAAACGGCAAATACAGTTACCGCCACTGTTGGGAACGAGGAACTTATGGGCTAAGCCGTTATTGGCTTCAAGGCGATTCGCTAGCGACTCCCGAACAGTTGCGGCTCCGCAACTTTACTCGCAACTTAACACTAACAGGAAAGCCGGAACCAGATCGTATGCAGCTAGAATACGAATTGTGGTCGGAGAAAGTGCAACTCGGTTGCTATATTTTGAATCTAGAAATTCATCACTAAATTTGATAAGTACGAAGGGATAATTGGAAAAAAACAATAGTATCTGGTAGGGGCGGGTTTAGCTCAGAATCCATGATAAAAGCCAGTTGATGATCGTTGAGTGTGAGGGGCGCAAGACTATTGATGAGGCATTGGTAACTGGTGATGAGGTATTGATTGGTCAGGTTATTTTGGAGAAATTAGATTTGCTTGTGGATTGTAGGAATCAGCGGTTAATGCCGAATCCGGCTAACCCTGATTATCCTGTTACTTATATTAGGTGAAAGGCGATCGCTCTTCTGGTTTCGAGGGAGAGAGAGGCGATTACTAGAATCTAAAATAAGATTGGGACGCAAATTAGCGAACAGTGCGAATCAGGAGCGCTCGCCCTTGAAAAACATTTATTCTACTAAGCAACTGAGGAATTCGATTAACTCAACATAAAAGAGTCAAGATCATCGACATTGTGAATAATCTTGGAATCAGAAACGCCATAAGCTTCAGCTAATTTGATACTAGCTTGCAATCTCAATTCAATGTTTAAGTTAGAGTCAAAAGCTGCTTCCGCTAAGTTCCCTAATCGTTCATAGGTAGCAACAAGATTAGCAACGGCTGCCTTATAAGCTCTGTCAATTCTAGCGAGAGACTGTTGATAATATTGTTCCACTTGTCGAGTAATTTGAGTATCTTTTCCCAAGAATTGCTTACAGAAACCAGTCACGATTCGACCCGCGATTGCACCAATGACTGCGCCAACAACAGGAATCGGAATCAAAGCTTGTCCGACAGTAGCCCCAGCAGCAACAATGGCTGAATCAGCACAAGCGAACAAACTTAACTCAACGAATTGATCGCGAGTAATTTCACCTCGATTCAAGCTACCAACTAAACTAGCAATTTCCATACCTGCACTAACAAAAGCACCAGCTAAAGGAGCAGACATTTTAGCAAAATTGGTTAACCCATAAATAGCCGTTGCCGATATACCACTGAGCGCTGCTCCTTTGACGGTATCAAGTCCAACTTCTTGCCAATCTTCAAGGGTTAACTCGCCCTTAAAAACGTTTTTACCTTGCTTATGCTTAGCGTAAAGCTTAGTAGCAAACCGAATGCTACCTCCGATAACCGCGCCTTTAACAGCAACATGACCAAAATCAGCCAGAGTAGGTTGAGCCTCGTCGCGTATCCCATCCTTAATTTGTTTATTTTCTTGCTTTAATTCATGCTCTTTGCGCTCTAGCGTCTCGTCAACTTTGCCTATTTGCACATCTTCATAGTTAGATGATGCAGATTTGACAGTATGACTGAAAGGACGACCAGACATTTGCTCTATTTCTTGAGCTTTTTCTTGTATTCTTTGAGCGGTACGGCTTGTTATTCCCTCGACTTGTTCCCCTTTCAATATTTTATCAATAGTCTCATATTGGTTTTTAGGAATATGGTAATATGACCCATCTCTGCCAAAGTTTTCGTATTTCTTCATGTGGTCGAGAACGTGGTCTAAATTATTTCCCATCCCATTTACAAATTTAGACTGTACCTTAACCCCATCAATTAAATAATCTTCTGGTGCTGTTCTACCCACTCCCTCAAAAGTGGCGCGCATTTCAGAGGAATTTAAAAGAGATTTTGCATTGCGAATACCAACCTCTACTTGCTCGGCTATTTCACCGTGTTTCGTGCTTGCGTTTCCCAGAATGTTTTCGGGAGTACCCACAAAATCACGAACTTTATCAATCTCCCCGACTGCTGCAAAAAACGCTCGGTCTTGTTTACTGAGTTCCGTTGCAAGCTGTTCTGCATGGCGCAGATTTTTCTCGGCTACTATTGCAGCAACGAATTGAGTTGTTAGATGTCTATCTTCTGTTTCTTCCATGTTTAAAAAATTGCAGCATGGCTCCCCAATTGCTAGAGAACAATGCTGCACTCCAAATTTTAATTACATTTTCAGGTCTACGGTCTTTTTAATTGACTGGCTCAGCGCTTCAATGGAATTGATTAAAGTCGCTATCCTTTGTTTGAGAGATTGACTAAAATCCAGATAATTCAAAGGTGCATTCTTCTTAAAGAATTGCAGTTCACTTTGAATCAAGTTAGCTAGTTTGACGGTTTCCTCTTCCAGAAAGTTTACTTCTTTCTTGGTTATATTGACTTTAGCTGTATCACCTTCAATTTCTATAGCGCGGTTGTTGGCTTCGTCACCAATTTTCTCATTCTCGTTACTTTTCCACAAAGCACTACCAGCCAAAGCTACACCACCAATCCCCCAGCCAATGGGCCCTGCTAGTGCCAGCAGCGCATTTCCAGCCACCATACCGCCACCACCCACAGTAAGAGCGCCACCTCCTAACCAAGCTAAAGCCGCATTCACAGCCGCCGCACCGGAAAGGGAAGCAATCGCAGTACCCGTTGAGGCTGTTCCGAAAGTTGTGGCAATTGCCATCGCTGCTGTTGGCCCCAAAAGGGCAACTCCTGCTCCTGCCATGACTCCTGCACCACCTGCTGCTGCTACATTAGTGTTGGGTTCAGAATAAATTAGCTCCCAATCTGTTCCAGTAATTTGCTTGAGTTGAAACTTCAGTTTTGTAACGACTTTACTAAAGTCTTTTGGCGAGTTAGCCAGCGTATTAATGTAATTCTCACATAGTTGGATAATCTCGACCCCACGATTGACTCGCGTTTGATAAAGACTTCCAGCAGCATTTTCTAAATACTCACAGGCTTTTTGGTATTTTTCTACTGCACGGCGCAGCTTCTCTTGTGCCTCTTTTTTGTATTCGTGGTTGAACATTTACTTGTAAATCCCTAATAATGAGGAGTTTGCCTTAATAACTCTATCCACCACAAAAGGACATCCCTAAAGAAGTGAGCCTTCCCGTGACAGCTAGAGATGAAGTATGAGACTGCTTTTTATTAAGATAACTTAACCAAGCTTAGCCACGAAACTAATAAGCATTAGGAATCGTGTTAGACTTTGATTAGGAAAACCCCAGACACCTATCCCAATGCCATCTCCTAACGAACAATTCACAGAAGCTGCCCAGGAATGGGACTTAGAAACCCTCTACACAGACCTCGCATCCGCCAAGGGAAAGCGGCTCACACCCAATGAGAAGCAACATCTACGGGGTCTACTCTGCGGCCACAGTCCCGCCGAAATTGCTGAAAAGCTCAATAAAAACCCCAAGGGGATTGCAGTTGACTTTTGCAACACTATTTATCAATATGTAAAAAATCTTGTAGGCAAAGCTGATGAAAAGGTAGAAAACTGGAGGAAGATTTGTGAATGGCTGGAGGACGCAGGATATCAAACTCAGTCGTCTCCAGAAGCTCAACAAGGTGATTGTTTACCAATAAAGTTTTTAATAAAAAAAGCAAATATCATTCTCGACAAAAATCAAATAATAGTTGATATCAACCTGCGAATAATAGCCTCTTCACCTTCAGAAATTCCCATCATAGAAAACCTCGATCTCAATGGCAATAATTAACACTGCCGAAAATGGCGTTACACCCGAAGTCCGGCAGGGGTTTCAACCCCTGCCGGACTTCTGGATGAAGCAGGACACGGCACTGCCGTGTCCCTACCGCAGAATAAATGGTTTTATTACGAAATTTCACAAAACATCTGCGGTGCAAAAAATCCCTACAAAATCGAACTTAAAACCACCTCATTAGCAGCAATCCAATCATAAATATCCTGCAAAGCCGCCTCCGGCCCAATAACAGGCTGCCATCCAGTCTTCTCCATCACCCTAGAAGAATCAGTAATAAAAATCGGAATATCGCCCGCCCGCTCCTCCAAAACCGGATGAATCGGAATCGATTTGCCGACAATCTTTTGGCACAAATCAGTTGTCTCAACCAAAGAAAGACTGTTGCTCGCACCGCCGCCTACATTAAAAACTTCGCCGTCAAATTCAGCAAAGTTTTCTAACTGATAGTCAATCAATCTCAACAAATCTTCAACGTGCAGCAAATCCCTAACTTGTTTACCACTACCACCAAAACCGATATAATTCAGTGACTTTTGAAAATAGTGCGCCGCCACCCACAAACCGCAAACTCCCTGATCCACTTTACCCATTTGCCAAGCACCTGTAATTAACCCACAACGGTTGATAATTGCTGGTACATTGTAGGCGGCTCTATATTCCTCAATCAGCAATTCCGAAGCTAATTTAGTTGCTCCGTAAAGTGAGCGGTGTCCTTTAAGAGGGAAGTCTTCAGAAATACCTAATTCTGATATGCCAGGTATGGTTTGATTTGGCCCGATCGCAAATCTTGACTCCAACTCCAATAACCTGATAGACTTCACAGAGGCGATCGGGTAAACCCGACTCGTAGACAAAAACAACAAACTCGCACCAGTCTGTCTCGCCAACTCCAAAACATTCACAGTACCCAATAAATTAGTCTGCAAAACATACTGAGGCGAACTAAAACCCGCCAGCACAGAAGGTTCCGCAGCACAATCGATAATGCAGTCAACATTCAGCGCCACCGGATCTAAATCAGCCGCTGTGCGAATATCCCCATAAACAAACTGAATCCCGGAACTTTTAAGCCGAGGTAAATTCAATTCCGAACCCCGACGGCGCAGGTTATCCAAACAAATTATTTGCAATTCTGGGTGAAGTTTCTTGAGGCCAATTGCCAAACAACTGCCGATGAAACCCGCACCACCAACAATCAAAATCTTGTCAGGCATTGACTCAACTTTCTTAGAGGATTAATTACTGCTGTTAAATGATTGAACAATGGGTGTTGAGGTATGCCTCGCATTAAAACTGAATCATCTTGTCAATGAATTTTGAAAACTATTCTGGTTCAATGCCCAAAGCTCGCAACTGATTCGCTAAACGCTCGACTCGCTCTTGGGCTTGTGCAGCTTGTTGCTGTGCTTGCAGTGCAGCTTCCTCTGGTGTAGCAACTAACTCACCGTCTGGGGTGAAGTAGCGCAATTTTCTATCATGAATTCCCAGATATAATTCTAGTACCTCACTCCACAATCTACCAAATTCATTGGCAACAATAGCTTGATATTCTTGACCGATTAAACGAAAACCACTAAACTCTAAATCTTCAGGATCGAACCAAAAGTATTCGGGAGTTCTAAACCGATTTTGATATAATATCTTTTTTGCGTTGCGATCGACTCTGGCGGTAGAACTAGAGAGTAATTCTATAATTATATCGGGGTATTTACCATCTTCTTCCCAAACTACCCAGGAACGACGTGGACGTTTTTCTGTGCTTGCGATCAGAAAAAAATCCGGGCCGCGAAAATCCCGATTCCGCAATTGTTGCTGGCTGTAGTAAACCGTCAGGTTGGCTCCAATAAAAAAATCGTTGCGTCCGCGCCATTGCCATTCTAAACAGGCAACTAATAATGCTAATTGAATATAATGTAGGGAACTTTCCATTTCTGGCTCATCACTTTCAAGTTGACTGGCATCTGGCATCAATCTTGCCATTTCTTGGGCTGTAAAAACCATGACTTAATCCTCCCAATTTAGTATATCTTTTCAAGCAAATTTGTCCATTGCCTCCTAAGTTAAATTTTACCGCGCGATCGCACTTTTGAGCCATTTGACCATTTTTTCGTACCATTTCGCAGGTTGTACCCGTTACCTAAGTTGCAGTCCCGATTTTGGTACGCAGTAGTATCGCCATCAAAGTATCAATGGCTGCGGTACCAAAATCATTAATCATCATTCCTTCGCAGTCAGAACTTCAGTCTTTGACTTTGGCAACAAATCTAATTTCAACTCATTCATTTTTATAGTTCGGTGATAATCGCCACGAGAAAGATGTTTTTCCAGCCAGACATACAAAACAATAAACAAATACCGACTGCCCATTTCTTTAATTTTGAGCTTAGAAATACCAGCAGTCCGATTGTACCATCTCAGAGGAATCACATCATAGGAAAAACCCCGGACAATTGCTTTGAGGGGGAGTTCCACAGTCAAATTAAAATGATGGCTCAAAATTGGCTGTACACCGTCAATCACTTCTCTGCGATAGATTTTAAAAGCATTAGTGACATCGTTGTAGCGCAAGCCGAAGATACTTTTGACAAACCAGTTTGCTAAGCGGTTAATTGCTAACTTGTGAATTGGATAGTCAACCACAAAGCCGCCTTTGATAAATCGGGAACCGAAAACGCAGTCATATCCTGCTTGCAATTTACGATATCCTGCTACCAAATCCATCGGATCGTCGGAAGCATCCGCCATGACAATTGCCGCAGCATCGCCGTCAAATTCTGCCAAACCCCGGCGCACGGCAAATCCGAAACCATTGGGGGGTTGATTGTTGATGTATCTAACTGTGCCAAAAGTCTCTGATAATTCTTGACAAATATCAAGGGTTTTATCAGTGCTGTTGTCATTTACAATCAAAATTTCGTGCTCAATGCCTTCAGTTTCCAGCGTCTGGGCGATCGCCCGCACAGTACCTGCCAAACAGCCCTCCTCGTTGTGAGCTGGTATAATCACCGAAATTTTCACTCCTCATCCTCCGCGCAACTGGACAAATTGGTTGTCCACAGGATTATACACCCAAGCTTTAATTTCCGTTTGGGCGATCGGCAAATCATTACCCGACAAATCAGCACCCCACCTCGCATTGTTGTATAACTCAGATTTCAAAGTCTTAGCAATATCGGGACTATCTAAGTTTACATAAGCATTAGCAAAAAAAGATTGTCTATCGCCGACAGATAGCAGTACGATATTCGGCTGTTTTTTATTCTGCGGGAAAACAGCCCAACCAGCAGCCTTGAAAGATTTTTCGCTTGTTTGAGGTTTATCTAAATAGCCGTAAACTTTCTGACTATTAGAAATAAACTCCACATTTTTATCGAACTTTCTCCAACCAATTTTATCGAGAATAGCAGCACCATCTCTCACCAGCCAAGTTTTTTTGCTCAGCACGCTCAAACAGCTTTCGGTTGAATTATTGAAAAAATCGGACGGTTCCAGATACTTAATTAACTGCAAACAATCTTGACCACCTTGCTTGTAAATAAGTGCCGATCGCGATTGGGCGATCGCCTGCCCAGAATTCACAATAATTATCCCAATCAACAGTCCAGCCAACAGCCGATAAACAACTTTATAGTTTCGATTTTTCGTAGCAATTTTACCTGCAAAAAACAATTGCCCGAGCTGAACCAAAGCAATTAATAGTAAAATCGAATTAGTCGTATACCGCGACGATTCGATCGCCTGAATCGCCCCAAATTCAGCCCTGCCAGCCGTAATAAACAAAGCCGACAAAACCGAAAATAAACCTATTGACAGCCAAGGTAAAGCCTGATATCGCCATCCCAAAGGACTTGTGGGACGGGCAAGATGCCCATCCCCACCCAATCCCAAATCACTTGATAAAATCTTGTCACCAAAATACCATACAAAAAATCCAAAACTTGCGAATATTAGCAAGCCAACGAATGCCGAAATTCCCGACAATCGAACAATTGGCGAACCCAACAAACTCAAAAAGTAATCAATTACCACAAGGGGCTTATTCAATAATGAAATAATACTGGTTTTGCGACTGGGATGATAATCAATTGAATAAACAGCACAAGTTGCAAAAAAAAGCAATATCCATAGAATCAATCTTTTTCTTTTTTCTGCCACATTTCCTTCTAAAGCCACTACCGCCGGAATTGCTGCTAACCAAGAAAGCAAACCTTGAGCGAGGGAAAAACTAGCAATAAAGCATAAAACAGCAGCAATAGATATTTTAAGAGATGGCAATAATTTGTGATTTGAAAGTAGTGCATAAACCGCAGCTACAAAACACAAATTCACGAAAAACCAAGCCAGTTGGAATCCCCACAGCCAGTTTTCATACTGAACTAGGGAACACACTAAAATACAAGTTAAAATATTAGCTAAATGCCAAGAATCATCCCCAGTCTTCTTAACCTGCATCGAGGATAAGCTGTACATAGCGATAAAAGTTATTACAGCCAAACCGATGCTGAGACACAATTGATAATTAATATTCCATCGGGAAGCAAAAGCCAGAACCGCAATAATGATTTTTGGGAACACAATCCGGTGGTTGCTATGCAAAGCCCAAAAATCGTTAAAATTTACATTTCCCGTGGCTATTTTCTCAAAAAGATTCGCCAACCTCCACTCGTCATCGATGGGAACATTAACGCTAAAATTCGCTACAAATCCGATTAATAAGAGGACAGGAAGTAGATATAGCGTAAATAATATGATTTTTTTCATGAAAGTGCGATCGCACGTATTGCCATCACTATTTTATATTAATCAGGCTTAAATACTCCGTACTCTGAGACTCAAGAAACCGGGTTTTTATTTAAATTGACGGTTTGGGGCAGATATCTGGGTGAAAAACCCGGTTTCTGGTGCTAATCTGAGACTCAAGAAACCGGGTTTTTATTTAAATTGACGGTTTGGGGCAGATATCTGGGTGAAAAACCCGGTTTCTGCCTGCGCCTGAATCATTACTTAACAGTCTTGAACGTATCCATTTTGCCAGTAAATCGGTTAACAAACATCTGCAAAACAGTCCGCTTGCCGATATTGATATTAGAGCTGATGGCCATTCCCGACTGCAAGTTAACCTCCTGTTGATTTGGCTTGCCCTTGTTCAAAATAAACTTTTGATTCTTGAGCTGAACTTTGGTTTTAAAAGCGTAGTATTTCCGCAGTTCAGTAGGAGGCTCAGCATCCTTGCTAATCTCTTTTACTTCACCTTCAGCAGTACCAAACTCTAGAGCCGGGAAAGCTTCAACGTTTAGCTCCACAGGCACGCATTCGTATTTTGTCAGATTCAATTTCACTCTATTAACTTCCTTCTCAGGGCACAGGCAGCTTTTACCTACTTCGCAATCAATCTTTTCTCCATCTAATTGTTTGCCGTGATATGGTTCCAACTTCTCCCGCTTCTTTTTCATACCATCCAACACGAGAGCCACGTTGCTGTTTTCTAAGTAAACAACTGCTTGCAGACCGTTTTCATCGTCCAAAACCTTGAGCAGCTTCTCAGTTTGCTGTGCTTCATAATAAGCTTCTTCGCAGCGTGCTGGGCGTGGTTCGCCCGGTTTCAGCACCGAGTTAATAATAGATTGGCATATCGGATCTTTCGCGATATCCAACTTAGCATTCTCCTTTTTGGAAGGTTTCAAATCGAAGATTACGCCGGATACTGGAGCCATCAGAACTTGAGTATCGCGGGTTTGCTGAGCTTTTGCTAGCTGACCGTTTACTTCAGACAGCTTTTTGAGGTTTTCAACCTTGAAACGGCTGAGCTGAGAATCGCTGGAGGCAATTTGTTTTTGGTTTTCCGCAATTTTGGTGTAAAGCTCTTTGGCCCAGGCATCCTTGGTGTTTTTCAACTGTTCTTGGGCGCGACTGATAGACTCCTGAAAGCGGGCTTGTTCTCCTTGCTGGCGCTCTACTTCAGCAGTGATTTTTTGGATGTCACCTTGACGCGCGTTAATTTCGCCTTTGCGCGTATTTATTTCACCCAAGCGCGTGTTAATTTCACCTTTGCGGGAGGTGATTTCACCTTCGCGCTGCTTGATTTGATCTTGCTGTTTGAGAACTTCGCCTTGGCCTCTGAAAACATCTTGTTCCTGTTTTTCTCTTTGCAGTTCAGCGATGGCTCCTGCCTCCACCAGGGGGCCTAGTCTACCCAAAATGGCTTGATTTGATTTCAATACTTGTTGGGATTTTGTTAGCTGGTCTTGGGCCAACTCTTTCTGAGCCAGGGATGATTTGACTTGCTCTTGCGCAGAACCTAACTGCTGTTGAGAATAATTTAATTGGTTTTGAGCAAAACCAAATTGTTGCTGTGCTACGGTCATTTGATCGCCGGCGGCTTTCTCTGCATTCTCAGCTTGCTTTAGTTGTTTGTCCAACTCCTGAACTTGCCCTTGGGCGGCGGCGACGCGAGACAGAAATTCCGATCGATAATTAACATACAGTCCTTGCTGGGCGGCATCAAAATTTCCGCTGGTTCCCCTGTTGAGGTAGAGTTCGTCAATTAAGGCTTGTAGCACTTGATTTTGTGCCGTGAGGCTCTGTCTGTCCTTGATTGTTGATTGTAGGCTCGAAGGAATCGGGCCTTGAACTTTGCCGTTGACAACATCTTCGTAAAATTTATTTTCTTTTTCCAGGGCTTCTTTAGTTTTCTTGATCGAAGTTAAATCGGCACTGGATGCAACGGGGTTAAAAGTGAGGAGAGGCTGGCCTTTTTTTACCCGATCGCCATTTTCGACGTGAACTCTCACTACCGCACCCGTAGCAGGCGCTTGGATGTCTCTAGCACCATCTTTGAGTTCCAATTGGCCGACTGCTGGGACAGCTTGTTCTACGCTAGCAAAATAAGCCCAGACTATGCCAGAAGTGGTCATCAGCATGATCATCCACAAAAACAAGTGCGACCAAATCGCTGGTTTTTCGAGAATGACTGGTTGTTCAGAAAGTATTACGGATTTCATAGCTATTTGTTATTTGTGAATAGGGCATTGGGAATGGGGCATTGGTTATTAGTTATTGGTTATCGGTTATTGGTTATTGGCTATTGGCTATTATTACCAACAAATAACAACTAACTAATAACAACTAACTAATGACTAGGTATTCGATGACTCTTGTTGTTGGAAGAGGCAATAGTAACGCCCTTTAAGAGCCATCAATTCCTTATGAGTTCCCTGTTCAACTACAGAACCTTGATCCATCATAATAATGATGTCGGCGTTTTGGATTGTAGTCAGGCGGTGAGTAATAAAAAACACGGTGCGGCCGGCAAAAGCTTCGGCTAAGTTATTACAAACTTGGCGTTCGGAATGATAGTCGAGGGCGCTTGTAGCTTCGTCCAAAATCAGTAGTTTCGGGTTTTGCAAAATCGTGCGGGCGATCGCGATCCGTTGCTTTTGACCCCCAGAAAGCGAAGATCCTCGCTCTCCAACTATTGTATTGTAGCCAGCAGGCAAGCCCATAATAAAATCGTGAGCCACCGCTAGTCTTGCCGCTCGGACAATCTCATCCGTACTCGCGTCGGGATTACTGAGAGCAATGTTTTCTTGTACCGAGCAGTTAAACAGCAAAGTATCTTGTAGCACTACTCCCAGTTGACTGCGCAGCGAATATAACTCCACCTTAGCAATGTCATAGCCGTCAATAAATATCCGGCCTGACAGCGGCGGATAAAGACGCTGCAACAGCTTCATCGCTGTACTTTTACCGGAACCACTTCCCCCCACAATTCCGACAAAACTGCCAGCGGGAAATTCCAAATTCACATTGGCCAATTGCAATGAGCCACTTTCGAGGAATCGGAAGGAAACCTCCTCATATTTAACGTGACCTTGAATGGCCGGCAGTGGGATATTGCTCCGGTCTTCCTCGCTAGTTTCGGTTGGTGTATCGACGACATCCTTAAGCATATCGATCGACATCGAGACTTCTTGGAAACTCTGCCACACGCTCACAAACCTGAGCAGCGAACCAGTCACGTTCCCCGAAATAATTCGGAAAGCAATCAACTGACCCAAAGTAATCTCATTTCCCAGTACCAAATAAGCTCCCACCCACAACTGAGCTAAGTTACCCACCTGGTTGAGAAAAGCACTAATTGTGCCGGCGGTAGTCCCCGTAATAATTGTTTTAAAACTGGCTGTAATGTATTTGGCGTAGCGACTAGACCATTCCCAGCGAGATTTCAATTCAATGTTTTGAGCTTTAACAGTTTGAATTCCGCTGACTACTTCCACTAGATAGGATTGAGAGTCAGAAAAACGCATATTTCTCTGTTTGATCAGGCGCAGTACCAGCGGATTGATCAGAATAATCATCACGGCCAGTACCGGTACAACTGCCAAAGATACGAAGGTTAGCTGAATGCTATAGGAGAGCATAACGGCGACGTAAACCACCGAAAATACGGCATCAAGAACCACTGTCAGAGCTGTGCTCGTCATGAATTCTCGAATCTGGCCCATCATGCTGAATTTGTAAACCAGGTCTCCGACGCGCCGATTGTCAAAGTAATTCTGGGGCAGCCGGAGCAAGTGGTCGATGACTTCTGCACTCAATTTGACATCGATACGGTTTGAGGTGTCTATAAACAAGAACGTACGCAAACCGTTGAGCAGTCCTTCAAACAGGGCGACACCTAACAGAAATGCCCCCAAAATATCCAGGGTATCAATGCTGCGCTGGCCTAATACTTTATCAATAATTACTTGGCTGATTAATGGGTTGGCAAGACCAAATAACTGTACAAAAAACGAGGCGAGCAACACTTCAAAAAACACTGTTTTGTGTTCCATGAGTGCAGGAACGAACCACCAGAAGCTGAACTGCTCTTTTTGTTCAACTTGGGGAGCTTGCAGCAGCAGGACTTCTCCCTGTTCGCCCCAGATTTCTTTGAACTGAGGTATCCGCTTCCGCATCAACCCTTTTTCGGGTGTCGCTAGCACCAATTCTTGCTCGGTAATGCTGTAAATAATGGCGAAGCTGTCTTCCCATTTGATCAGCACGGGGGCTTTGATGCGGTTGATGGCTTCGGCGGGGACTTGGGCCAATTGGGGGGTGAGGCCGATGCTTTGGGCGATCGCCCCGCAGGCCTGCATACTGATAGAACCGGCAGTTTTTAACTGATTTTCTAGAACTTTGCGGATGATATCTCGACGAAATTTGATGCCGAAATACTTGCTCAACATTTGGAAGCAAGCTAGCGGGGCCTCAATCTGCCCTTTCCCCCGGAAAACTGGGTATCTCGCGGCATCCTTTGGTTGACCGATTGTGGGTTCTGGGGGACTAGGTGGGGCGTCTATGATGCTGATCGATTTTCCGCCTGGTGGCTTTTCCCCTCCTGAGCCTGCTGTCTCTGTTTCTACATCATCAACACCATGTGACTCTTGCTCCTGTTCTACTTCTGGGGGTTCCCGGAAGCCAACCAAGCGGGCGCCGGCGCGGCCTTCTACTTTTAAGGATTTGGCTGCGTTTTCGACAGAGAAGCGACTGCCGGTGGGAAACTCGCCCAAGACGCCGCTGCTGACTAGCCAAATTCGATCGGCATCTAGTTCTTTAGCGAGGTCTTGAGTTTTTTTGTTACCCTTTGGCACATTGACAACTATCGCGTCTTCCCAAGCTTGGCGAGTTAGTTCCTTGAGATCCGAAGTGCCGTCGGCTTGGCGCTGCAATTCCAGGCTCAACAGTTCAAATACTTCGCTCAAGGAAGAGTGAGCGTGAAAAGCTTCTCCAAATGTCGGCTGTTTTTCCAGTATGTTCAGGAAATCTTCAGCAGGTAGGACGATCGCGATTACATCTGTAGAGGCGATCGCCGTTTCGCAAGGAACTCCCCTGAGCAAGCCAGCCCAGCCGAGAATTTCCTGCGACTGCGCCAAGCGCAAACTGACGTGTCGTTGCGATCGTTGGTCAAAACCCAGCAGCCGAGCTTGACCTTGATAGATAATTGCCACTTGAGTCGGCATTTTTTCCCGTTCAAACAGGGGTTGCCCCGTCCGATAACCAAGGAGTTGGCATTTAGCCACCAAGGCTGTCAGAGCCTCCTCTGACAGTCGGTCAAAGGGGGGTGTTTGAGCTAGAAAATCCTGAATTTGGGAGAGGGAAACAGCGGAAGAAGTCATCCAATTTTAGATTTTAGATTTTAGATTTTAGAATTGAATCCACAGGTGCATCGAGGGTTTTTTGTCAGGATGCTACGCTGTTTATCTCCACGGATAAATCCGGGGATTCATGACCAAATTAGTTTCGGTCATGATATTGAAGACACGGAAGAGAGGGGCTGTAGCGGGCCTATTTGCGATATTTGTTCGGCGAGCCAGGTTTCAAATAGTTCGTTAATCAAGTGCAGCCGCATCGACTCATCGAGCGGAGCTGGTATGAACTTTTCTAGTCGAATAATTACCATCCATTCTGCCAGAGGACGCGGCGTCCAGAGTTGATTTGGCTGGCTGACTGATAAAAGTTTACTGATTGCTGGGTGGGGCTGACTGAGGGGTACGGGGCCCAACAGGCCGCCGGACTTTGATTCTGGGCCTTCGGAGAAGTCGCGGGCCACTTCGGCAAAGGTTTGTTCCCCTTCCAGGATGCGAAAGTAAAGTTCGTTTGCCAGTGCTGGATTTTTGGTGCGTACCAGGGAATAGACTACCTGGTCTAAGCTGGCTTTGCGGGTTAAAAAATAATTATCTACTTTAGGTCTCCAAGTAGCTTGCTTAAATTGTTCAATTAGCAAGGGTCTGACTACCATCTCTTGAAGTTCTGCTTCCGTCATATTTTGGCTGCGCAGCCAAGCTTCTTTGGCTTCGGGGGCTGTCAGTTGGTGTTGCGCCAGAAAGTTTTCGACGGCGGATTGGCGTTCTTCGTCGCTGCAACTAAAGGATGCGATCGCTTGGTCTACTATGACACCCCGCAAAAATTGGGGCATCAACTGATACCGCTTCAGGAGCGATGGCATATCCTGAGCTTGCAGTAATTTATCGCCTATTTGAAAAAGTCCTGTCATTTTTTGTTCTCCAACTGACTTGCGCTTCCCCTTTTAATTTAGCTGTGGCAGGAAAAAAGCGACAACCACTAACCCCTTAGCCTACCGATGATAGCAGAGCGTCAAGAAAGCTAACGCTATTGCTGCCTATTTCTTGACGCTTTGCCTCGCTACTGGTTCCTTTCAAATAGTTTCGCTATACGATCGGAATAAGCGCGGCTGTCAAGAAATTTGGGGTTTGCTGCCATTTTTTGTTGGACTCGATCCCGATAGCGTCGGCGCAGCTCGGGGTTAGTTCCCAGTGCTGTACTCATTTCTATATAAGAGTTCTCGCTGTTTGCTACCAATTCAGGAATTAATAGTTCTTCGAGCACTGCGGCAGATTGTCGCGAGTCGCGAGCTGTTTGCCCTTTTCTTGCCACTACAGGCAACCCGGCCAACAGCGGTTCTACTAAGGAGTCGGCACCACTGTCTGGATAGGCGTCTAAGTATATATCAGCTAATTTCAGACATTTTATGCAATCTGCACGATTTGGTAGCGCCTTTATCACAACTACCCGCCTTTTGTCAATACCAGATTCCCCAAAGAGCGATCGAATTTGGTTGTAAAAAGGCACTGTCGGATAGTCTTCTGGGCACGAGCGAAAGGGATACAAAACTAAAATAGAATTTGGTACGGCGGCAATAATTTTTATCCAAGTTTCTCTCAATTCTGGGATAATTTTAAAAGCTGGAGTGCTAGACATGAACACTATAGATTCATCGGTGGCTCCCCAACTGCTGCGAGTCGGTTCAACTCTGGCAGGTGCTGATGCTACAGGATAGCTGAAACAAACTCCTGAGCCTTCTAAAGTAATTAATTTTTCGCGATACTGTGCTGCTGCATCTGCGGGTAATGTCAAATCTCCGACAATCAAATAATCGATATTTCGGGCTGCGGTGGTGGCGGGGGTTGATGCGGCGGTAGCCATTTGTACGCGCGCTAGTCGGTGCAAGCACAGCAGCGCGGTTGGTTGGGATGTGTCGGTGGTATTGGTACAGATTAGCAGAATATCTAAATTGTCCGATCGAACTTCTTGCACTTGAATAGGCAAATCCTCCGACAGTCGCACGAATTTGTCAGCGCAACTTGCGCAATATTTCCCCAGTTGCTCGTCTTGCACCTGGAAACAATACACGATAACTTCAAATTTGTCTCTATCTAAATATTCAAAGTTCGGAATTGCCGCCAAAGTCTCGAATTCATCACTAATTTTATCGAGCAAAAATCCGACTCTAATTTTAGTTCGTTGAGGTTCTCTCTCAGCAAAAGTCCAGTCTATTTCACACCCAATATTTTTTAAATAAAACTCCAGAATATCCGCTCGCTGACTCAATACATTCAGCAGATTCGCCTCGCTCAAGTACAAAGCTTGAAAGCTCACATTCTGCGCTATAAATGCTGCTAAATAACGCCAAACATCCGAATCGGGGAAACTCGCAATATTAGCAGCGACATACTGGATTAACTGCTGGAAATATGCAGAGTATCTTTCAACTTCCCACTTTTGTTGAAAATAACTCGGCGACTGAAATAGGAATTTCAGAAAGTCATCAAAAAACCACTGGGGAATTGCGGCATTTTGATACTCTAGCGGCAACTGATAAACGTCGCAGTACAGCATGGCTGCGAGAACATATTGAATCTTATCGGCAACTTCTCCTGCTTCAGCAAGTTTCGAGGACAACTGCTGGACAAAACTTTGTTCTGACTCAATTAACGTTTCATATTTGAGGGCACTAGATAGTAGCAATTTATGAGCTTTACCAGGTTCTTGCGAGTAAGCACTTTCGAGTTTTTCGGCTGGCAGATTCAGCCAATATTCAGCTAGTTGTTGGCGGTATTGGCGTAATCTTACGAGAAGAGACTGGTTAGATGGCGATTTTTTGTATTGTTCAATCAGTGCTGACAAGTCAGATAGATTCGGCTGGGTTCTCAATGCCAATTTTTGGCGAATCGTCTGTCTGATTTCTTGATTCAGGAAACTATAATCAGGACTATTTAGGAGTTTCTTGTAAAATCTAACCACATCTTTATGATTTTCCCCAGCAGCGAAGTTTTTCCAAGTTTGTTGTTCGGGATGAATCCTCAGCGAAGACAGTTTTTCGTCTACAAATCCGATGTGATAATTCCCCATGATTCGCCACCACATATCTAAGTCTACATACTGAGATAATCCCGAGTCAAACAATCCGATTTCGGCAAAGACTCGGGCGGCAATTAAGACTGTACTCGGTTCACCAATTTTGTTAATTGGGTTATTCAAGCAGTTAGCATCTGCTAGCAATTCTTTGCCTGGCTGAATTGATTTTAAGTTCGACCAACTTTTGTGCAAATCTTTAATTGATTGGGAAGCTTTTCGCAAAATTGGATGAGATTCATCTGCCGCTATGGTGATAGCGCGCGGGGAGAAAACCATGCCTATTTCGGGATGTTGTTGGGCGAGGGCGACCATTTTCTCGATACATTCTGGTTCGAGTAAGTCGTCTTGAAACAGAAATTTAATGTATTCTCCTGTTGCTTGGGAGATACAAAAGTTCCAGTTTTGTGATAAGCCGTAGTTGCGGTGGAGGATGATCCGGAAATCTGCGGTTGTTTGGGATTGGAACGATTGGGCGATCGCAATTGTGCGGTCTGTGGAGCCGTCGTCTGATACAATCAGTTCTATGTTAGAGTACGTTTGGGCGATCGCACTTTTGATTGTTTCCTCAATAAACGCTTCTCCGTTATATGTCGGAATGCAAATGCTCACCTTCGGCTGCCAGTTTTTTAGTTCTGTTTTTGATTGAGTTTGTTGCTGTGAAGCTGCAAAGTCAGTTTGGGGATAAGATTGCTTGCTTCCTCGCAATGACAAGGAATATTGATCCAAGTCAGCGGTAATTTCAGCAGACTCCATTCTAGCTATTCCTGACAGAGGCAAACTTTGAAAGTTATCTGTAATTTCCGCAATATATTCAAGACGTTTTCTAATTTTATTACCCGTAACTTTCGGGTTGAGTAAAGTCTGAATTTCCTCAGCAGCTATCGCCCCAACTTGTTGAGCTTCCTGGGAATTATCAAAAACGAACCGCATCAAATTAGCAGCGTGTTCGACATCCGCTGCGGCCCAAACATTGCCTTTTTTGTAAGGCCCGCAATCTTGTTCAATTGGGATTAATTTATATTTGACTAAAAAGCTATTTCCGACATTCATAAATTCTGTATTTGATGAATAACTGGTGGCAATTACGGGCTTCCCGTAAAACATGGCTTCAGCCATTGTTAGCCCAAATCCTTCGCAGCGATGCAGAGATACGTAACAGTCGCAATTGTAGAGCAAGCCGTTGATTTTTTCTTTGGACAAATACCCGTCTAGATGTTTGATATTTGAATGATTTGCTATGGCTGAGTTTAAGGAGGCTTGAGCTTCTGGAAAATTCTTTGAGTTGGAAGATTTGACAATCAACAATACCCGGTTATCTTGGCCGAAAGCTTGTTTAAATGCTTGAATTGCCGCCAAAGGGTTTTTGCGTTCGATACGACTAGAAAAGTCGAATATAAATAGGAAAATAAATTTGTCTTTAGGCAGATTTAGTGCTGCTCTCTCAAGAGCAGATTCAGCTAGAGAAATACTTGGCATGATTTTAATTACCGGAATTGGCGAGACTGCGGAAATTGCCTCGGCGCAATGGTTGCTGTAAGTCCAGATTTCGTGAAATCTATCAAATGCTGGCTGCCATTCCGGGGGAAATGCGGGAAGTTCCCAGGCCCAAAAACCGATGTTATATTTATTTTGAAAATAGCTGGAACCTGTATGTTTGATAAAGGTTGCAACTTCATCGGCGTTGACTTGAATTAAGTTTATGGGATGGGGATTATCATCGCTAAAATTTTGATATGTGGTGTCTTGCTTGCGGTGGGGACTGCGGGTAAAATTGTTAATATTGAAGGGAATGCCGGCGGCTTCTGTGGCTCTGATGTTGGCTCGAACACCTTCTCCTATGCCAAATTCGCCGTTGATATAGCCGGCGATGTTAAGTCCTAAATTAGAGTTCATAGTTTTGAATATACTGAGCAAAGTGTTGTGTGAATTTTTGGGTAAAAAGCTGAATTAATTGATCGTCTCAATTCCGCTAAGCTGTTGCGTATTAAAATTGCATATTCTGGGTGAGACTCAGAGCAACGCCCCACAAGAGTTTGATTATTTCTTAACATACAATTTAAATACAGGACAGCTTATTTGCTAACATATAGCAATCGTTGCACGATTGGTGAACAAGATTTGAGTCAACTCTTTTAGGGTGAAGACGCTGAGGAAGAGAAGAGAGGGAAGGGAAAGAGTTCGCAATGCCAGAATTTAATGCTTGACAAATGTGCCGATCGCCATTGTATACTGGCATCGCAATGCTAACCTTCGGCTGGCTGGTTGTCGGCATGGGTGGCAAATCTATATTACGATAAACTAATCAGGAATTTTAGATAAAGTGATCGATCGCGTCAACCACGACCTCTTGAAGCTGCTACCGCCGGATGCTAAAGTCATTGTCGAAATTGGCTGCGGTACGGGTTCGACGGGCGAGGAGTACAAGCAGATAAATCCCCACTGTCAGTATATTGGCATTGAGTGCGATCGACAAAAAGCCCAAATTGCGGTCGATCGGCTAGACTGGGTGGTGGTAGCCGATATTGAAGAAATTGCCGTAGAAAGTCTCGACATTGCCGCCGGAAGCGTCGATTGCTTGATTTTCGGTGACTTGCTCCCCTATCTCAAAAATCCCTGGCAGATATTAGAACAGTACAGCGCTTTGCTCAACACGGAGGGGCAAATATTCGCGAGCATTCCCAACGCTCAATATTGGCGCAGAATTGTTAACCTGCTACGGGGGCATTGGGAAAATCCCGACGGCAAGATGCAGCACTGGTTTACCCTAGAAATTATTAAATCATTATTTGCTCAAGCTGGATTGCAGGTTTACGAATTGCAAGGGAAGGGGCACAAAACTGAAACTTTTGTCCACTTCCAGCAGTTGCTGCATCCAATGGTAAAGGCTTTAGAGCTCACATCCAGCACTTTTGCTACGGAGACTGGTGCTGAACATTATATCGTGCGATCGACCAAATCCATCGTATCGCCGCGCAGACTGCTGATCCAAACCATTATTATGGCTCCTACAGGGTGCGATCGAGTGCGAGTTTTGGAACCAGACAAATTTAGCGCCACAATTCCCGGTATCCGCACCGCATCCGCAGTCAAAACAGCAGAACTAATTCCGCCGCTACCTGAAGAAGAAAAAGTCTTCATTTGGCAGCGCACAATCATGCAATATCCCGCCTACATTCCCAAACTCAAAGAACTGATACAACAAGACTATTTAATAGTAGCTGAAATAGACGACAATCCCGTACGTCGCCGCGAATACGCAGACAGCAATTACCTCAGCTATCGCGGCTGTCACTGCGTTCAAACTTCTACAGAACCCCTAGCGAAAATTTTGCGTCGCTACAATCCCAATGTTGCCGTATTTCCCAACCAATTAGCTTACCTACCTGCGCCGCGAATCTATCCAACAGAAGATACTGTCACCATATTTTTTGGTGCGCTCAACCGCGAAAAAGATTGGCAGCCAATTATGGCAGCGCTCAATCGAGTTTTGATCGCACACCAACACCGAATTCGAGTTAAAGTAATTCACGACAGCCGATTTTTTGAATCCTTGGAAATACAGCAAAAAGAATTTGAACCATTTTGCAGTTACGAACGGTATCAAGAAATCATGTATAGTTGCGATATAGCTTTACTGCCGCTCGTTTCCAACCCGGTAAACGAAATGAAATCCGACTTAAAATTCATTGAGTGTGCGGCGCGAGGAGTAGTAGTTTTGGCAAGTCCCACAGTTTACGAACACTCGATTGTTGACGGTGAAACTGGGTTGATTTATCGCCATGTAAAAGAGTTTGAAATTAAGCTAAATGCACTGATTTCCGACACTCAGATGCGCCGGCAAATAGCCACGAATGCTTACGAATGGGTGCGCGACAACCGCTTGCTGTGCGGACACTACCGACAGCGCCGAGATTGGTACTTGCAAATGCGAGACGACTTGCCACGTTTAAATGCTGAGTTGCGAGGACGATTACCTGAGTTATTTAGCGACTGAATGCGGTAAGATTTATAGGCTATTGTGCGATCGTGCTGTTTTATTGTTTAATTTTTAATTGTTAAATTCACAAATGATGCGAATTCTATTCACTATTGCTCACTTTTACAATCCCAGCGGCGACGGGAAACACGCTTCCCAGCGAAATGATCCCCAACCGCGACTAAATGCTTTAACCGCTTGCGTGACATCGCTGCAAGCTTTGTACGGCAAATCTCAGTGCATGATTCACATTGGCGAATGTGCAACTATCCCAGCTAATCAAGCTCAAAGTCATGAAATTGACATTGTTGTTTGCACTACTCAAGGCTATCATCTATTGCCTCAACTGCCCATACAGCCGAGGTCTTTTATGCACCACGCTACCAAATGCGAACCGCTGCTGTTGGGGTTTGAATGTCAAGCAGTTTTGCGAGCGTGTCTTGACAAATATGATTATTTCTGTTATTTAGAAGATGATTTAATTCTGCATGATCCGTGGTTTTTTAGTAAATTAAACTGGTTTACTCATCACGGAGGAAGCGGAAATTTGCTGCAACCAAATCGTTATGAAATATCGCCTCAAGGGGCTGTTTTTAAATCATATATTGATGGTGATTTAACGGCATCAGCTACGGCTAAATTTCAAAACGTGGAAGAGCAGTCGCAGTTAGCAGGGAAAATCATGGAACAGCCAATCTCTTTTGAGCGGGCTTTAAATCCTCATTCTGGCTGCTATTTTTTGAATGTGGAACAGATGACTCACTGGGCTAAACAGTCTCATTTCTTGGACAGGGATACTAGCTTTATCGGCCCGCTGGAAAGTGCTGCTACTTTAGGAATTATGCGGACTTTTAGGGTTTATAAGTCAACTTCTGCTCATGCTAATTTTTTGGAAATTCAACATTTTGGAGCGAGTTTTCTGAAGTTAATTGGTAATAAGGTGAGGCTGTCTGAAGCGGGATAATATTAGTAGGGTGCGCATTGCGCACCCTACATATAGGTAGGGAAACGGCACTGCCGTGTCCTCTATATTATTCCGATGCCACCGGATTTTATATCAAGCCTCTCTTTAGAGTAAATGGTCAAAAAAGATTTCCTTAAAACCTCAGCTTTCAGATTAATCACTTATCTAATTTTTCCCATACTTCTATCTGTTACCACTGCCGAAGTTGCTTTGCGAGTGGTGGGATACAAACCGTGGCAAATAGAAAATGTTGATGTTGCTGTCGAACCAAAAGGTAACTTTTTTACCAAAGATTCCGAACTTGGCTACAAGCATTTACCGGGCAAGTTCAAGGTAACACTTAATGGCAATTACTCGTTTAATGCAACTCATCTCAATAATAGTTTAAGGATAACACATCCACTAAATACTTACAATCAATCGTCAACCAAGCCGGAAATCTGGATATTAGGCTGTTCTTTTACTTACGGTTGGTCTTTGAATGATAATGACACTTACGCATGGTTGCTGCAAGGGAAATTGCCACAATATGAAATAGTGAATTTTGGTGTTAATGGTTATGGGACTCTGCACTCGTTTATTCAATTTAAGGAAGCTCTTAAACGGGGAAATAAACCGAAGATTGCGGTGATTGCTTACGCGGGTTTTCACGACAGACGCAATACTTTATTGAGGGCGAGAAGCAAGCAAATGGCTACTTGGAATAAACTTGGTATTTTGTTACAGCCTGATGCTAGGATGAATGGAAAAAATAATTTTACCTACAGCATGACCAAATTGGAATATGATGAGTGGCCGCTAATGCGGGTTTCGGCATTGGTGAATTTTTTAGAGGTTAATTACAATCAATTTGAAGAGGGATTGTACAAAAGTCACGATGTTTCTAAGGCAATTATTGA
>CASBQF010000420.1 GCA_949127775.1 Oscillatoriales cyanobacterium PMM_0080
AATTAAATAAGCCTAAATGTCAAGCCTGATCAAGACTTGATTTACTTTTCTATATATTTGTTCAGATATTTTTACTGATTTAGCTATTGATTTAGCATACCAAGTAAGGAAGAACCATTGTTTACTACTTGAACAATACTGATCCAACCGGAAACTATATAAGGCAAATAAGCTCGATTTGTGATAATTATTTATGCTGTCATCTATAAATATAAAAAATCGGTTTTTTATCAGATTGAAAAAACGATCGATCATTTTTCCGGATCGAAGTTATTGAGGATGAAAGTTAAGTATATCGATTAATTAAGTGCAAGCAATTACAACATTGTGTCAGGGGGGATAAACCTTAAAATGCTGATTGGGTAAGCATTTTTACTTGATTTATTTGCACTTATTTATGACGAAATTTTTCTAGCAGTGACCGATCGCCCTGCAAGAAAGCCCAACCTTTGGTTTTCAGTTACTTCTAATCCTTAATTACTCATCACGAGAGAAACTATGGCTACTCCATTCAATGGTACTTTGGGTCAAACGACTAATTTCAGCACCATCAATGACTTGATCGCAAAATGGGCTACTGCTTCTCAGAATAAAGGCATCAAACTGTCTGGGATAGCTGCTGATGGTGGCGAAACTGACTACCTTAGTCCTACTGCAATCGGCAACCTCACTTTGGCAACGAACGAAAACCCGAAAAGCTGGTTAAGTTACGGCAGTACCGGTGGTATTGGTGTCCCATCTGCTTATGATGGTTGGTTCACCGATGTCAATAAAGTTCGGGCGGAAATCAATTATGACCCCAACACCAATCAATCTCAGGCGCTGAAGGTAAAATGGGCAGATAACCAAGACGTGACTAGCGCCACGATCGACCTAAGTTCATTGAGTTCTAAAAAACCTCTGGGAGTGGGCGATCAAGGGAATGAAGTTGGTTTGATGCAAGTCTTCAATAATGGGGTTTTGGTACCGGCTACCAACTTTACTGTGACTCGCCTCAACGCTCCGACTGTTCAACAACCTTTGTCTGTGTCTTCAACTGGAGTGACTTTTACAGGCGATCGCAACGATAGCAGTTTACAATTTAAAATAGAAGCAAACCCTTCTAGCGGCTTTGCTTTTGATGAACTGCGCTTTTCCGCCAAAGCCTATGATAGCCCCAGTGCTGCCTACCTCGCGACCCCCTTCAAAAGTGATAGTTCCGACTATCTAGTGCGCGGCATTCAATATCAAGGCGTTGATGTGACGCCAACGCCAACCCCGACTCCGACACCAACTCCAACGCCTGCAAGCGTCTTCCAGTTCGACCAAGGAAGCTACACCGTGAATGAAGGCGGTGTCGCTACGATTAACGTTAATCGTACAGGTGGTACTGGGGCTGCATCGATTAACTACGCTACTGTTAACGGTTCTGCGATCGCTGGTGGGACAGCACCCGATTACACTGTGGCGGCGGGGGCGTTGAACTTTGCTGCGGGGCAAACTACCGCTAGTTTCACGGTGACGGCTTTGAACGATTTGCTGTTGGAATCGCCGGAAACAGTTAATTTGGTGCTTAGCGGTGGCAATGTGGGCAGTAATCCGTCAATTTTGACGATTAATAATGTGCTGCCAACTCCGACTCCGACTCCAACTCCGACTCCAACTCCGGGTCAAAATACGTTTTTCTTCAGTGCGGCCAACTATAGCGTCAACGAGGGCTCTACTGCACCGATTACGATTAATCGTGGTGGCGATCTTTCGATCGGGGCTACGATTTCGTTCCGCACTGGTGATGGTACTGCTTTGGCTTCTCAACCGGATTACATATCTGTAGTTCAACCAGTCACTTTTGCACCTGGACAAGCTACCGCACAAGTTCCGGTTCAAACTTTATTTGACAGTCTCACAGAGCCTAATGAAACTGTGAATTTGTTCTTAAGCGGTGGCAATTTGGCAACTCCGTCAGCGGCGGTTTTGAGTATTATTGATTCTACTGCTGTGCCTCCGACTTTCTTCTCTTTCGGTTCGTCTCCTGCTGGTATTACTGATGGTGGTGCTGGAACTTTCACGATTAATCGGACTGGTAATACTTCGGTTTCTGCTTCTATCGACTATTTGATTGCTGCCCCTGGTGGCGGTCAACCTGTGAACAATGCAGACTTCTTTATTATCAGTCCGTTCCCTGTGAATCCTTCTGGAGGCACGGTGAGCTTTAATCCCGGTCAAACTAGCGTTAGTCTGATGATGTTCAATCCTATTGGTTTGACTTCTGGTGTGGTGAATTTAGGCTTTGGCGCAGGCCCGATCGGCGCTCCGGCATCGACGGCAATTACTCTGCTTTAAGTTATATCAATTCCGGCAGTGCCCTATGATATAGAGGACACGGCAGTGCCGTGTCCCTACCTCAGTTATAATAATTCCGGTTGCACCGGAATTATTATGAGCGAAAATTAGGACACGGCAGTGCCGTGTCCCTACAATATTATTAGAAATTAGGAGACGGCAGTGCCTTTGTCCCTACAATATTATTTTGGGTAGGGAAACGGCACTGCCGTCTCCTGGCTTATCATTCCGGCGCAGCCGGAATTGATATCACTCAATTATGCTAAAGTCTTGTGGCCCGATCGCACTTGCTGACATTCCACTCAAAGCAGCCAAAATTTGACCTGTATTGTCTTTAATTAAGGTAGCGTTGTTTTGTTGGATGATGCTGAGCCGATCGAACTTCAAGCCATTTGTTAAAACTAACAAATCTTCGCCTTTGGTAAAATCAGCAATTAAATCACTGCCTTCTCCCGCATTTAACAAAAAGTAATCGCGGCCGATTCCCCCTTGCAGCGTATCGTTTCCTAAATCTCCCATCAACCAATCATCGCCAATTGAGCCCATCAAAGTATCGTCACCTTTGCCACCGTAGAGAGTATCATTGCCATCACCGCCCCACAGTTTGTCTGTATCGTCATTACCAAAAATTAAGTCATTGCCATTACCACCGCAAAGGTAATCTTTTTGACTGCTAGCATCTGCTGCAATCTTGTCAATATCTCCAAAAATTGTATCATCGCCGTCGCCACCGCAGATGGTGTCGTTTCCCAAGTCTCCAAATAGCAAATCATCGCCGGAATTACCGAAAATTAGATCGCTATTTTTGCCGCCGTGTAGCGTATCATTATCTTCGCCGCCCGAAAGAGTGTCTTCTCCTTCTTGTCCATATAAAATGTCGTTTGCCCGATCGCCAAAAAGCAAATCTCGTCCAGTTAAATCACCATCAGACGAGTCTGAAGTACCGCCAAGTAAGGTATCGTCACCGTCATCACCAAGTAAGGTATCGTTGCCTTTATCGCCCCAGATTAAGTCATTGTCTTTGCCTGCGATCGCCAAATCGTCATCTTTACCAGCATAAATAATATCATCGCCAGCATGGCCGACGATGTAGTCGTTGTTTTGGTTCCCAAATATGGTATCGCTGTCTATATCCGTACCGACAGAAATGCTGCTAGGAAACCCACCGTAAATATTATCACTGCCTTCGAGTCCAATTAGCAAGTCGCTGCCGTTGAAACCGTTGATGCTGTCGTTAAGATTGTTGCCGGTTAAGGTATCTTTGCCGTTAGTACCGTTGAGAGTCTGTTGAGTAATATTGGGTATTGGAATGAAAGTGCGATCGGGTATGATTGTGCGATCGCAAATACAGTCTTCCACAAAAGTATCCGTATTCCCCGAATCAAAATCAGTTGGAGTTACTGTCGGAGTTTCCACAGAAATTGGCGTGGAAATTGGAATTGGAATCGACTTACCCACTTCCACCAAAGAAACCGGGTTTTTTAACGAATCTGTCGGCTGCGACGAAGTATTTTCGTAAGAAAACCCGGTTTCTGGGCGATTCGGAATTGGAGTGGGAATTGGTGTCGGAATCGGAATTGGAGTTGGAATCGACTTACCCACTTCCACCAAAGAAACCGGGTTTTTTACCGAATCTGTGGGCTGCGACGAAGTATTGTTGTCAAAAAACCCGGTTTCTGAACCCCCATTCGGAATTGGAATCGGTGTTGGTGTTGGAATCGGTGTTGGAATCGGTGTCGGAATTGGTGTCGGAATCGGTGTCGGAATTGGTGTCGGAATTGGAGTCGGAATCGGTGTTGGAATCGGTGTTGGAATCGGAGTTGGAATCGGAGTCGGAATCGGTGTTGGAATCGGAGTCGGAATTGGAGTCGGAATCGGTGTTGGAATCGGAGTCGGAATTGGAGTCGGAATCGGTGTTGGAATCGGAGTTGGAATCGGTGTCGTATCTACAATAGTCAAAACAGCCGTAGAAATCGCTCCCAAATCAGCCCCATTAGTAGGAGAATTCAATCTGAGATTAACAGTTTCATTACCTTCTACTAAGGTGTCATCAATAATGGGAATACTGAAAGTTTTACTAATTTCATCGATCGCAAAATTCAACGTCCCCGATGTCACAGTATAATCGCTACCAGCATTAGCACTTCCATTACTTGTGCTGTAGCTGACATCCGCAGCGACATTCGTAGCATCTGTACGAGTCACAGTAATTGTGGCAGAAGTACCATTTTCATTGACGCTATAATTGGCGGTACTAAAGTTAAATGTACTGGTATTGTTTACGTTAATTACAAATGTCTGATTTGCCGAAGTATCCACCCCATCGTTAGCTGTACCGCCGTTATCTTTCAGGTTTAAACTAATAGTAGCACTGCCGATCGCACCTATTGCAGGCGTAAAAGTCAATTGTCCTAAAGAGTCGATCGCAGGTAATACACTAAATAAGCCACTATTGTCATTCCCCACCACTTGAAAACTCACAGTTTGCGCTGACTCGTTGGCGGGCGGAGAAATGGCTGTAGCCCATCCAGGAACGGTTTGTGGGCCTGCGTTGCGATTGAGAGTGCGATCGGGCCCTTTGACAAACGAGGGTGCATCGTTGACGGGGATAACTTCGATCGAATATGTCAAACTATTAGTGCTAAACGCCGTTGTTCCCCCAGTAACTGAAGCATTGACACCCGTTGTACCGCTAGCGACTCCGTTACTTCCATCCCATGCCCGATACGTAATTGTCGGTTCATTTCCAGGGGTGCTGTAATAGTCTGGGTTGGGTACAAAACGGACTCTCGCAGGCGTTACCAGAGAAACTTCCGTCAAGTTGATATTAGCTTGCGCCGAGGTTGTGTCGTCTCCTAGGAATAGAAAGTTAGGAGTTTCATAAGGGTCGATCGCACCGCTAAATGCAGCATAATTTCGCAGCGGGCCTGTTAGTATAACATTGTTGCCGTCTGAAAGCAAGTAATTGTCTCCTTGAACTCTCAGAGTGTACTTAGTGGCAAGATTCGTGTTATGAGCAACATTTTCAGCAGCAACAAATAAGCCATTAGTTTGTCCGCCAGGGTTGGGAGTAACGCCGTCGCCTTGAGCAAAGATATTCCCAGACGTTGCAGATAGCTGCTGGAAACCGATTTCAATTGCTTTGCGATCGCTCGTAACAGCAACAATGCTAAAACCAGCCCGATTGGGATTAGTGCGGGATTCCGAGATAATTTGGAGATTAAAAGATAGGCTAAAGCCAGAAGTGCGATCGAGCCGAGGAAATGACGGATTTGAAGGATTATTTGTATACCCAGCATAGATGCTATTGGCAGCAGTGCTGTTTAAATTAGCTCCATTACCGCTAAATATTTCCGAAGCCGTAGTAGTGGGAGAAGCAAGATTTAAGTTAGTCAAAGACAGCCAATTTTGAGAGTTGGGAGTATTGCCAAGCAAGCCATTATAAAGACGAGTCGGGCCAATAACTGTTGCTGAACTTTCCAACACTGTGCCGAAATTTGTCCAAGTATTGCTAGTAGTTGAAAATTGCCAATTTCCGTTGGTATTGTCTGCGGCGGTGACTGCGACACCCAAAGCATCGCCATTAGCATCAGCGCCTAACTCGCTAGTGATGGCAAAAATACTAAAGCCTGTGTTAGCTGCGTTGGCTATGTCTTCATTAATGGGGAGAAGTCTATTAAAATTAGAATTTGCCAAAGTCGGAGCGCTATTGACTTGCGGGTTGCGGAGGCTATTAATATAAATAGTGTTAATTCCGCCATTGGGCAAACCGATGGAACCCGGACTGTTGACAGCATAATTAGCAGTTTTGTTGACACCGGCCAGAGCACTGAAAAACTCGACATTAGCCCCGTTGTCTGGTGCTAAGATTTGCACCTTAGCTGCATTGCCAAAGGCTCCATGTGTTTCCAATGTCCTCCAGGCGATCGAATCTACTGTATCAGTATTTGTAGTGCTAGTATTGTCAACATAAACAACATCAGAAGCTGCGAAATCCCCATCAAAATTCCCCACTGGGATCAGCTTTGTCAAAAATCCACCTTCGGGACTCAATCTAATGTTCCAATCGTTATTTGTTCCCAACGGTATAGGATTATAGCTAATCTCTTGATTCACGATTGAACCACCGATCGCAATTATTGTACCTGCTTTAAACACAGGAGCAATACTCGCCATATTAGTAAATTGATAAGCTGAATATTTAGCTATTGTTGGAAGAGTTGAATCCCCTACAAAATAGCTCTGAAGCTGAGTTGCAGTTAAATCTTCTGTCAGCAGCAACTCTACATACTCATTACCTGTAAAGTCTCCAGTAGCACGCCGGAATTCGTTGATGATTATCTGTCCCATATAGATGCACCTAAATTTCAGATCAGAATGACATTTGCTCTACCAAGCACTGCCGCCCTATCACAAGCGACCTAAATTCATCTTTTTCTCAATTGTTTACGTGATTATATTGAGAGTTTTACTCGTAGATTAGTATTAAATATGATATTAAATATTAGCAGTACGGATTTCCTGTGTCAAGCACAATCTTTAAATAACCGAGTGGGATCGCACGACAAGATGATTTTTGGAGGCAGAAACCGGGTTTTTTACGAAGATATACGCCCTAAACCCTCAATCTCGAAAAAACCCGGTTTCTTTAGCTTTGATGCGTAAGTCCCAATCAATATAAACCACCAGACTTAAGATTGACTACCCAAAAACTCTTTAGCAACCAATCCTTTCTGAATTGCGAGTACAGCAGCTTGAGTGCGATCGCGCACTTCTAACTTTTGCAAAATCGCGTGGACGTGTACCCGCACAGTCCCCGGAGCAATGTACAATATTTGTGCAATCTCCTGATTGCTTTTTCCGCCCGCAACTAAAGCTAATATTTCCTGTTCTCGCTTCGTCAGGGGATTGTCTAAAAGTTCGCATTTAGTCGCGAATTTCACAGGTTCAGGATTAGTAAAAACCGCCCGAATTTCCGCAGTTGCCGCCTTGTCCCACCAAGAAGCGCCCGATGCTACCGATCGAATTGCCAAAACCAAAGTTTCCGCCGCAATTCCCTTGAGACAATATCCCTGAGCACCTGCGGCAATCAATCTTTCAATTAACGTTTTTTGGGAATGAGATGTTAAAATTAAAACTGGAATTTCTGGATGCCGCTGCTTAATTTGACGGCAGGCTTCAATGCCTCCAATTCCCGGCAAACCGACATCGAGAACCACCACATCCGGCAAATGTTCCTGCGTCAATTCTACCGCCGTTTCGCCATCTTCCGCCTCAGCAATTATTTGCAAGCAACTTTCTTGTTGCAATCTAGTTTGCAATCCCAATCGAAACAGTTCGTCGTCTTCAACTAGGAGAATTCGCAAGGGAAAATTAGGTTTCATTGGCGGAGATGGCTGGTAGTCGGAATCCAAACAAAGCGCCGTGCGGCAATTTGTTTTCTGCCCAAATTATACCGCCGTGCGCGTCAATAATTTGGCGGGATAAGTATAACCCCAATCCCGATCCTTTGGCTTGCCGATCGCCATTTCCTTGATAAAAACGCTCGAACAAGTGCGGCAGTTCCTCAGAAGTAATTCCCAACCCGTTATCGAGCACTTTCACCACCTGATAGCTAGCCGAAGATTCCATGACTATTTCTACTTTACCGCCGCGTGGAGAGTGGTTGATGCCGTTGGCGAGCAAATTCGCAAAAACTCGCTGGAGTTGCACTGCATCGCCATTTACCCACAAAGAGCGACGAAAATCGGAGTCTCCGTAACTCATACTAATATAAACTCGGCGCGCCGCTGATAAATCTGCCAGTGTAGCGATTACTTCTGCTGCTAAAGCTGCTAAATTTACAGGTGCAAGTTGCAGTTTTAAACCTTCGGCATCGTTGCGGTAAACATCCAGCAGCGTTTCTACTAACTGTAATGACATTTTGTGCGATCGCGCCATTGTTTCCAGAACTTTTTGCTGGCTGGGAGTGACATCCCCAAATTTTGCTCCGTGAAAGGCTTTAATTGTTTCGATCGCACCCAGCATCGGCGTTTTTAAGTCATGACTCAAAGTAGAGACAAAATCCTCTCGGATGCTAGCTAGCTGCTGCTGAGACTGTAACTGAGCTTTGGCGATCGCGATCGCCTCTTGGTACTGCTGATTGCGATCGCTCAAATATCCCGTCACTCCCAAGGCCATAACTGCGATCGATCTATTTGCAACTGTCGCTAGAACAATCTTTTCTCCATCAGGAATCAGCAAATTTAACAACGTCAATGCTACTGCTACTAGGGTAATTTGTAACTTCCCCAAACGACTCAAGCGCGAATTTGCTAGTAAAATTGGCCCAGTATATAAGTATCCAAATAGATATGCCGACGGCGTGGTAAATTCTAATGCTGCAACGATCGCAAATAAAATGGCGATCGACCATCTACCCCGCAAATACTTCTCTTGAATTGCTAGATTTTTTTTGATTATCGATAGACTTTTAAACATTTTCAATCAATCCATTTGATATTTTATATTCACAGTTACAGCAAATTGCTAGTTTCTGAACCATACCGGGGAGCAATCCGGTAAGGACACGGCAATGCCATGTCCCTACAAAGAATTGAAAATATTTCACCTACTATCGCGTAAAAGTATGGCGTTTAGATATCATCTATATCTCCAAGTATAGATATTGAGCCAAAGCTAAACATTAATCTATTCTGACAAATATAGAGCAGCAAAGCATAGCTTCTAAACGGTAATTTATACCTTTCGGCTAATTATCAAAGATTCTAAGATTCAGTATATTAATCAGTACAAATAAATGGTATTTTGTGGCTAGCAGGAGTGATATATGAACTTTGTCTAACAACGCGATTTCAGTCCCATCCAAATTAACAATACTTATTGTGATGCGACATTCAATGCTATAAGATTACTCGATAGCTGTCAAAACGTGGGGTTAACATTCATCACTGGTGACGAATTCTCGCCCACGAAAACCTGCTGGTAGCGTGAATCTCACAGCCTGTCGAGATTTCATCTTAGCAGCAGTACGAATGAGTGCGATCGCCCCAAACCGCAAGTGACTTTCAAAAAAAGCTCGCCCGGTTTGTGGAACATCCCACAGTAGCCATTTTGCGATCGACAAAACCCATTTATCCAAAGATAAAAAATTAACTCACTTATGCTTGAAGGATTAATTCAAATCGCATTAACTCTAATCATTTTAATCGCGATCTCCCCAGTTTTCGGGAACTACATGGCGCGGGTATATATGGGACAATCAACCATTCTCGATCCCGCGATCAAACCAGTAGAACAACTCATCTATAAAGCCAGCAATATCAAGTCCGTAGATTCCATGACAGGCTGGCAATATGCCCGATCGCTACTTTACAGCAATGTAGCAATGGGCATATTTGTATTTCTAATTTTGATGCTTCAAGGAGTGCTGCCTTTAAATCCCACTGGCTTAAGTCTACCCACCTGGGATACAGCGCTGCACACAACTATTTCATTCCTCACAAATACCGATCAACAGCATTACTCCGGCGAGACAACATTCAGTTATCTATCCCAGCTAACTCTGGGTTTTTTAATGTTTACCTCAGCCGCCACTGGTTTAGCAGTAGGTATTGCCTTTATTCGCGGACTAACTGGCCGCCCGCTGGGCAACTTTTACATCGATTTAATTCAATCAATCACCCGCATCCTGCTACCCCTTTCTTTAATAATTGGCTTATTTTTACTGATTTCAGGAGTACCGGAAACCCTGGCAGGCCCAGCCGTTGCCCGTACCTTAGAAGGTGGAACGCAAATAATTGCTCGCGGCCCAGTCGCTCACTTTGAAAGCATCAAACAACTAGGAGAAAATGGTGGTGGATTTTTTGCCATTAACTCGGCTCATCCCTTTGAAAATCCCAACGCTTTTAGTAACCTGCTAGCAACAATAGCAATGGTTTCGATTCCCGCAGCGCTCATTCACACTTACGGCAGATTTGCTAACAACAAAAAGCAGGGATGGCTGATTTTTTGGATGGTGTTTGCGATTTATGTTGTCTTGATTGGGATTGCAGCAGTTGGCGAGTTCCAAGGCAATCCACAAATTAATAATTTACTGGGTTCCGCAGCGCCAAATTTAGAAGGCAAAGAAGTCCGATTTGGCTGGGCACAAACTGCACTGTGGGCAGTGACGACAACTGGGACAATGTGCGGCGCTGTCAACGGAATGCACGATTCCTTAATGCCTCCCGCAGGTTTTGCTACTCTATTTAATTTATTTCTGCAAATCGTTTGGGGCGGACAAGGAACGGGAACCGCTTACTTGTTTATTTACTCAATTTTGAGCGTATTTCTCACCGGATTGATGGTGGGGAGAACGCCGGAATTTTTAGGTCGAAAGATTGAAAAACGAGAAATTGTTTTAGCCAGTGTGGTTTTGTTGATTCACCCGATCGCAGTTTTAATCCCCGGCGCAATCACCCTCGCCCTTACCGACAGCTTGAGTGGCATCAGTAATCCCGGATATCACGGCATTTCTCAGGTGATGTACGAATACGCATCTGCCGCTGCTAACAACGGTTCTGGCTTGGAAGGATTAGCCGACTCTCAACCGGCAACTACCGGACTTTGGTGGAATTTAAGCGCCTGTTTTAGTATGCTAATGGGGCGCTACGTTCCAATTATTGCACTGTTGCTATTAGCTGACAGCATGACGAACAAACAATTAGTTCCCGAAACGACTGGTACTCTCAGAACAGATTCAGTCTTGTTCACCAGCGTGACAGCAGGAGTAATCATTATTCTGGGCGCGCTAACATTTTTCCCAGTGCTAGCTTTAGGGCCAATTGCAGAAGGATTTGAAATTAGCAGCGGTAAGCTAGAACCCGCACCAATAACTGCGCCAGCGCCTCTGGGAACACCGTCACCTCTGGGAACGCCCTCACCGTCCGCTGTAACGCCTTCACCGTCCGCTGTAACGCCCTCACCTACGGGAACACCATCGCCTCTAGGAACGCCCTCACCTACGGGAACACCATCGCCTACAGCAACGCCATCGCCTCTAGGAACATCGTCGCCTACAGCAACGCCCTCACCTCTAGGAACACCATCGCCTACAGCAACGCCATCGCCTCTAGGAACATCGTCGCCTACAGCAACGCCCTCACCTCTGGGAACGCCCTCACCGTCCGCTGTAACGCCATCGCCTCTGGGAACATCGTCGCCTACAGCAACGCCGTCGCCTTTAGGAACATCGTCGCCTACAGCAACGCCATCGCCTACGGGAACGCCGTCGCCTACGGGAACATCGTCGCCTACAGCAACGCCGTCGCCTCTAGGAACATCGTCGCCTACAGCAACGCCATCGCCTACGGGAACACCGTCACCAAATAGCGGACAATAAAACACCAATAACTGTGATAACTCAGGATAAAAACAACTTTCTTATCTTGAAATTATCTGCGTTTATCTGTGTTCATCTGCCTTGAATCTGCGGTTTCTCTATAATCCCAAATCTAAAATCAATATGGCATCCTCCAATACCCCTGATTCCGAAAAAACTCCCCGCAGAGGCTCTCGCGAGTCTCGAAAACACACACCCAAAGCAAATACCAAAGGCCTTTTTCAAAGAGCTTTTAAAGACGCTTTTCTCAAGCTAGATCCCCGGGTCATGGTAAAAAATCCGGTGATGTTTGTGGTGTGGGTTGGTACAATTGTCACTGCATTATTAACGATCGATCCGACGCTTTTTGGCCCGGTTCCAGGCAAAAATCAGGTAGTCTTCAACGGCTTAGTCACGTTTATTTTGTTCTTCACTTTGGTATTTGCTAACTTTGCCGAAGCGGTAGCAGAAGGCCGTGGGAAAGCCCAAGCAGATGCCCTGCGATCGACAAAAGCCGACACCACAGCCCGCAAACTCCTACCAGATGGTTCAATTCAGGAAGTTAGTTCGACATCTTTGAGACGCGGCGATCAAATTAAAGTGATCGCAGGCGATGTGATTCCTTCCGATGGCGAAGTGATTGCAGGTGTCGCATCTGTAGACGAATCTGCGATCACTGGGGAATCCGCACCAGTGCTCAAGGAACCGGGTTCGGACATCGCTAGTTCCGTCACCGGCGGCACGCGCATCCTCTCCGATGAACTAACACTGCGGGTGATGTCCGACCCCGGTAAAGGGTTTTTGGACAGGATGATCGCGCTGGTAGAGGGCGCTGAACGCTCGAAAACGCCGAACGAGATCGCGCTGACGGTGCTGTTGGCGGTGCTGACTCTGGTGTTTTTGATTGTGGTGTCCACGATTCCGCCCGTGGGAAATTATGTGAAAACCCCTGTGGGCGTGGTGACGCTGATTTCGCTGTTGGTGGCGCTGATCCCGACGACGATCGGCGGTTTGTTAAGTGCGATCGGCATTGCGGGCATGGATCGCGTTGCTCAATTTAACGTCATAGCGACATCTGGGCGCGCCGTGGAGGCTTGCGGCGACGTAAATACGTTGATTTTGGACAAAACCGGGACGATTACCCTGGGCAACCGTTTAGCCGAGGAATTCATTCCGGTAAACGGTCATTCGTTGCAAGAAGTGGCGCAGGTAGCGCTGACTGCGAGCGTATTTGACGACACACCAGAGGGAAAGTCGATCGTCCGTTTGGCCCAGAATCTGGGCGCAGTCGCGGATTTCGATCGCGAAAACGCTGAAGGAGCAACTGGGCTAGATTTTTCGGCTAAAACGCGGATGTCTGGTACGGATTTGCCCGATGGTACCGAGGTTCGCAAGGGTGCGGTGGATGCGGTGAAAGGTTTTGTGCGATCGCGCGGCGGCAATTTCGGCGAGGATCTCGATGAAGCTTACGAGCGAGTTTCGCGGTTGGGAGGCACACCGTTAGGCGTTTGTCAAGGCAACGACACCTACGGGATTATCTATTTGAAAGATGTGATTAAACCGGGAATTCGCGATCGGTTTGACCAACTCCGAAAAATGGGAATTCGCACCATCATGCTCACCGGAGATAACCGAATTACCGCATCAGTAATTGCCGACGAAGCCGGGGTTGACGACTTCATTGCCGAAGCAACTCCAGAGGACAAAATTGAAGTAATTCGCAAGCAACAAGCCGAAGGCAAATTAGTAGCAATGACGGGAGACGGAACCAACGACGCACCCGCATTAGCGCAAGCAAACGTCGGACTCGCAATGAATTCAGGAACCCAAGCAGCAAAGGAAGCTGCGAACATGGTGGACTTAGATTCTGACCCCACAAAACTCATTGACTTAGTAACAATTGGCAAACAGTTGCTGATTACTCGTGGTGCGCTAACCACATTTTCCCTAGCCAACGACATCGCCAAATACTTTGCAATCATTCCGGCAATGTTTGCTCCAGTTGGCGCATTGAATGTGATGGGTTTAGCTAGCGGACAGTCAGCAGTTTTGTCAGCATTAATTTACAACGCTCTGATTATTCCCGCTTTGATTCCCCTAGCATTAACTGGGGTTAAATTTCGACCTTTGAGTGCAAATCAATTGTTGCAGCGTAACATTTTAATCTACGGATTGGGTGGAGCAGTTGCACCGTTTATCGCTATCAAAGTTATCGATCTGTTTATTGCTGCGATCGGGTTAGCATAGAAGTTCGGCAGCGGATTGTGTAACGAATTTAACGGATAAAATGGAGCGTCAAAAAAAAGAACATCAATCAAAAGATAGTTGCTGCAATCTTTCAAGAAATTTAATTTGAAAACAGGAGGAATTATGAAACGAAACGATTTGCTGAACGATGTTTTACCGAGAGATTTTCAAGAAACCATTGAGTTAGCACAAATGCTGTGGAAGCGGCACCCAATCCCGGTGCGACTATTTCTGGCAATGTGCTTTAATTTGATAATTGCACCCGCTGTCTATGCGGCTGCGGATGAAGGTTTGACAAAGAAAGCTGCGTGGGGTTTAAGTCTTTTGGGTTTAGTAATTGTCGGACTCGCAGCTTATTTGTTCGTCGTGATTTTTCAGCCAGAAAGATTCTAGTCAAATATTACGACTCTTAGAAACCG
>CASBQF010000421.1 GCA_949127775.1 Oscillatoriales cyanobacterium PMM_0080
AATCTACACGAAGGCATTGAAGGGACGCTGCTAATCCTGCAAAGCCGATTGAGGGCGCGCGGCAGCTATCCCGAAATTGCGGTAATTAAGGACTATGGAAATTTGCCTTTGGTTGAGTGTTATTCGGGTAAAATAAATCAAGTGTTTATGAATTTGATCGGAAATGCGATCGATGCGATCGAGGAATACAACGCAGGGCGATCCATTGCCGAAGCCAAAGCTAACCGCAGCAAAATTAAAATTAGGACAGAAGTCCAAAACACCAACGCGATAATTCGGATTTCTGACAACGGCCCAGGAATGCCAGAAGAAGTTTCCCAGCAGTTATTCGAGGCTTTTTTTACCACCAAACCCGCCGATAAAGGCACCGGTTTGGGCCTGTCAATTTCCTACAAAGTTATCGAAGAACACGGCGGGATGCTGAGTTGCGTGTCTGCACCAGGCCAAGGAGCCGAGTTTATCATCGAAATGCCGATCGAGCAACCATAAAAATCGCGTCGAGATCAGATAAGACGGCGGTTGAAACCGCGCCTACACAAACGATGTCCGCCTCCGCGGACTGAATAAAATAACGTAATTTCACCGCCCCCTCTTCAACCCGCGGAGGCGGGTTTTGTCTGTGTAGACGCGGTTTCAACCGCCAGGTCTTCTTCTTCTTGTAGGGTGCGTCAGGTCTCAATTTGACCACCACAGACTAATAATCTTCGCCCTGACGCACCCTACAGTTAATTAGCTAAAAATCACCAACTAACAACTGTCAACTATCAACTACCAACAGTCAACAGTCAACAGTCAACAGTCAACAGTCAACTGACATCTATCAAAATAAATTCGAGCCACCCTATCCCCCGGATTTTGCCGGAAACAATCCGCAAAAAGTTCCCCAGCTTCCCTAAAATTATTCAAATTATACAAAGACAAAGCCTCAGCAAACACTTGCAAATTAGCCAACTTCCCCGCTTTCACTTCCGGCAAATCCGCATCAAAAACTTCATAAACAGTCACCCATTCAGACTTACCCTTAACCTGAACCTGATCAATTACCCGAATCGCATAATCAGCAGGATTTGTCAAGCGTTCAAAAGTCTGTTGAGTAATTAACAGCGACACCCCATAATTCTTCGTCAAACTTTCAATTCTAGAAGCCAAATTAACCGCATCACCAATCACAGTACCGTCCATCCGATTGCGTCCGCCAACAGTACCCAGCATCAAAGAACCAGTATTAATTCCCACCCCAATCTGAACCGGCACATCGCCCGCATAAGTGCGCTGTCGATTGTATTCAGCAAGAGTATGCAGCATCGCAATTCCCGCTTTCACCGCATCATCCGCGCCCTCGCTAAACAAAGCCATAATTGCATCCCCAATATATTTATCAATAAACCCCCGATTTTCCACAATCAGGGGTTCCATATAACTTAAATATGAATTTATAAATTTGAAATTTTCTTCTGGTGTCATCTGTTCCGAAAGAGTGGTAAAGTCGCGGATGTCAGAAAACAAAATCGACATTTCCAACTCCACCGCGTCTCCCAATTTCACACCCACAATGCTGTCACATCCCAAAAAAGATAAAAACTGATTGGGTACAAAACGGCTTGTCGCCTCAACTATTTGTAATTCTGCATCCAGTGAAAGTTCCAAACTGCAATTGACCTCAAACAGCTCCTCAATGAACTTTTTGCGCTCTGCCTCAGCTTCTTTGCGTTCCGTGATATCTACAAGAGTGTTGATAGCATAGACAATTTTATTTTGTTTATCATAAATTGGCGTAGCATGAATTTCTAGGGGAATAACCCGATTTCCGTGCCGGACTTCTAAATCGTCAGCCACAGAAGTTTCGCCCCTCAATGCCCGGATGACGGGCAAGTTTTCCACGGGGCAAGGTTGAAGATTTCCGGCTTGATAAACTTGATAAACCTCTGATAGTTGTTCCCCTGGCACATCAGGCACGAATTGTTTTTCAAATATCTCCTTTGCTTTTTTGTTGATATAGTAAACTTTGCCATCCGCATTCAGCACTCCCACTCCCACCGGCATTGCTTCCAAAAACTGCATCAAGCGATTTTCGTTGTCGTGGAGTGTCGCAATCAGTAGCGATTGCTCGCGGTTTAAATCCGCCAATTCCTGATTCATTTGCTGAAGCTGCGCATTTTGTGCTATCAGCAGTTGATTTTGCTGATAACTGTTTACTGCTTCTTTTACTGTTAAACTCAAGTCTTCTCGTTGCCAGGGTTTAGCTATATAACGATATAAATTGGCATTTTTGATCGCATTTCCCACAGCTTCAATATCTGCTTGCCCTGTGAGCATGATTTTGATAGTTTTAGGTGAGATTAGATGGACTTTTTTTAGTAGTTCATCTCCCTTCATCTCCGGCATGATATGATCGGAAATAATTAACGGTACTTCATACCCATCTGATAATAATTCTTCAAGCAACTCTAATGCTTCCTCCCCACCCTCGGCAATTTCTATGAGATAAGCATTGCCGACAGCTTCTTGGAGTTCTGCTTTGAGGCTCTTGAGTACAGTGTTGTCATCATCTACACAGATAATTACCTGTTGTTTCATAACTTCGATAAACCAGATTTAATAGTTTCCAGTAATTCAGCTTCCGACCAAGGTTTAGATAAGCAGCAGTGGAGATTTGCGAATTCTTTGGCTCGGCTAATAGCTGCTTCATCAACTTGACCTGTGAGCATAATCTTAACAACTTTAGGAAATTTTTCATGGATGCGAATCAGTAACTCGTCTCCCTTCATACCGGGCATTAACCAATCAGAAATAATCACAACAATACTCACATTATCTTCAGCTAATTCTTGCATTAATTCTAAAGCTTCATCAGCATCCTCGGCTGCTTCATAGATATAGTTATTGCCAAATGATGCTGATAGTTGAGTCCTGAGACTGTCCAACACCATTCTTTCGTCATCAACACATAAAATAACTGGTTTAGACATTTATTATTCCTCATTTATCATTAGTAATTAACGCAAAAATAGTCAATTAACTTAGTGGGCCCGATCGCATTTTCAGATCGATCGAGTTAGAGCGATCAAGCCTCCCACAACTTTGATTGAACAAGGGTTTACCCAGAGCCTTAGCTAAGTATAATCCACATAATGCAAGTATTCCGGTGCGATCGCTAGTTTCCGCCTAAATCGGGCTTATTCAGTAAAATTATGAACTAATAGCGTTTCCCTTGCTGGAATAATAATTTTCGGAGTGTAGTGCGATCGGGACTACCGCGATGACCCATCGCTATAATAATTATATGATGCGATCGCCCTGACCGACTCATTCGCAGCTCATTGGCAGAAAAATATGAAATGTAGTTTGACCCGGAATCGATTCCACTTCAATTTTCCCTTGATGTTTGTCAACAATCTTCTTCACAATATCCAGCCCCAAACCGCTACCTTCTCCTGCCGGCTTAGTCGTAAAAAACGGGTCAAATATTTTCGCTCTTATCTCTTCTGGTATCCCCTTACCGCTGTCGGTAACACTAATCTTAGCCTGCCCGTCTTGCTGGGCCAAATCAATTGTGAG
>CASBQF010000422.1 GCA_949127775.1 Oscillatoriales cyanobacterium PMM_0080
GGAATTGACTATCGGTGTAACAGCTAAAGCCTCTTCAGTAAGTCCTTTTGCCGATCGATCTGCGCCAACTCCACAACCAGATAAAGCCAATCCCACCGCCGCCGAGCCCATTCCTTGCAAAAACTCTCGTCGCTTCCATTCCTGAAAAAAACTATCACTCATATTGTATTTAACCAATGATTGTTAACTGTTGACTGTTGACTGTTGACTGTTAACTGTTATTGGTTATTTGTTAACTGTTGACTGTTAACTGTTAACTGTTGACTTTTGGTTCCAATTCCCAATTCCCAATTCCCAATGCCCGATGCTTTAAATTGTTACAATGTATTTACAATGCTTAACACTAGGTCTGAATCTATGAATGTCAAGACTGTATCGCCAGCCTCCAGACAAACTTATGCAAATTCAGGGACTCAGGCTCTACTCGAAAATATTACAGATGTAAAGACAATTCCCCTGCAAGCAGTAGCAGTCCAACTAGAGACAGAAGTTGTAACCTCCAAAGTCCTCAAATCAGCCAAGGAAAGAGCTTTCGAGTTAGCCGGAGATGCTGTTCGGTACGATCCAGTGGCGATCGCAGCCCAGTACCGAAATCGCCCTCTACAAGTCTGGGGAAGGATGCTGAGCGTCTTTTGGACATTTTTTAGCTTCACCTTCAGTTTGTGGTTTGACGGCAAAACAGGCCGCGTCACCAAGAACGAAAAACGTCGCGCCGCCCGACTCAGAGACATTCTCGCCCAACTCGGCCCAGCTTTTATCAAAATCGGACAAGCACTCTCAACCAGGCCCGACTTAGTACCACCAGTATATTTAGAAGAACTAACAACGCTGCAAGACCAATTGCCACCATTTCCCAACGAAGTAGCCTATCAATTTATCCAAGAAGAATTGGGCGCACACCCCAACGAAATTTACGCTGAAATCACCCCAGAGCCGATCGCAGCAGCATCCCTCGGACAAGTCTACAAAGGCAAACTCAAAACCGGAGAAACCGTCGCAATCAAAGTCCAGCGGCCAGGTTTAGCCGAAAACATCGGCTTGGATATCTACATTCTGCGGCGCGTTGCACTTTGGGTACAGAACACCTTCCCAAAAATTCGTAGTGATCTTGCAGGCATTATGGACGAATTGGGCGAGCGCATTTACGAAGAAATGGACTACACCCACGAAGGTGAAAATGCCGAACGATTTGGAGAATTATACGGCCAGATCAAAGACATTTATGTTCCTAGTATTTACTGGGAATATACCCGTCGTCGCGTCTTGACAATGGAGTGGATAACCGGGGTTAAACTCACAAATTTAGAAGCAGTCAAGGCTCAAGGAATTGACGCTCCTTACTTAATTGAAGTGGGGGTGCAATGCTCTTTGAGACAACTTCTAGAACATGGTTTCTTCCACGCTGACCCGCATCCCGGCAATCTTTTGGCAACTCCTGACGGTCAATTAGCTTATCTCGATTTCGGGATGATGAGCGAAGTGAAGCCTTATCAAAGGTACGGCTTATTAGAAGCTGTAGTGCATTTGGTGAACCGCGACTTTGAGAGTTTAGCAAAAGATTATGTCAAGTTAGATTTTTTGACACCGGACACTGATTTGACACCAATTATTCCGGCCTTGGCTGGAGTGTTCAATAATGCTTTGGGTGCTACAGTTGCTGAACTGAATTTCAAAAGTATTACTGACGAACTCTCAGCAGTGATGTACGAATATCCGTTCCAAGTTCCAGCTTACTACGCTTTGATTATTCGATCGCTAGTCACGCTAGAAGGCATCGCCATCAACGTTGACCCCCAATTCAAAGTGCTCAGCAAAGCCTATCCCTACGTGGCAAAACGGCTGTTGAGCGACCCCGCACCGGAGTTGAGGACATCCCTGCAAGAGTTGTTGTTCAAACAGGGCGAATTCCGCTGGAACCGCTTAGAAAACTTGCTCAGCAATGCCCGCGATAGCCAAGACTACGATATCAGCAAAATCCTGGATCAAGGTTTAGACTATTTATTTTCTGAAAGAGGGGATTTTATTCGCGATCGCATTGTTCTAGAATTGGTCAAAGGTCTCGACACAGTTTCCAGTAACGCCTTTGCGAATGCTAAATCTGTTGTCGGTGAATGGTTTGGAGTCAAGGCAAATCAACCTGTGGTTTCAAAAAATGAACAGAATAATCTAGAACACATTAAACGGATTTGGGATATTTTGCGATCGACTCCTGGTTTTGATACAGCGAAAATATTGCAGCTAATTCCGCAATTGTTAGTCAAATCGGAAGTACAGAATATGGGACAGAGAGTATTCGGTGGTTTAGCTCAAAGAGCGGCTGCTAGAGTAATTCGTGAGTTTTTGCTGTCTTCCGAACCGGCTGCGATTTCTAAAAATGGTAGCTATCCTAAAGCTTCGCCTCAGTTATCTTTACCTGCGGCTAAGTAGTGGGATTGAGGTTTTTTGACCGCAGATGTTAGCGGATGTACGCGGATGAACGCAGATAGGATTTTATCTGCGTTTGTCATAGGACTTACCAAGTCCGATCGAAGAAGCCGGGTTTTTACCGAATTTGTGGACTGCAATGAAGTATTGTCCTAAAAACCCGGTTTCTGGTAATTTAAATCTTTCCGTAAAAATTGTTAGAATTCAGATCGTTTCCTCGGAGCAAAATCATCCTATGCTAACCCTAGACCAGCTTATTTCCGAAGCAACTGCCCTACCCGATACCGCCAAGGCTATCCTCCTCGACAAGATCCTAGAAAGCATGACAGAACAGATCGATCGAGATGTTTTGAACGAGGGCGTACAGAAAGCTCAATACCGGATTGCGGAGATTGATAGTGGCACAGTCCAATCGATTCCAGGCGATGTTGGCTTGGCACAAGTTCGACAATTGCTAGGAAAATGAAATACGAATTTCACCCAGCCGCCCTGCAAGAATATGCAGAAGCTGTCCAATTCTTCGCCCAGCAAGACAGCCATCAAGATTTCATCGACACCATAGAAAACTCTATATTTCGGATCGTTGGCGCACCCGAACGCTGGCCGATTGTTGAAGGCCAGATTCGCCGGTATCTAACCCCAAAATTTTCCTATGCCATTTTGTATCGAGTTTATTCAGACAGGATAGTGATTGCAACAATCATGAGTTGTCGTCGCGATCCCAGCTACTGGCAGAATCGTCTGTAACACTTCAGATTGACACGATCTTACCCGCAAAATAATCGCTAGATACTCGCTTGGGTAGAGCTAAGAAACACTAGCGATAGTTTACCGCCAGAGATCCGTACCGCACAATGTATTTCGATCTCAAGCCTGCGATCGAACTCGTGAATGCTGAATTTTTAGAGGTATAATTAATTCACTTTTTGATTAGGGAGTTTATGGTTGTGATAGCAGCACGAGATAACGATCGCCATTTTACACCGGAAGAGTATTTTAGTTGGGAGGAGCAACAACTGGAAAGACACGAACTGATCGATGGTCGGGTTTATGCGATGAGTGGTGGCACTCAAAATCATAGTACGATTAAATTAAATGTTTGTATTTTAATCAGATCGCACTTGCGGGGAAGTCCTTGTAGTGTTTTTAATTCAGATTTAAAGGTTAATATTCTCAATACACCCAACTACACGTATCCCGATCTAAGCGTGACTTGTGACGATCGAGATAGGGAGCATCCCCTCTATATTACCTATCCCTGTTTAATTGTCGAGGTTTTATCGGATAGCACGGAAGCTTACGATCGAGGGAAGAAGTTTGAGAAGTATCGCCGCAATCCGAATCTGGTTGATTATGTGTTAGTCAGTTCTGATGAAATTGCGATCGATATTTATCATAAAAATGATGCTGGTGAATGGGTGATTTTGAGCTATCGGGAGGGCGATCGGGTTGAGCTTCAAAGTATCAATCTAAGTTTGCCGATCGAGCAATTCTATGAGGAAATTGTTTTCGATATACAGCCTTAGATATACGATTATTACACGTTAGATTGTCGAATAGCTGGTTTGAATGTACTAAAAGTTGTAGCTAATTCAACGGCTGCATCCCTTGCTTCTAGAAGCCATTTGACATCTTTGAGTTTTTGGATTGGGTGACGAGAAATATAGAGATAAACCAGTTTTTGAGATTTACACAAGGGCCGAGAAACCGGGTTTCTACGAGTTTTTGGGTTGGGTGACGCGAAATATATAGAGAAACCCGGTTTCTGAGATTTACGCAAAATAGAACTCAAATGGGTTCTATAAGAAAAACTATCTTAGTTGAGACCTCCTTAATAATGTCTGAGAAAAATTTGTTACATGAAATTACTCACTGCCCTCATGCACTGATGTGTCTAGAAAATCCTTCTACAGATAATCCCTGTCGTGACATAGTTGGTTATCAAAACTCGCTCGATTTAAACAATTTCCAAATACCTGAACCTTGGAGTGGACAGATCGAGCAAGCGCCTATTCTTTTTTTGAGTTCAAATCCATCAATTGGTTCTGATGAAGTCTACCCCACTTGGCGTTGGTCAGATAACGATATAAACAATTACTTTAATTATCGTTTTGGAGGAGGGCAAAAGGACTGGATTATCAATGGTAAACAATCCTTGATGAAGGATGGGACATATAGTCGTGCTGTTAAGTTTTGGGCAGCAGTCCGTAAACGTGCGATTGAATTACTGCAACGGGATGTTAAGCCAGGAATTGATTATGCTCTCACCGAGATAGTACATTGCAAATCCCATTCTGAAATTGGCGTAGAACAAGCTCAGGATCAATGCGTAAAAGCCTATTTATTGAGGACTTTAGAACTATCAAAAGCAAAAGTCATTGTGGTTTTAGGAGCTCGTGCGCGCCAAGCGATCCAATGTCAATTCAATATTTCCTCAACAGCTTCGATATCAGAGTCCATTAAAATCGGGGACTATGAAAGATTTTTTGCTTTTCTTCCACATCCAAATGCGCGAATGCCTCGTTCTTTTATTAAGTGCTTACAGGATGATGAACTTGAAAGTCTACGTGCTTCTTTGCGATAGCATCAAAACATAGGGAGAGACACGGGCAGTCGCACAAGCCCATGTACACGAAGCGCCGCAAGTCTATCGGTGAAGTAAGGTTGTAGAAAATAGCGATCGCTAAACCTAATTATAATTACGGTTTCTCGGCACTCGCTGTAAATCTCAGAAACCGAATTTCTCTCGGTATTTCTCGTCACCCAACCCAAAAACTCAAAGATGTCAAATGGGTTCTATAGCAATCCTAAATGATTTTCTGTAGGGACACGGCATCTTGAGTGTCCAGGACATGGCATCTTGAGTGTCCTGATAGATTTTGGGGAAATCACATTTATGTTTGCGGTAAGGATAATGATTTAGGATTGCTATAGCTAACCCGAATTTGATATTACAAACCGCAAAAACTGCAAAAAACCCGGTTTCTTGAAGAAACCGGGTTTTTAATTCGATCGCCCTCAGCCAAATCTAAAATTACTTCACGTTAGAAATGCCAGTGACATTGCTATTTGTTAGCGAGTCGATCGCACTTGGAGTCGGATTAATCAACAGATTCTTGTCCTTAGCAGCAAGGCTAGCATCTGGGATGACACTGCTTGCCGTCTTAACACCAGTAGTTGATGGAGTTGTACTGAGACTCAGAGGAGCAAAGAAACCATTACCGTAGATGAGAATGTCATCATTGGTTTGACCAGCAAAGCTCATCATACTGGAGATGGAGCCACCATTGATTAATGGATCGCTGGAGACAGTCTTGGCGGTAGTTGCGCTTAGAGGGCTAGTGCTAATACCTGCTGGTGATGGGCTGAGAGTTGGTGTTACAGCATTGGTGGTAGTTGCAGTTGTTGTCAGAGGACTTGCGCTAGTACCTGCTGGTAATGCGTTGAGAGTTGGTGTTACAGCATTGGTGGTGGTGGTAGTTGCTGTCAGAGGGCTGGCGCTAGTACCTGCTGGTAATGCGTTGATAGTTGAACTTGCTGACGCGGTAGTAGTGCTACTTTGCGGAATGGACAAGTTCGCATTAACACTGCCAGTCAAAGAATCGTCTGTATCAATTGAAACACCAGTTAACGAATCGATATTTGATGGAGTATTGAAGGCTGGAGGTAGCACGCCTCCGGGAGTGATGGAGACAAAGCGAGAACTATCAACCGCACTGAATTGAGTATCTTTCAGCCAAGCTAAATGTTCGCCGGTACTGGCGATGCTGACCAAGGCATCGTTAGTGTAATTTTCGCCACCTTGAACGATTTGCAATTGGTCAAAGGTGAGGTCTTGTGAAAGTCCGAGGTAATCGCGATCGGCCTGGAAGTAGAATACATGATCCAGTCCCGAACTTGGTGATAACACAAATATGTCGGAACTACTGCCTCCAATCAAGGTATCTTGACCATTTCCACCCTTGAGCACGTTGTTGCCTTCGCCGCCGTAGAGACTGTCATCGCCATCGTTACCATTGAGGCTGTCGTTACCGCTGTTGCCGTTTAAGAAGTCGTTGCCATTACCGCCATCGAGGGTGTCGTCACTGCTGCCACCATCGAGACTGTCATCGCCTTCATTGCCCAAGAGGTTGTCGCTGCCGGCTTCCCCGGTTAGCAAGTCGTTGCCACAACCGCCGTCTAGGGTATCGCGGCCGGCACCTCCCAGCATCGTGTCGTCGTCGCATTCACCGAACATCAAGTCGTCGCCGTTGCCTCCTCCCATGAAATCGTTGCCACTGCCACCGACGAGGGTATCGTCGCCAGAATCGCCGGTGAGGGTGTCGTCGCCGGAGTCGCCGATAACCAAGTCGTTACTAGCGCCGCCGTCCATCAAGTCAGTTTCGTCGCCACCGTAGAGGGTGTCTTGGCCAACTTCGCCGAAAATCGTGTCTTGCCCTTCACTGCCAAACAGCAAGTCATTTCCAGCGCCTCCGAACAGTTTGTCATCGTCCATGCTGCCTTCGATTTTGTCGTCACCAGCGCCTCCGACTAATTGGTCGTTACCAGTACCGCCGAACAGTTCGTCGTTGCCTGCGCCGCCATCGATGGTGTCGTAGCCGGAACCGCCGTCGATTTTGTCGTCGCCTGCTTCTCCGAAAATTTTGTCGTCGTCTTCGTTGCCCCAAACGTTGTCGTTGCCTGCGTTGGCGTTGATCCAGTCGTTGCCGGCTTGACCCCAAATTTTGTCGTTGCCGTCGCCGCCGTAAACCGAGTCGTCGCCACTTCCGGCATCGATGTTGTCGTTTCCGGTTTGTCCGAAGATGGTGTCAATGTTGTCACCGCCGTAAATTTGGTCGTTGCCGCGGCCGCCGTCGATGAAATCTCGGTCTTCGCGGCCGTAGATTTCGTCGTCGCCGTCGTTGCCGAATACGGTGTCGTTGCCGGTTCCGGCATCGATGAAGTCATTGTCTTCGTTTCCTTGGATGCTGTCGTTGCCGGATTGACCGAAAATTCGATCGACTCCTTCACCACCAAACAAGGTATCGTTGTTCGCGCCGCCATCGATGAAGTCGTCGCCGCTGTTGCCGTCTGCGAAATCGTTGCCGTCATTTCCGAAAATGCGATCGCGCCCTGCACCTCCAGTCATGCTATCGTCGCCTGCGTTGCCTTCTAAGTAGTCGTCTCCGTTGTTACCAGAGAGGCTGTCGTTGCCGATTTGACCGAAAAGTCGATCGTCCCCTTCGCCACCATCCAGACTGTCATTGCCCGCTTCACCTCGGAGAATGTCATCTCCCGTTTGTCCCAACAGCGTATCGTTGTCATCGCCGCCCCAGAGTTCGTCATTATCGGCATTGCCTTCTAAAAGGTCATCGCCGGCGCGGCCGTACAATTTATCGCGGCCGTCGTTGCCGAAGAGGGTATCGTTCTCAGTACCGCCGTCAACCATGTCGTCACCGCTACCGCCGGAGAGGGTGTCTTTACCAGCTTCACCGTAAACGTTGTCGCTGTCATCACCGCCATCGAGAATGTCGTCGCCGGTGCCGCCAAACAAGGTATCGCTGCCCGATTCTCCTAGCAAACTGTCGCCGTCGTCGCCTCCCCAGAGGGTGTCGCTGTCGTCGCCACCGAGGAGGGTATCGAGGCCCGCTTGTCCGTAAATTCGATCGCGCCCTTCATTGCCCTGTAGCAAATCATTCCCTAAACCGCCATCCACAATATCGTCGCCGCGACTGCCGAGAACCGTATCGTCGCCAGCTTGTCCGAACAAACTGTCGTTATTTTCGCCACCATTTAGGAAGTCGTTACCGTCGCCGCCTTCGAGGGTGTCATTTTCGCTACCGCCATCCAGGGAATCGTTACCGAGTTCGCCGAAAAGTCGGTCTGTTCCTGAATTGCCTTCGAGGATGTCATCGCCACCGCCTCCGTAGAGAGTGTCGCTGTCAGATTGACCGAGGATGGTATCGTTGCCTTCGCCTCCTAACAGGGAATCATCACCGGAACCGCCTTGCAATAAGTCGCTGCCAGCTTGGCCGAACAATGTATCTTTGTCGTTGCCGCCGTACAGGGAATCGTTGCCTTCGCCTGCATTCAGGATGTCATCGCCGTTTTCGCCGAACAGGTAGTCATCGCCAGCTTGGGCTAATAAGGTGTCATTGTCTTGCCCGCCCCAGAGATAGTCGTTGCCACTGCCGGCATCGAGTAAGTCTTTGCCGTCTGCGCCGTACAGGGAATCGTTGCCTTCGCCTGCATCGAGAATGTCGTTGCCGTTTTCGCCAAACAGGTTGTCATCGCC
>CASBQF010000423.1 GCA_949127775.1 Oscillatoriales cyanobacterium PMM_0080
GATCGCCCTTTCTAAATTATCCGCCCGCGAACCGTTGATTCTGTCACTGTAGGCAAGGGCTAGGTTATTTTGAGTCATTGCCCAATCTTCGGGGAAAGCTTCAGGGGTACGAACAGTTAAAGCTGCGTCATAAAACTTGATCGCCCTTTCTAAATTATCCGCCCGCGAACCGTTGATTCTGTCACTGTAGGCAAGGGCTAGGTTATTTTGAGTGATTGCCCATTTTTCGGGGAAAGCCCCAGGGGTAAGAACAGTTAAAGCTGCTTGATAAAACTCGATCGCCCTTTCTAAATTATCCGCCCGCGAACCGTTGATTCTGTCACTGTAGGCAAGGGCGATGTTATTTTGAGTTTGAGCGTATTCTTCGCTACCCGGTTCCCGATTATTTAAAACTATTTGATAACCAGTAATGGCAATTTCAAGATTTTTCGCTCTATTGCCGAGCGGAAAGTTACTAATATGAATGCTCAAATTTTCAATGAGGGCAACAATGAACTCAATTGCGTCTGGGTGTTCGGCAATTAACTTCTGGGCTACTTGCGGTAAAATACCGGCAAAACGCGCATTGAGGAGATGTTGCCGCTCGGCCAGCATGGGGAAAATTACTTTAATATCGCTATTGCTATTTTGTTCTGCTTGCAATAATTCTAGGATAAAGTTTGCATATTCTTGGGGATTTTCACTTTCTGGATCATCGTTTGACTCGATGAATTGTGCTAGTTGACTGGCTAGATTTCGGAGGAAGTTAGCTGCATTTTCGCCTCCTTGCTGTGTCAAGTTTTCTGCTACTAACTCGCAAGCTGCCAGAAATTCGCGATCTAATAATTCGGAGTTATCCTGTAATATCTGCGGTTCGTCTCCGTTGGGGCAATTCAGCAGGGTTTGAATTAGTTTTAGATAAGCTTCGGCGCGGGTTTCGTTCATTGTGGGGAGTTGTGAATAACACCGATGTTTATTCTACCATGATTCGATGAGTTCGGTGGCCAGAAACCGGGTTTTTTTGAGATTGTTCGTTACTGTTGGTAAAAATCGTAAAAACCCGGTTTCTTTGATCGTGCGCGGGTGGCCAGAAACCGGGTTTTTTTGAGATTCTTAGATGGTGCGCGGGTGGCCAGAAACTTTCGATCGCATTTCTGTTTCACTAGCGCCTGCTCGTACCATAATTGTCCGAACAAGAGAACCAAATATTCTCCACCCGACAAGACTTAGGCTGGCGTGCCGTGTTGCTAACAGCAAATCATCAAGGCGTATCTGTATAACCCCATCAAATAGTACAGCATTGCCCACTACATTCCGAGAGTCCCCTGGTAATGGTGGAAGATACATTCGCTTAGTGGATTTAAACTTTAGCATTTCACCGAGGAGTTGCTTTGCTTGAGGATCGTCAGAAAAAATTGGTTGCAATCGCAGCAGTGAGGCATAATCGCGGCGGCCCAGAACAAGGTCACAGGTTGAGCTTGCAATAGCAAACTTCATGTTAGTAATACGTTCTCCCAAAAAGTAGCCAGCGTCACTATTAACAATATCTCCCTGCAAAAGGGCGAAGGCATCTTCATCATCCCTAATCAGACCTCTTGCTAACATATCCCGATACTCAATTGGCTGACGCACCAGCCCTCCCTCTGCTCCGAAAACTTTCTGACGGTCTTTTGTCTTACCAAGTCGATCGGCAAAGTCCTGAATAATTGTGAGAACTCGATCGTCGTGAGAAAGTTCGCGTAGCTGATTTTCAAGAGTTTCCAGATTGTTAGGCTCATTATTTGCTACATCAATCACGATCGATCTATCCTATTGTCGATCGCACTTTCAGACTGCAAAGGACGCTCAATTTCATCAGGATCGAGCATCACTTCATCATCCTCATCCAAGTCAAAATTCTCTGGAACTAATCGCTCGAAGCTATTGCGGGTAGGAAGCTCAGGCAAATCTCCCAGCATAGCAACTGCTTCAGCAAGTAGATCGAGATTCTCTGGATCGGGGTGTTTTTGTGCCGCACGCACAGCCAAGATGACGACACGCAATCCTCCTCTCATGCGATCGACATCACGGGCTAGTCCATAGATTGCTTGAAAGTCATTTTCCTCAATAATGCGGTACTGTCCTGTTTTTGTCTGAAGGGTAGCAATGACACCATTGGCGATCGAACTGAGTGCTTCTGCGCCCTGCAAACGAAACTTCTCAAACGATGTCCAATTTGCACCGCTTCGCAACCTAAATTTTTTATTTGTAATCTGCATAGTTTTACCTCTTTACTATATCCTAACGTAAACCCAACGAAAAAACAACGGCTATTGATTTTGATGAGTGGGTGGCCAGAAACCGGGTTTTTGGGACAGACTTCGTTACTGTCGGTAAAAATCGTAAAAACCCGGTTTCTTAGATGGTGCGCGGGTGGCCAGAAACCGGGTTTTTTTGAGATTCTTCGTTATTGTCGGTAAAAATCGTAAAAACCCGGTTTCTTAGATGGTGCGCGGGTGGCTAGAAACCGGGTTTTTTGGAGATTGTTCGTTATTGTTGGTAAAAATCGTAAAAACCCGGTTTCTTAGATTGTGTGAGCGTATCGGGGCGATGAAGGACTGAAGTCCTTACTACGAACCTAGTTTTGCGCTAGTTTTGGAGGTCTCCCCATTAAGCCTGTCATCAGCCGCAAGGCTAAAAATCTGACTGGGGGAATTGTTCGCAAACACCACAATCCGAAGCGGCGAAATGCGACTATTGGTAGCCAAGTATTGGAAAATAATCTGTCTAGGAAATCGGTAAATCCTAACACGATTAAATTTTCATTTTTGCGCCAGTTGTGATACCGTTTCAATACTCGCAAATCGCCGATGTCTTCGCCTTTTTGGTGGGCTTGTTGCAAGATTTGCCCGATCGCCCCAGCGTCACGAATACCCATATTTAAGCCCTGTCCGCCCACGGGATGACAGCAGTGGGCAGCATCGCCAATCAGTGCTAATCTGGGCAACACGTAGCGATCGCTCTGCATTAACTGCACTGGAAACAAAAAGCGATCGCTCTCCAACTCCAAACGCCCTAACAGCCCGCCAGTGCGCTGTTCCAACAAAGCTAAAAACTCTTTTTCGTCCATTTCTTGTAAAGCTTTGGCCTCCGCGTGGGGCGCAGTCCAAACTACTTGACAACGGTTCCCCGGTAATGGTAAAACTCCCATCGGGCCGCTTGGCCAAAAGCGCTCAAAAGCAATATCGTGGTGCGGCTTTTCGGCTTTAATGGTGATCGCAACGCAGGATTGCCAGTATTTCCAGCCGTGGGTGCTGATGTTCGCTTCGCTGCGGATGCGCGATCGCGAACCGTCAGCAGCAACTAATAATTTGGTGCGAATTGTCCGAGTTTCACCGTTTTGTTTAATTTGAATTTCGGCGGAATTAGTTAAGTATTTTACCTCGACTACTTCCGCAGGACAAACCCAACTAAAACTCGGGTTTTTTGCTAAGGATTCATGCAAAGCTGATAGCATGACTCGGTGTTCGCCAACATAACCTAAAGCCTCTTTTGGTACGGGTAATTTCCCAGTATTTCCTAAATCCGGGCGGTGGAATTCGACGATACCGGGATAGTCGCCGTCGCAGAGGCTAATTTGCTCGAAGGTGGTGATTTGTGGCAAGATTTGCTCCCACACGCCGATGCTTTCTAAGATCATTCCCGATAGCAGGGTGACTGCGTAAGCTTGTTTTTTGGCGGCTGCGGCTGCGGGGAGTTGGGTTTCGATGATGGCAATTTTTAAGCCTGAATCTTTGAGGGCGCACGCTAAGGTGGCGCCGACTATGCCGCCTCCGACGATCGCGATATCATAGTCTAATTCCGGTGTTTGCGCGGGGGCTGTGGTTCGAGAAAGTTGGTTTACAGGCATTTTCAAGGGATTTTTTTAAGTGAATAATCATATTTACTCTTGTATTGTAAAGAATTATTTGGATTTTTGGGCGATCGATCGGCGGAGTTGACGGGGAGACGGGGAGACGGGGAGACAAAGAGGCAGAATTGCCCCATGCGTGACTCTCAGAAACCGGGTTTCTTCCGATATTTCTCGTCACTCAACCCAAAATTCGTAGAAACCCGGTTTCTTGCCCCATGCGTGACTCTCATAAATTAATGACTGCTGACCATTCCCTTTGTGTTTTCCGTCGCCAACGCAAAGACTTGCTGACTGATGGGAATCTCGATCACAAACTCTGCACCATCGCCCGGAGTGGAAATACACTGCAATTTGCCTCGGTGTTTTTCGACAATAATTTGATAGCTAATTGATAGTCCCAATCCGGTGCCTTTGCCGACTGGTTTAGTCGTAAAAAATGGGTCGAATAAATTACGAATGACTTCTTGAGTTATTCCCAATCCATTATCGGCAATCCGAATTGATACGGTGTTTGAATTCGTACTGGTGCTAATCCGAATTGTATTGGGACAAGAATAGATGTCCTTTGCAGAACGTTTGCTGTTGTACTCTTCTAATGCGTCGATCGCATTTGCGATCAGATTCATAAATACCTGATTTAGCTGACCTGCATAACACTCGATCTTGGGAAAGTCGCCGTATTCTTTGATAACTTCAATCGCTGGACGAGATGCCGTAGCTTTCAGCCGATGCTGCAAAATCAGCAAAGTGCTCTCGATTCCTTCGTGAATATCTACTCGTTTCATCTGCGATTCGTCGAGCCTGGAAAAGTTGCGTAAGGATACAACTAAGTCGCGGATGCGATCGGCTCCTACTTTCATTGATTCCAATATCTTCGGAAAGTCTTCTATTAAGAAATCGACTTCAATATCTTCGGATGCTTCGGTAATTTCTGGGAGGGGATTTGGATGTTTTTCCTGGTAAAGGTGGAGCAAATCGAGTAAGTCTCGGGCGTATTGGCTGGCGTGGGTGATGTTGCCGTAGATGAAGTTAATCGGGTTATTAATTTCGTGGGCGACTCCGGCGACTAGCTGTCCGAGGGAGGAGATTTTTTCGGTTTGAATTAGTTGAGTTTGAGTGTCGTGCAAGTCGCGGAATGCTTTTTCGAGTTGGGCTGCTTGCTTGCGATATTGCCCTGCTGATTGCTTGAGTGCTTCCAAAACTTGGACTCGATCGCTAATATCTGTGTGAGTGCCCACCCATTCGCGAATGCTGCCGTCTGCTGCTAAAACTGGCACTGCGCGCACCCAGAAGTGCCTGTAGCTGCCGTCGGCGGCTCGCAAGCGGTGTTCGACTTCATAAAGGTTCTTGGCTTCTACTGCGTGCATCCAAGCTTGCGCCGTCAACTCGCGATCGTCTGGGTGAATTGCCGAAACCCAGTTTTCTGTGGCTTCTTCCAAAGTTTGACCTGTATATTCCATCCAGTCGATCGGTGCGATCGGCTTTCCTTGGGCGTCTGTCATCCATACCAGTTGAGCGGTGGCCGCTATCAGCGATCGGTATCTTTCCTCGCTCAGACGCAGCGCTAGCGAGGCTTGTTGGCGATCGCTGATGTCGCGGGCGATCGTGGAAATGTATTCAGGTTTGCCATCGGTTGCTCCGTGGGAGATGAGCACTTGGCTGACGGGAATTTCGATGCCGGATACTGACACGAGAGCTGTTTCTCCACTCCAAACACCCTCGGAAACTGCGGTGGCGATCGCTTGTTGCAAAGTGCTGCGGGCTGACGCTGACGAAAATTCTGCAACTTGTCGGTGGGATATATCTTCATTTTCATCGATACCCAGCATTTTTCTGCCTGCTTTGTTCATGTAAACAGCGTGCCCGTCGAGATCGCAAATACCTACAAAATCAGGGGTGGCTTCCAGAATTGCGGCCAGACTTCTGTTGGCGACTTCGGCTTGTTTGCGTTGCGTAGCTGCCGCCACGGCATCGGTAATATCCCGCGCGATGCTAACTATACCGCTGATTTTTCCTTGCCCATCCCGGTAAGGGTTTTTTGTAGAAAGAAATGTCCGCAATTTTCCTTGAACAGGGAGTTCTTCTTCCATGACTTGCGTTTTGCCCGCTGTCATGATTTGGCGATCGTTTTTCCTAATATTGTCAGCAATTTCTAGCGGAAATAACTCGCTGTCATCTCTGCCGATAATCTGCTCAAAAGACTTGCCAATAATGCTAGCTCCCGCAGCGTTGAGCATCATGTAGCAGCCCTGAATATCTTTGACAAATAGGGCTGTCGGTGTACTGTTGATGACTGTCAGCAACAGGTTATAGTTTTTTTGGAGTACCTGCTCTGTGGCTTGAGAGTCAAAAATTTGCTGCTGCAATTGCTCGTTGACGAGTTGCAGTTGAATAGTGCGTTTTTCAACTTGAGTTTCTAAGTCTGATTTAGCTTTTATCAGTCCCAGTTCGGCTCGATAGCGCTTTCGATCTGCGGTGCAGAGAGTTTTCGCATTCTGCCAAATCAGGAATGTAAAAATAATTACGTTTGATAGGGTTAATAGCGATATTCCTACCTCCGGATCGTAGGCTTGTAACTGCTCCCCCAATATGATGAAATAACCCGCTAAAGGCGGGATAATGATTGCCGGTGGCAACAAGCGCCTCGCCATGATTCCGCCCGCACGCTCGCTCGCAATAATTGCGATAAATCCTCGCTCTGGGCTGGCAAATAAAATGCCTAAGCTCAGCAACATCAATGCTGCTGCGCTGTTCAAAGCCATTCCTGTGTGAGTGCCAATTGTGTAAAAGAAAGATTTGCCGTAGATGTAGCCAATAAAACCCAGAAATGCAATTAAAAATGCACAACAGCTTAAAATTTGAATCCGCAGGTATTTGGAGCGTTTTACTGACAGCAGGAGCAGCGCCATTCCCAGCAGCAAGAAAGCAGTAGCAGTATTCGGCGCCATGCGTCCCGGCGCCCAGGGATTTGTCAAGGTTAAACCGTCTTTAAATAGTAGTTGATCGATGCCTAAGTCTATATTAAAGCTATATTGAACTAGGGTTGAGAGGCTAATTAATATAATTAAAAATGAACTGGTAAAAATTAAAAGTTTATCGCTCTTTTGATGCTTGATTGTTGTTGATTTGAACCGCCGGGGCTGTTGGAGTAACAGAGAAAACCCGGCCAAAATAAAGCAGACGGCTGTGTTGGCTTTCATGCTCAATAGTCCGGGCAGAAAGCTCTTTAAGAGTTGCAGATCAAATATCCAACCCAAAATGACTGTACAGCCGATCGCGATTACTACAATGCTAGCTTTTTGGGAAAAAGACTGGAGTGCAGTAATTGGGGTTGAGGGCGGCTGTATTTGTGCCGATCGTTGAAAAAGTTCCAATTTCTCGATCCCTCAAATTATGTGGGTTTCTACGTATCGAAAGTAACAATAAATACTGTACTTATTTTGTTGCCAGCTATACAAAGCTGCTTAAGATATTGTTAAAACTGCTTAGTATTAAATACTAATTATGTTATCTAACTTGAAAGAAAGCGTCAATCGATTTTAGATTTTAGATTTTAGATTTTAGATTAAAGAATTGCAGAAAGCGACGCCACTGAGGATGTCGGAAATTCGCGTGAAGCGAAGCTATCTTCCCGCAGAGGTTCCCGAAAGGTAGGGAATCGGCTTCCCTCATCAGTAATGTAGAGTATTTTACTCGATCGTTAGAGGGGTAATCGTAGCGGATTAGCACGAAACCGCTTCTTGTCACACAAAGTCCGCGCAACGCGAGTGATAAGAAATTAGGAGACGGCAGTGCCGTGTCCCTACAGTTATTCTCGGTAGAGACAAAGGCCAAGTGATAAGAAATTAGGAGACGGCAGTGCCGTCTCCCTACCAAGAATAATAACATTGTAGGGACACGGCACTGCCGTCTCCTCTTTCATTCCTGTCAACTGTCAACTGTCAATTGTCAACTGTCAACTGTCAACTGTCAACTGTTGAAGTGCTTCCAAAGCTTCGGTTGCTGAGGGGTAACGCTGGGGGAATGCGTACAGCACCATCTGATCTAAAACGTGAGCAAACTCTGGGCTGACAGTTGCATTTTTCTGCCAGATGAGATTGCCTAAATTATCAACTCTCAGTTGTTTGGGCCGCATTCCTGTCAAGGCTTGAATCCCGATGATCCCAACAGCATAGATGTCGCTGCAAAATTTAGGCGTACCCATAGATTGTTCCGGGGGAATGTAGTCTTGTTGAGTACCACCACGCGATCGGGTGTCGCCGCTATTATTCTGCGAATTACTAATTTCTTTGACTGAACCGAAGTCAATTAATACAATCTTGTTGTCCGATGTGCGTCTGATTAAGTTTTGAGGATGAACATCGCGGTGAATTACATTTTTTTTGTGGACGAAAACCAGGACTTCCAAGATGTCTTTTAGCAAGTCAATAACTTGATGTTCTTCCCAAGGTTGACCATCGATTAGTTCTTGATACAGTGGTTGTCCTTCGACGAATTGATAAACTAAATAAAAATACCCATCTTCTTCAAAGCGAGCTAACAATTCTGGTATCCGATCGTGTTTTCCCAAGCGATATAACACTTCTGTTTCTCGATTGAATAAATAGCTGGTTCTCTCTGACTGGCTTTTCAGGCGCTTGACGAGACACAAAGGTCGATCGGGCAAATTTTCATCTTCAGCCATATACGTATTGCTGTACTCGGTGCTGACCAAATGTTCGGTGATGCGGTAACGCTCTTTCAGGATCTTTTGCAAGATCGGATCGAAAGATATAGCAGGTTGCGTGCCTTTTTGTACAGATCTCATGATGCAATCCCAAAGATTTGCTCCGACTACTCTTTCTTCTTGTTCAATAATTTCTGCTTGCTTCAGTACCTTGGTGAGGTCTTTCCACAAGTTGTAACCGACATAGCGCCCCAGGTAGCCCACTGTGTAGCCACGGGCGATCGGATCGTTTTGCTGAATTTGTTGGTATGTCAAACCCCCTACAACACCTTTAATTACCGACTGTTGCAACCGAGTCAGATGTTTTTCCGTTTGTTCGTATACCAGGTTATCCAAAAAGATTATTGCTTCTTCTATATTCATAGCTGTCATCAGTTAAGTTGATCTTGCAGATACAGATAAAATCTGTATCTTTTTGTTATATACGGTTTACTTGAACTTTAGTATTTTTTTCAAAATCTGAAATATATCTTGATAAATATGACTTTTATGAAACTACAATTATGATTTTTATGAACTTGATTGACTTGACAAATGGTTGAGATATGAGTGCAAATTCACCGATTTTAAATGGTGGTTGCAAATAAATATTAGATGGGCCGGAGCGATTGCAGTGTCGATCGTTGTGGGATTGCTACGCGATCGAGCGAGTCATGACAACAGGATTCACCCGCCCGCGTCCAGAAACCGGGTTTTCGATCGAGATTGAAGGTTTTGGGCAAATATTTGGGTTAAAAACCAGGTTTCTAGGTATCTGTGCGTCTATAGCAATCCTAAATGATTTTCACGAGTAGTACCAGTAGGGACACGGCACTGCCGTGTCCCTACCGAGCGATTTTGGAGAAATGACATTTATGTTCGCGGTCTAGGTAATGATTTAGGATTACTATATAACAAGACTATTACAGCATTCTCAGTAAAAACAAACCGATAATTACTCGCAGCGCCGACTCTGAGATTGCTGCGCTAACAGGTTGCGATGAGAGTTACAGCAATCTCAGTAAAAACCAACCGTGAATCGGTGCGATCGCAGATTTTGAGATTGCTGCGGGACCGAGCAATGACAATTACAGCATTTTGAGTATCAAGAAAACGCTTAATTATTTAATCTTATTCACATATCCCCACAAACTATAATCGCGACTCAGCCAACCCCGGAAAAAAGCCATTTGACTCGGATCTTCTTGCACCCGTTTGTAACGGTAAATAATTCGTTCGTTAATCATTTGCAGCGCCGTATTTTTGTTGTTGGCGGCTTTCAGCGCTTGCTTGGTGCGTGCGTCAAAAACGCCAGTTTGTGGCAATCCTAAAGCTTGCTGCAAAAATGTAATAGAATTGTTGATGCCGAAATTAACGGCAGTGTCAAACATGACGATCGCCAATGCAGGCTGCATCGTCCCCGAAAGGCTCGAATCCCAGTAATATTTATAGATTTCTAGGAGCTCTGCTTCTGACATCTGCGTCACATCGAGGGGCGGCAGCCCGCGACTGTAGCGATAGGAATTGTATTCTGTTTGCAGGATGCCTCGATAAGTTCTGCCGCCCTTATCTGCGGGGTGATTGCTGAATCCGCCCTCAAAATATAAGGTGAAATAAAGCGCTGTTTGAAATAATTTCTGCCGAAAGCTTGCTGTCTGCTGTTGCTGCGCCAGAGTCTTTTGGGCAAAGGGTAAGGGGATTGCTAGGGCTAACAACAGTATCCCCAACAGAAGGTTTGGTTTCCACTTGATGTTATGTTGGCGCTGTGTCGCTGACTTGTCGCTCATAAATTCTCTGTGAAGATAGCGCGTAATTCCGATAAATCTGGTACTCTGCAAAATAATCTAGATTCAACCTTTAACTTGATAGCACAGATAGGCCGCCAAATGAATTCTGATTTTCATAACCAATCCGAAACACCCAAATTTGAAGATGCTGCATCGCTGACTGTCGTTGCAGAAACCTATTACTCCCAAGGCGATTTACCAGCAGCCGACGCTGCTTGTCGCCGAGCTCTGGAATTGCAACCGGATTGGGCGGCGGCTTACGTGACAATGGGCAATGTGCAGCAAGCCAGCGGGCAAATTGAGGAAGCGATGCGGTTTTATTCGGAGGCGATCGCCCTGAATCCCGATTTTGCTGAGGCTTATGCTAATTTGGGGAGTATGCTCTACAAACAAGGGCGTTTGGTAGAGGCGATTGTTAATTACGAAAAGGCGATCGAACTTAAACCAACTTTGGCTGCTGCTTACTGGAATTTGGCAGGCGCACTGAAGCAACAGGGGCAGCCGGATGCAGCCGTAGCATACGAACAAAAAGCTCTCGAACTCAATCCCCATCTAGCTCAGGTAGATTTTCACATCAATTTAGGCGATAAATTAGCCCGGCAAGGGAAGTTAGATGAGGCTGTGGCTGCATGGCAACGGGCGATCGCTTTCAAACCCGATTTACCCGAAGCATACTGTCAAATTGGCATTGTTTTGCGCCACCAGGGCAATTTTAAAGATGCCATACCCAACCTCCAAAAAGCCCTAGAAATTAAACCAGATTTTATTTCGGCCCACCAACATTTGTGCGGCATCCTCAGAGATACTAGCGATTTAGCCGCCGCGCGGCAAGCCGTGCACCAATACAGCCAAATGTGTGCCGAAACCGATCCGATTATGACGGCGATTTACTTCGTCAGCACCTATCAAGTCTCGGGATTGAATCAAATTGCGGGCGATCGATTTTTAGAGCTAGAATCGTACTTGCACCAAAATTTAGAAACCGCTAGCTCAATAGAAATTAAATCGCTTTATGCCAACTTCTTATTCAGCACGCCCTATTTGCGAGATGACTTGGCAGCCAACTCGCAACTTTACAGATTGATTGCCCAAAAGTACATCGAAAAATGTATCAAACCTAGTTTTTCTCAACCAGCCAATTACAGTTTCAAGCCAAAAGCACCAGCCAGTAAGTTAAAAATCGGGTTTTTGTCCAATCACTTCAGCCGGCATTCTGTCGGTTGGTGCAGCGCTGACATTCTTTACGAATTGTCCCAGATTACACCCAATTTATATTTATATGCTTCGGAAAGAATTGTTGCGGACGATCGCACTCAGGAATTTGAAAGTTTCGGCAAAATGACTTTTCCCAAAACATACCCAAACGGACTTGCCAATTCCGCAGAAATTATCGCTCAAATTCAGCAAGATGAATTAGATATTTTAGTCGATTTAGATTCTCTCAGTGTACCAGTTCACGCTGACATTCTCTACCAAAAACCCGCGCCAGTTTGTGTTTCTTGGCTCGGATTTGATGCTCCTTACATATCCTCAGAAAATTACTTTTTGACAGACTGCCACTCGCACCCAGCGGGCCGAGAAAAATATTATGACGAGCAGTTAATTAGGATGCCAGATTCGTTTGTTGCGGTGTCAGGTTTTCAGAGATATGCCGTCGATACAGTGCTATTGAGAAAGTCGAATCGGATTGGTTTGGATCAGATAGTTTACCTGTGCGTCTCTCCCGGCAGAAAATTCAATCGTGAGTTGGTAAAAGCACAAGTTGCAATTCTCAAACAAGTGCCGAATAGTATCTTAATTCACAAAGCTTTAGGCGATGCTGCGGTGTTTGAGGCGGC
>CASBQF010000424.1 GCA_949127775.1 Oscillatoriales cyanobacterium PMM_0080
TCTACAGTATCAAAGCAAATAATCAGATTGGCTAATAGCTGTAAGCGATAACCAAGCTGAAAGCAAGAATATAAGTGCTTGTAGAAATTTCTACGGGCATCGGTTGATACTGGTTGAGATCATCTCTCAACTTATGCATTTGTTAGCAAATCTTAGCAAAAAAGTATCGGTTGTAAGTGTGTGGAATCCTCATCTTCAGCCAGCATGAAACATCCCACACTAACTTTTGATCGGCAAGGGTGTGGGGATTCCCGTCTGTCTAGCTAAACTCAGTCTCTTTTCAGGTAATTTCGCAGCCGACTGTTTCGTAAGATACAAAAACAGCCGGCTGATTTGTTTATTAATTTTCATTAAGCGATGGCTGATGGTTGCTGCGACGGGTAATTTAGGACTGAAGAGAGATTGGGCTTTGTGCCCAAGAAAAGTTATGTTCAAAAGTTAGGCAGATACCGGGTGCGATCGACAAATACAAATATTAAAGAAAAGACGTTCGAGTATAAAATATGAGACAATCACAAAAGTGTTTGCCCTGACAATCACCCTAAAAACTGCAAAGTTTAATTTATAGGGAATATCGGGCAAATTGTCAATGTTTAATTCCTATATCTTTAGATAGATTATGCTTTTTCCCCGAGCTAGCGGCATTCTACTCCACCCGACATCTTTTCCCAGCCGATTTGGCGTTGGGGACATGGGAATAGAAGCATATCGCTTTATTGACTTTTTAGTAGAGAGCGACCAGCAATACTGGCAGATATTGCCGCTGGGCCCGACAGGATACGGCAATTCTCCTTATTCGTGCTATTCAGCAATGGCAGGAAATCCGCTGCTGCTGAGCCCAGAAATGCTGCGGGATGAGCAATTGCTCAGCGATCAAGATTTAGATGGTTCGCCGGAGTTTCCTCTCGATACAGTGGAATTCGATCGGGCGATCGCGCACAAAATACCCATGCTCAAAAAAGCCTGCGAAAACTTCAAAGTGAAAGCATCGCCGGTGCAGCAAAGAGAATTCTCGGCTTTTTGCGAGAGCAAAGCGGTTTGGCTGGAAGATTATGCCTTATTTATGGCACTGAAAGATAGCTTTGGCGGTATTAGCTGGAACAATTGGGAACCAGAAATTGTCCAGAGAAAACCCGAGGCCTTAGACAAGTGGCGGCAGCAGCTAAATGCTGAGATTTATTACTACAAATACGTTCAATTTGAGTTTTTCCGCCAGTGGACAGAATTGAAACGCTATGCAAACCTCCGCGACATTAAAATTATTGGTGACATTCCGATTTATGTCGCTCACGATAGCGCGGATGTGTGGTCGCATCCAGACTTATTCTGCTTGGATGAAGCAACTGGAGAAGCCGCTTTAATGGCGGGAGTTCCCCCGGATTACTTTAGCGAAACAGGTCAATTGTGGGGCAACCCGGTATACAATTGGGAGGCTCTGGAAGCCAATAATTTCGAGTGGTGGGTGCAGCGTTTTGAGGCGATTTTCGCTTATGTAGACGTGACTCGGATCGACCACTTTCGAGGATTTGACGCTTACTGGGCTGTGAAGCGCGGGCAGGAAACTGCGATGGATGGAGAGTGGATTAAAGCGCCGGGAACAGCTTTGTTTGAAGTGATTAACGAGAAGTTCGGCAATTTGCCGATTATCGCTGAGGATTTGGGGGTAATTACTCCTGAAGTGGAAGTTTTGCGCGATCGATTCGAGTTTCCGGGAATGAAGATTTTGCAGTTTGCTTTCGGCGCTGGCCCAGGCGATCCTTTTTTGCCTTTTAACTATGTTCGTAACTGCGTAGTTTACACTGGCACTCACGACAACGACACGACTGTCGGATGGTTCAATCAATTGCAAAACTACGAAAGAGATGAGGTTTTGCGTTATTTGGGCTGCGTCGATCCCCAAGGAATTCACTGGTCTTTAATCCGCATGGCTTGGATTTCTATTGCTAATTTGGCAATTGTACCGTTTCAAGATTTGTTGGGTTTGGATACTGACGCGCGGATGAATTTTCCCGGGAAAGCTGAAGGAAATTGGGGCTGGCGGTATCGACGGGAAGCTTTGAATTGGGATGTGCGCGATCGGCTCAAAAGCATGACTTATATCAGCGGGCGCACTCCCCATAAAAATTGATTGTGGGGAATTGGGCATAGTGCATAGGGAATTGGGAATTGGGAATTGGGCGAAGCGGAGGGCATGGGGAATTGGGAAATTGGGAATGGGTTATTTGTTATTAGAAAAACTACTAACTATGCCCGATGCCCGATGCCCCATGCCCCATGCCCCATGCCCGATTATCCTTGATTATTTTGGCTTTTCTGAAGGCTTGAGTTCGTCTGCTTGAAAAACAGCTTCTTTGGGGACTCCAGGAGCTCCGAGTAGTTCGGCTTGTCCGTTATTAAGAGCAATCATGATCCCGCCAGCGTTACCAGCTAGAACTACCAATTTGCGATCGGCTTGCCAGGTGCGCACAGTCCCGATCGGCAAAATTCCCTCAAACTCTATTTTGCCATCGACTTCTACCTGCATCCAGGATTCGGCCTTCCAAGTGACGCTAACCATCACTGGTTTACCACCAGACTTATCTAAACTTTTTTGACCGGTTCTTGCTGCTTCGACAGCCTCGTAACTATCAGTTGTCTGATTTTTTGAAGCCGTTGATGCCTCAGCAAGTAAACGAGCTTGTTCTTGCTGTCCAAGTGCGATTTCTTCGGTGGCTGCACGGTTTTTTACTGTCCCAGAACTGGCCATCAACTGAGATAAGCCATTGACTGAACAGATAATTAGAAATGTGTAAAAGAGGTAAAGGTGCATCGGCCGCAATTGAGGCCGATTTTCCCAGGATAGCTTGGTGGACGATCGTGGCGGTGCTTTGATCGGCAAAAAGTAGGCAAACTGAGTCCCGTCCAAACCCATTGCTTCGGCGTACCGCTTGATCAAACCCTGAGTGTAGACCGGTTCCGGGAGTTGGTCGAGTTGACCCTCCTCGATGGCTTGTAGTATGTTCCGCCGAATCATTGTTACTACGGCTACTTTGTCCAAAGAAATCGAATTCTGTTCGCGGTACTGGCGGAGTTGAGCCCCTATTTCCGCTAGTTTTTTCTGAGGTGGTTCGGGTTCTTGGGAATGTAGTTTTTGCTTAGTTGTTTTGAGGAATAAAAACAATAAATTCTTTGTCATATGCTGTGCTCCTGGGGATTTACTGGCACGCTTATTGATGTTAGGTTGACTAGATTCCATAAAAAAATAATTTCCGAATCTTCAAGGGGTCGATAGCAGCCTGGTGGTAATATTGGCTTCGCGGGCTGCTGCAATTGAATCGGGCCAATGGCTGTGCGGTGCAGGCGCACCACGGGATATCCCAAGTGTTCGGCTGTTCGCCGAATTTGTCGGTTTCTCCCTTCTGATAGAATGACTTCTAACAGAGTTTGGTCTCGCGTGCGATCGAGAATTTGAACTTTTGCGGGTAAAGTCTTTCTACCCGACAAGATGATACCCTGACGCCACTCTTGCAGTATTGGTTCTGGGGGATTGCCGAACACCCAAACCCGATAAGTCTTGGAGATCGAGTGACGCGGATGGGTCAAACAAAACGTCAACTTACCATCATTAGTCAGTAAGAGGGCGCCGGTGGAATCTGCATCTAGCCGTCCTACGGGGTGGATGCCTTGACCAGATCGTAGTTTTGGCGGCAACAGTTCGAGAACTGTCGATCGAGCTCTGGGATCGCTGCAAGTAGAAACTACGCCTGCGGGCTTGTTGAGCAACAGATATATCTCTGGGGGTCGATCGGCTGGTTTCACTGGGATTCCATCGACTTCGATCAGATCCCGATCGGGATTTGCTTTTTGTCCTAAACCAACAATATTGCCATTAACTCGGACTCGTCCAGCTACAATCATCTGTTCTGCGAGACGGCGAGAGGCAATGCCCCACTGGGCGAGAATTTTTTGTAACCTTTGTTGATCGGACATGACGGGAGTGTGGAAACCCTCAACACGCGAGCGGTGGGGGAGGAAACATGACGCGGTTAATTGATTAACCGATGCTGACAATGCTCAATTCCTGGTTAGGAACAAATTACAATGCCGACAAGTTATTACAGGGCGTCCAGTAAGAGTGCAGATTGTCCTGATGGGATTACCCTGAATGTTGTGCAAAAACTACGAGGAAAAGACTTGCGGCAGGCACAGGTCTGCACCGTTGGTTTGCTGCTGATGTGAGTGGTGTGGGTCTGACCAAACCATAAACCAACACTACCATAAATCCCGTACTGCTGGTTAATTTTATACGCTCGATCGCGAAATTTATCTGGGGATCGCAGAACTCACAAACTCAGGAGAGATCCCTAATTAAATTTCTGTGCTTGAATATTAAGGTTTAGATTCTGAAATTCTTGTTTATGACTGTCGATCGCAACTCTCTTCTATTTGATAATGGATCTGGCGCGGATAGCTCTGGTAAGACTGCTAATTTAGGCTCCGATCCCACACCGCCGCCGAGTCGAGGCAGCCGGATCGCCAGCGCGGTGCTGTCTCCGGCGGTTCAGTTGTGGCTCCGATCGCAAGTTCAGCAGGTTGACGAGTTAAAGGTAAAAATTGAGGGGAGCGATCGACAAATCTTCAGTGGCACGATCCCGAAAGTAACGGTTGCTGCTCGCGCTGCTGTGTATAAAGGATTACACCTCACTGAAATTGCCATAGAGGGCTGCGGCATTCGCATCAACCTCGGTCAAGTTATAAAGGGTCAACCCCTCCGCCTCTTAGAATCTTTCCCCATATTCGGCGTTTTGAGGATCAGCCAAGCGGATTTGAATGCGTCGCTAAAAGCACCTTTGCTTGCGGATGCTTTGAGTGAATTTTTGTTGCCTCTAGAGCCGATCGCCGATCGAGAACAGCCACTGAAATTGCAAAATTCGCAAATGGCAATTGATACTGATTTGTTGACGCTTTCGGCTGTTATTTTGCGTGCTGACGGTACGCAAATTCCTTTTGTATTGCGGACTGGTTTGCGGATGGCGAGCAGTCACGAATTGATGTTTGAAAATCCAGAAATTGAAGTTTCAAAACAATTAGACAGCAATGTTTTAAATGGTTTGAAAATTGATTTTGGCCCGGAAGTTCAAATTGATGAATTAATCTTGCATCCGGGGGAGATAGTTTGTCGGGGTGGAATTAGGGTTTTGCCTTAATTATTAGTTATTAGTTATTGGTTATTAGTTATTGGTTATTGGTTATTGGTTATTTCATTGTTTCCAGGCTCAGCCTGGGAATACACACCCGGATGATCTGCCTCCCATTAGCAATGCCCAATGAATTCGCAATTCGCAATTCCCTGAAAGAAGGAACAAGGAAGAACGAGCAATTATGAAATAACAAATAACAAATAACAAATAACAAATAACAAATTACCAATAACCAATAACAAATTACCGATTGAGCAGATAAGAGTCGATCGCGGGCAAGAGCAAAGTCACAAAATAGTAAACTAACGGTGCGGTAAAAACATAACTATCAGTGCGATCGAGAATACCACCGTGACCGGGGATCAACTGCCCCGAATCCTTAACACCAGCATCTCGCTTCATCATCGACTCAGTTAAATCACCCAACAAACTCGCAACACCAATCAACAAACCAAAAGCAGCACCAGTATAAGGCCAGCCTGGCCAATCCAAATACCAAGACCCAACGGCACCAACTGCGATACTGCCACAAACCCCAAACACCGCACCTTCCACCGTCTTTTTGGGACTGATGTGGGACAGGCTAGTGCGGCCGAAGAATTTGCCCACAAAATAAGCACCAATATCCGCAGCCCAGATGCAGAGGAAGGCCAGGAGTAGGGAAGTCAATCCCAAAGATATATTACTGAGGTTTGTCCAAGACTGCGGCGAGTAAATGTGAACGGGCAAATTGCTAGCCACTGCTTGTCCTAGTCCAGTTGTAGCTTGATAAACTGGGTCAAGTCCGACTCGCAGCCGTATCCAATAGCTGGGCAAATAGCCGCCGTAGAACAATCCTAAAATAGAAGCGGCAATATCGGCGATCGTGGATAACTTCGGTTGGAACAACAGGTAGAAACAGATGAAGGTTCCAGCGAGGGGAAACATCGCATCTACGAATTGCGGTGCAAGGGCGGCAGTAATTAGCAGAACTTGACTGACAACTAGGGTAGTTTTGCCAGCAGGTGCAATGCCCTTAGCCCTGGCTAATTGAAAATATTCCAATTGACCTAGGTAAACGATGATCCCGAAGCCGACGGTAAAGTACCATCCTCCCAAAATAATCATTCCTAAAGCAAGGACGATCGCAACTATTCCACTCAGGATACGAGACCAAGGCATAAAATGAATTTCTCTTGCTGATGGCAACGGGTGATTCGATTTGGGATTTTGGATTGTCGATTGTTCTAAGACACGGGTTTCTCCGTTACACGGCTAACTCCCATCCCCTATCGGTGATCCAATATTTCAAGTTAGGCGATCGATCCAGCTATGGTCGCCCTTATTATTATGAAGGTTAACGGGGACTTAAAGAAGGTTAAATTTTACATTTTAGGCATCGGGAATGGGGAATGGGGCATAGGGCATCGGACATCGGGCATTGGATGCACAGCCTGGGCGGTGATTCGTAACCAATAACCAATAACCAATAACTGTCAACTGTCAACTGTCAACTGTCAACTGCTAACTGACTTCTAGTCCAACTTTTCGCCACTGAGAATAAACATGGGATTAACCGCAGCAAAGGTTTGATGGCGGCCACGAGTCTCCAAGCGGTTGATGGCGGACTGGACTACTTCGATGTTGCGGACTTGCAATTCGGCGAAGCTTTCGGAAAGGGCATAAAGATTTTCTAAATTCCCTGCTGTCGCTACAATTCGACCGCGGGGTTGCAAGTATCCCCAGGCTGCTTGGAGAATGGCTTTAATGGGTCTACCTCCTTCGACGCAAACTCGGTGGGGGGGTTCGGACAAATTTTTGAGGCATTCGGGGGCGCTACCTTCAATCACTTCTACGTTGTTGAGCTCGAAACGATCGCAATTTCTGCGAATCAAGCTGGCTACTTCTTCGTCCCTTTCTACGGCGATAATCCTACCTTTGGGACATAGCAAACCTGTTTCTACGGCGATCGTACCAGTACCTGCGCCAATGTCCCACACTACGGAGTCTGCTTGCAGCCGCAGGTGTGAGATTAACAGCAGTCGGACTTCTCGCTTACTCATGGGAATACCGGGTAAACGTTCAAATAAATCGTCTGGGATACCAGGAGTGACGTAGGGCCAAAGCATAGTTTTATTTTAGATTTTAGATTTTAGATTTTAGCTAGCAAGACTGAAGTTAGAAATAAGGAAGAATTATAAATTCTCCCCATTTCCCCATCTCCCTTAATATTTACTTTCGCACAACCTTGAGAGTTTGGAGGCCCTTATCGCTGCAACCTGTGATTTTTCCGCCTGAAGCAAGGATTTGTTGCAGGTATTCCTGGGCTTCTTGGGTGATGATTTCACCGGGCATCAAAACGGGTATTCCTGGGGGATAAGGGCAGATGAGTTCGGCACTGATGCGATCGACTGCTTTGTCTGCTGCTACTGTTTCCGATGGGGAAAAGAAGGCCTCGCGGGGGGAGAGTGGAGGAGGAGGAAATGCTAACTGAGATATTACACCATTCTCAACAACAGGCATCTTGCCTGTTCCACTTCCTAAATTGTGAGTCAAATTCTGGAAACCTTGAACTAGATTGTCGATATCTGTTTCTGTATTTCCCA
>CASBQF010000425.1 GCA_949127775.1 Oscillatoriales cyanobacterium PMM_0080
CGATCGAGCAAATTGAAACTCTAGCAGAGGAATTGTTGGATTTTCAGTCGATCGCCGATTTAGAGGTTTGGCTGGAAAATTTGCCGCAGGGAGATTGAGGCGATGTTAGGGATTACGTTTGAGGAGACGATCGCACCATTTACACGAACAAATACCTCAAACGCACTCCCCCTCGGCTAACCGGGTTCTGGGGCGTATGAACGTGCATCCGCTGTGGCTGGGAGGACGCCCGAGCGTGCGATCGAGGCGGGTATTTTTTCGGTGGATTAGAAGCTGATTGATGATGGTGGAAGATGTTTTGGGCGATCGTAATATTTTTGCACGTCTTCAATCAGACGATCGGCGGGCGTTACTAAATGCAGGTATCACCCGATCGCCCGATCGCCGAATCATCGCTCTCAATTGTGATGAATTATATCCGTATTCCCCAAGTCGCCCGCAAAGTCAAACAATCGCTTAACTCAAACAAATCCGATCACCAAGGATTGCCAATCATTCTAAAAGCCGACCAATAATAAGGATGAGAGAAATTCGGAGTAGCCGTGTTTGCCAATTCTGGAGGTAGCGGCACATTACCAACAGAAGTGCGCAACATCCCCCCTTCAATCCGCACGTCTTGGCGCAACATCGCTAATTGCGCTTGCCGCAGCGCTTCTGTTTTAGTCGGAGCAGTTTTTAACTGCCCATAAAACTCCGCCATCAATCCCAAACTGCCCTCGTCACTGACATACCAGAGAGTTGCCAGAGCTGATTTAACCCCGGCTTTCACGGCTAATCCGCCAAAGCCTAACTCCGCCCGTCGATCGCCCACAGCAGTCTTACAAGCGCTCAAAACCAAAAGTTCAACTTGCGGGTTGTGCCAATTCATTTGCCGCAACTGATCCAAACGCAATTTAGTGTCCCACAATTGAATAAACGATTGGGTGATATCTCCCGATCGAAATTCGGCGTGAGTAGCCAAGTGAACGATCCCAAAAGGCTGCTGGCGCTGCGATTTCAAATTGGTTAGCGTGAAAGCTTCGTTTAAGAAATACTTGCCGGGCCATTGCTGCGGGGTGATGGTTGACACTTCAATTTCCACCCCAGGTAAAGGACTCATATCGGGAAATTGCGAGGCCCCCATTGCCAAAACTTGGGTATTTTTGAAATTGGCGAGGCTGGTATCTGTCAAACTCAGACTGGGCATTGAGCCGACACTGTAACGCTCTATCAGAAAGCCTTTGCCGTCGTGCAGGGCGGCCATCGGTATCGATCGCAACCCCATATCTGAGATAAAAGATAAATTCTGAATGCCTTGCGCTTGTAGTTCTGCTTCGAGTGGCGCTACCAGCCACTGATAGAGCTGCTGAGCCAAGGGTAAATAACTTTTAGTATTCCGCTTTACTGGGTTAGTCAGTTCGAGCCCAAATCTCCGCACAGCCTCCATTACCTCGGCGCGAGAGGTTCCAGGGACACGCACTCGGACGGGAACGCCTTCGGGGGTAATCGTCATCAGTTCCAGTTCGTCAGAGGCTTGAATTTGCTGTTCTACGCGCAACAGGGGCGAACTGTTGTAAGGCCGATCGACTGTAGAACCTTTGGGTACAAAGCTCATATAGACGAGAGCTGGTTTGATGCCTGTGGCTTTTTGGACGGCGCGAAGGGTATTTTGGGCATCTTCTAGGGTGGCGATCGTATTTGTTGATGGCAAATTTAGGTAATTGATAAACTCGCTGGTAAATCTCTCCTCTACGGGAAAAATAACGGCGCTGAGGTTGGGCGGCAAATTGGCAGCGTTAATATTCGGGGATGCTGGAGGTGAATTGCGCTGTTGCAAGGAATTAGCTATCTGGCGAAGCTGTTGCAAGCTGGGGGAAAATAAAGGATTTGCGATCGGCTGTTGGCTGACTGCGAGATTTATTGGCGCCGCCGCAGGCACAACAACAGGTATTTGGTTGAGTGAAACTGCCGGGGGCAAGACTGTTGCTGATACTGGTGCGGGATTTTGAGTAGTTATTGGTGCTGGCAAATTTGATACTACTGGTGCTGGATTTTGAGTAGTTATTGGTGCTGGCAAATTTGATACTACTGGTGTTGGATTTTCAGTAGTTATTGGTGCTGGCAAATTTGATACTACTGGTGTTGGATTTTCAATAGTTATTGGTGCTGGCAAATTTGATACTACTGGTGTTGGATTTTCAGTAGTTATTGGTGCGGGCGAATTTGATACTACTGGTGCTGGATTTTCAGTAATTATTGGTGCTGGCAAATTTGATACTGGTGCGGGCGTTTCAGTAATGGTTGGTGCGGGCGAATTTGATACTGGTGCGGGTGTTTCAGTAATTATTGGTGCTGGCGAATTTGATACTGGTGCGGGCGTTTCAGTAATTATTGGTGCTGGCGAATTTGATACTGGTGCGGGCGTTTCAGTAATGGTTGGTGCGGGCGAATTTGATACTGGTGTTGGATTTTCAGTAATGGTTGGTGCGGGCGAATTTGATACTGGTGCGGGCGTTTCAGTAATGGTTGGTGCGGGCGAATTTGATACTGGTGCGGGCGTCTCAGTAATGGTTGGTGCTGGCGAATTTGATACTGGTGCGGGCGTCTCAGTAGTTGTTGGTGTCGGTACTGGTGCAGAGGATGGCGCTGGTGCTGGTGTCGGTGTGGCTGCTGGAGTTGGCACTACCCGGAGTAAGGGAGTTGGTGCGGGACTTGGTGCGGGTGTTGGTGCGGGACTTGGTGCGGGTGTTGGTGCGGGTGTTGGCGAGGGTGTTGGTGCGGGACTTGGTGCGGGTGTTGGTGCGGGCGTTGGTGCGGGCGTTGGTGCGGGCGTTGGTGCGGGTGTTGGCGCGGGCGTTGGTGCGGGCGTTGGTGCGGGCGTTGGTGCGGGTGTTGGTGCGGGAGTTGGTGCGGGAGTTGGCGAGGCTGGAGAAGCCGTAATCGTAATTCGCGTCGGCTCTACTATCTGAGGGCCGGGGCTGACATAAGTTCCAAATGCAATAACATTTTCTTTGTTCGCACCCCCAGTGGCAATACTGCCAGCAGTACCGTTGAGTTTGTTATAGTCGGGCCCGACGCCGAAAAGAGTGTTCGTGGCTTCGCCGCCGTGGCGAATGGTGATATCTCCACCATTAGCGCTACGAGTGGCGGCGGCGGAAATGCTGCAAGGTTGCGCCAAGCAGTTGCGATCGTTTCTGAAAGTGCCTGTGGCTCGGAAATAACGATCGGCTGTAATGTCAATATTGCCTCCGGCGGTTCGGCCTTCGGTGTTGATACGGGTTACTTCGATGTCGGTGCGGGCTTTGAGGGTGACTTCGCCACCTTGTTTTTCTTCGGAGTTGGCGTCTATGAAGCCTGTTTGAATGCTGCTTGAGGGTGCTGCAATGCTAACGTTTCCAGCGTTGCTGGTTTTGTCGATCGATCCTGCGTTGATATTTCCTGTTTCTACTTTTCCTGTACGACTGGTGACGGTGATGTTGCCGCCTGCGGTGGTGGCGGAGTATGAGTCGAGATTGAGAGTGCGAATGTCAGCGCTAGCTTCTAGGGCGATCGAGCCACCTTGGGAACTTGTCAGGTTTCCGCTGGCTGCAATGCTGTTGGCTGATTGAATGCCGATCGCCCGAGCGTTTACACCTTTGACTGCAACGTCTCCCGCAGCTACTGCTCGGTTAGAGGCCGTGAGTACCAATTGACCGCTGGCGTTGACGCTAAGGCCCTCCGCGTTTGTTTGACCGATGCCTGTGAGCAGTTCGGGTAAGGAGGCGATCGGCAATGTCGAAGCTGTTGGCGCTGTTGGTGTGCTCGTCGCTGGGGGCGGCACAATTTCCAAACTCAGCAAATTTCCTGACTGGCTGATTCGGACTAAATTTTTTCCGGTAACTGATGCTACCGTAATTTGACCGCCTGGGGCCGAAAGGCTACCGGTGCTGACAACGGTTCCGCCGACTAAGGTTAAGTTCTGCCCAGATTTGACTGCTAAGTCCGCCGTACTGATAATTGCTCCAGCTCGATCGGCTCCAAAAGCCAAGGAAGTGGGCGCGCCTGTCAGAGATGTGTAAGTGTTAGTACCGTTGGCGTTAAACGAGTTAGCACCAAATCCAATACTGGTGGCGGTGGTTGCAGTGAAAGAAGCCGGCACGTTTAAGCTGGCACTGTTGCCAAATATGATGCCGGAGGGGTTCATCAGAAACAAGTTTGAATTGCCGCCGGTTACTTGAATCGAGCCGTTAATAATCGACGGACTGCCGCCGTTGATGCGCCCTAAAATGTTGCGAATGTTAGGGTTTGAGATAAAGTTGGCAATCTGATTTTGTGACAAACCGAATTGTGTAAAGCTGTGGAAGAGATTTTGCCCGTCGCTCGATAATTGTCCGCCTTGAATGTCGAAGCGAGTTGGCGCAGTTGGAGTTCCGGTTTGGAGTGCGGGAGTGACTGTCGTGCCCGTTCCGTCCGGCGCTGGAACAATACTTTGACCTTCGGCTTTTGCTTGCAAAAAGTAAAGATTTATTAAGACTAATTGCAGAGAAAGTGCTAGTTTGCTTATTCTTTGTTTAGACAAGAATTTGGTCTGTATTTGAATATTTTTGGCGGTTTTCATAGGTTTTCAAAAGGTAAAATGTGTAAATCACAAGCATACCGTATTGTCTCTACAATCTAAATATAACTAGCATTGCCTAGAAGTTGTATCTTCCCGATGACATATTAAAAAAAAATCAGCCGTTTTTAACGCACTCCGATGCCGAGAAACCTGATTGTTTAATTGTTATTGAGACTTGCGACGAATTATGGGGCTTGACTTATATTATGTCCGGTCAATTACCATTAATAAAATAGGTTTGTAGCTTTGGACTTTAGTCCGAACGATCAAACCTATTTTACTGCGATCGTGACCACGAGCAGGATGTTATACCAAGTTCCCAAATTAATGCAACAGTATATGTAGGGTGTGTCGCCATCGACAATCTCTAAAAAAGAGTAAAAATCGGCGGGGCGACGCACCTTACACATTGGGTGAACTAAACAAACCCAACAATTTTATTGTTGCAACATTTTTTATAAATGGTATTACATCCGGCTCAATTTCTTTCTGACAGTCAAATCCGCTATTGCCAGTTTCCATCGCCTGCTTTTCGGTTTTAATCGACGATCGCACGGCGTTACTGTTTAAGGGGTTGTTCTGACAAATTTGTGGAATGATTTAAGAGTTAATTGGGAGAAGTTTGTACCGTGGGCGAGGGGCTTGGTGAAGCAGGGCTTGGTGAAGCAGGGCTTGGTGAAGCAGGGCTTGGTGAGGGCTTTGGTGAAGCAGTGCTTGGTGAAGGAGTGGATTGGTCGGATTTTTTGAGACTGACAAAAGCGTCGTAGCGGGTGGTACGATCGCCAGTGACGGCCGCTGTAACGCCGATCGACCGCGTGGCGTCGATCCAGATTTTTTGATTGGGAGGAAACTCTGGTAAAGCTAGGTTTTTCGGGTTAAACGCGCTCTCGGTATCGATGTAAAAATTGCCGTTGTGAGGCTTAAGTTGCGATCGTACAGTTTTCTGGAACAATTCGCTGCTTAAAAGCGGACTTTGCGGCGCCGGGACGATCGTATCAACCACCGGAGCTCCTACTGTCATAAACACAACATCATTCATCCACCCGCGAGTTACCGTAATCCCTCCAAACGGCGATTTCCATTGAGTTGCAGGCTGGCCACCTACTTTAATTTCCTCAACTCTAAATCCCTTAGTTTTCATCGTTTCATCAAGCTGTTTCAGGGATTTATTAGCGGCGCTACGATTGTTTGTTTCCAGCATAAATACAAATCCAGCCGCAAATTTGTCCTTGGGATTCTGTGCGGGAGCTGGTATTAATGATACCGAAAATTCTCCCGCCATCCAATTGATCAAATCTTTGTCTAAATCCTGGCCGGTAGTCGATTTTAAACCGGCACGCAAGACTTGAGGATCGATCGGCGAAAGCGGGTTTGCTTGGGCGCCCAATACGTAGTCTTGCCACAAACGCTGCAAGTTGCCACCCGATACCATCATTATGGTACTACTTGGCAGGCGGTTAACCATTTTTAGAGCGTTGTTTTCTACTGCTAGCCGAATAGTAGAGTCGGGTTTTAGCCAAGAGATTGATTTAAATCCAATTCCTTCTGCATCCAGCGTCGCTGTGGTGGCAAATCCCTGATTTTGTTGCAATTTTTCCAGATTTTCCTGCGTAATTTCGCGGGCTGAGTTGGCGGCTGTAAAAGCTGCTGCAACGGGCATATTAACGTAGATTTGAGCGAAGGAACCTGGTTCTTTTATTTGTTGTATTGCGTCTGCATAGCCCGGGGTTTTGGCGATCGATGGTTCGCCTTTGTAGGTGTCGATAATTCTGTCTGTGGCGCTGGGATCTGTGGTGATTGCTAGATAGTTTGTCCCGAGTACCGCGACTGAGAAATTGCGCTCTGGTATACCTTGAGTTTCTGTAACTTGCACTCCTTTGTAATTGCGCTCAACCATTTTTCCTTGGCTGAGGGGTCTGGGTTTTGCTAATAATTCTTTGGCTTTGATTGGGTTGGAGATGGGAAGGATAATTGCTACTGACTGTTGAATTGGCGGAGGCGGGGGCGCATTGGGCGCGCGCGGGGGGACTGGTATGGCTATTTTGTTTCGCAGAAAGGCCACCATTGCGGTATTCCCTACCCAAGGTTCAATGTCTTGCGCGTAGGCGTAACCGTTGGTTGTCAGCAGCCGATCGCGAATTTCGCTTAAAAACCTCTCAAACGAAGCTTTTGACTGCGGCGTGCCAAATTCTCGCAGTTTATTCCATTGCGATTCATCCGTGGTGATGGATATGGCCATCATCGTATCCTGGGGGACAACGGTTGCTCCCGCCGGTAAATCTTTGGCTGGCCCGCGCGAAAGGACGATCGAGTAGGTGAGAAAGCCTAAACCGATCAGAAGTGTGGCGGCTCCGATCGTAAACAGCAGGGAAGATTTATCTTTCTTAAACATTATTCGTAAGGTTCTGGTACTCGCAACATCATAAATTATATTGGTAATTTGTTAGTGGTTAGTGGTTAGTGGTTATTTGTCATCAGAAAAAATACTAACTAATAACCAATAACCAATAACCGATAACTGCTAACAAATTCCCAATTCCCTAATGTTAGTTCCTAGCCTTAAAGTCTTTAAAGATAGTTTGAAATGAGTACATCAGCCGATGCACATCATTTGTGGCTCTCGGAAAAATGTTGAGTTCCCATTTTTTGCGAGCGGTAGTTAGCAGTTTTGCGATCGGTTGGGAGTAACTGTTAGAAATGAAATAGCTACCGCCTTCGTAGCGAATATCTGACGCTAGTCCTATAAAACCGCCCGCTATTTCTACTTGAAGTTCTGATGTACTATGTTCAGATTTCACGGCTAAAATTACTTGCGAGTGTCGGGGTTCCCGGTTGAGCAATCGACAGATATTCGCTTCTTTTTGATACAAGATTAAAACATTGCAGTTGTGCAGAACTCCGGCTCTACCTTGGACTTTTACTCCTAGGTGAATTTCCAAGGCTGGTTTGTCAGGAAATTCCACAACAGCATGAGTGTATGGATGTGCACTACCGTGGATTTTTCCCGCTGTTTTTCTAAATGTCAAATTTTTCGGTGTTTCGTCGTCTAAAACATTGTTGTAATAAATGCTGCCGCCTTCATTAGCAACTGCCTTGAGCAGGATGGTAAATAGGTAAGCATCAAAAATTCTGGCTTGTTCTGCGGCTCCGTTGAAATCGGGATCGATCGAGCTTTTTAATTTGCTCTTGATTTCGGAATTGACGGCGTAGTTGCTCGGCTCAGAGGGCAGTTTTTCGAGTAATTGCTTGAGGGCGATCGCCTGTTTGTGGCGAGGGGCTGTCACGCTGGAAGTAAACTCGATCGTTTGGGCTGTTTCTGCTGCGGAATTCGCAAATACAATTTTTGTGCCCAGGGGAGATGTTTCTGATTCTACTTTCAGGAAATAAGCAATTTCGTCTTCCATTTCCGAAGTGTTCACCGTCGCTTGTTCGACAGCATCAATTAACAGCAAAATTTGTTCTTTTGCGGTATAATCTTCTATCTTGAGCAGAGGTGTTTTTCTTTTGAGCGATCGCTCTTGAATTACTTTACCTATCTCGACAGTATCCGCAACTTGTTGAACTACCCAACCCAATTTAAACTCATTCAGAATTGCGGCCAGTTCTTGATAGAGTTTGGCATATTCGATCTCGTCCATAATAGTTTCTACACTGCACACTATTCTAATTATACAATGCCGTTGATTTTTTTGTCAATTCTCAACCAATTTTACATTTCAGAATTACTCTAACGGATGAATCCAGGGATTTTTCAGTCAACAGTCAACAGCTAGCTGCCAATTAGCAGTAAGCTATTGTACGACATTGAGAGCGATCGAA
>CASBQF010000426.1 GCA_949127775.1 Oscillatoriales cyanobacterium PMM_0080
CAGCAAAGCGGTGGCGGTGTAGTAGTAGCCCCGGAAGATCCGCAAGCTTTGGCAGATGGAGTCGAGGATTTGTACTTGCATCCTGCTAAGGTTGATGCATTGGGCGAGCAAGGTAGAAAGTATGCTGTTGAAAATTACGGAATTGAAGAAGCTTTGAATCATTATGAAGCTTTATTTACGGCAGTTACTGCTAGTCATTCTGAGAAAGTCTTGGAACCGCTGCCAAAGTAATCAGAATTAGCAGTAGGGTGTGTCGCAATCAAAAATCTCTGAATTCTATCGACAATCTCATCGCGACGCACCGGGGTTTTTAATAACTAATGAAGTTAATTTTTTTTGCTCAAAGATGATTGGACAATTATGGCTGAGTCCTATTTTATCAAAAATGAGGATTCGGAGTTATACTATTTATAAAACAATACAGTTTACTTAACACTATTTATGCCCCGGATATCCCCCTAAATCCCCCTTAAGAAGGGGGACTTTGAGAGGATTCTTGTCCCCCCCTTTTTTAAGGGTGTGCCAGGGATATCTGTCTTAAGTAAACCGTATTGATTTATAAAAAGTCTTGCTAAAAAAAATGGGTTTCTTTATTCAAATATTTTCGGGCGTTGCTGATTTGGAATATGATTTGTCTCCGAAATTTAGTAGGGGCAATTCATGAATTGCCCCTACTCTAAATTTCAGGGATTGCTATAGCGAGTGAATCATATCTAAATTCAGCAACGCCTATTTTCGCTGGAATTCAACCGGAATTGTGAAGGAATCTTGACTGGGCGGTGACTGATGTCCTGTCCAGTTGAATCATTATCATTAAGTTTGTAGTGACGGAAGTCTTCAAATCTCGCTTATTTGCGATCGCCAATAATGTCATTTTGAGTCAGTGCGGTTAGTAATAATAATGCCGCAGACGATCGCCAATGCACTAAAAATATGCACCGATGAAATCGCTTCACCGAGAAACAGCCACGCAGCAATACCGCTGAAAACCGGAATCAGGTAATAGATTAAGGCTGTGCGGTTGGGGCCAATGAGGGCGATCGCCTGATTCCATGCCAGAAACGCCACCACCGACGACAGAACCCCCACATAAAGTAACGCCAGGGCGATCGAAGGATTGAACGCCACAGGGTGATAAATCCAACATTCCAGGGCATAGAAAGGCGATAAAAACAACAGTCCCAAGCTGAAAGTGCATAAGGTGAAGGTTGTCATCCGCAGGTTGGGCGGCTTGCGCTTTACCAGCATTGTGTAGCCAGCAAAGACGATCGATGCTAACAGCATATATAAATCGCCGATCGCAAATGAAATGCTCAGCAGCCTCTGTAACGAGCCTCCCGCGATTAACAGTACAACACCGCTGACTGCGATCGCAATACCTACGGCCCGCCTTAACGAGATAGTTTCTCCGTAAAAGATCCGAGACATAAGTACAATAAAAACCGGGGAAGAAGTGGCAATTAACGCCATATTCACCGCTAAAGTTGTGTGGCCAGCAACGTAGATTAGAGTGTTAAAAGTAGTCACGCCTAACAGCGCCGATATAGTCAAGTAAGGGAGATATTTTTTAATCAATTTCCAGTCAGCAATTGTCGTCCGCACCGTGAATGGAGCCAAAGTTGCCACAGCAATCGCCCATCGCCAAAAAGCTAAACTCACTGGCAAAATATCCTCATTCAAAGCTCTAGCAACGATGAAGTTACCAGCCCAAATAACCGTCGCAACTATTGCAAAAAAATAACCCATTGACCTTTTATTGTTCATTATACCTCTTGCAAAAATAACTATGATGGGCAAGATGCCCATCCCACAAAAAGTTTTTTTCTTGTGGAACAGGCATCTTGCCTGTTACAAAATTTGATTAAAATGAAGTTTGCAATCTTGTCTATTTAGTTGGGTTAATTTTTTTGAGGTGGTTTAGCCAATTTTATTTGAATTAAGTTAAATAACGGAATGAGATACAAATAAAAGGCATAGGGAATAAAATCCGAATTCACACTCAAAATGGTTGCAGGCACTAATCCCGCAATATTCCAAGGTATTAAGGGAGAAATCACAACGGCGGTATTTTCTAAGTCTACAGCAAGTTGAGTGTCATCTAATTTTTGTTGGCGATACTTGGATTCTACTAATTGATGAGTTAGGATAATTGCGATTGTTTGGGTGCAGCCAAATGCTGCTGAAAAAATGCTAATTACTGTCGTCCCCAAGAATAAATCTCCTCTGGAGCGAGTTTTGTTTAGATACACTTCCACAAATTCTAAAATTCTGGTGCCTGCAAAAATGCCGGCAAAGGCTGTCGATACAATCACAACTACTGAAACCTTAGCCATAGACAAAATCCCTCCTCCTGCTACAATGTCTTTTAAACTAGAAGTGTCTTCTAATTTAAATCCAGCGATCGCAAATTGCAGAATCTCGATGGGCGAATAACCTTGCACAAAAATGCCGATCGCACTTCCGGCAATTATACTAACAGCCATCGCGATTTTGACTTCCACTCGCAACACACAAAGTATGAGAATTGTCAAGGCTGGCAGGAAAGTTATCGAGTTAAGATTGAAGGCAGTCCCTAGTTCCAAAGCCAAATTGTTGCCAGAAAGTTCGACGGGATTTGCCAAGGATAGAATTAAATACAACAGGCTGGAAACGACGAGCGGTAATAAGCCTGTTACGGTCATGTTTTTGAGATTAGTATAAATTTCTGTGCGGGTAATGGCGGCAATCAAATTAGCGCTAGAAGACATCGGAGAACACCGATCGCCAAAATAAGCTCCGGCAACAATTGCCCCGGCAATTATATTGGGATTGACACCACTGCCTTTGGCTGCGATCGTTAACGCAATGCCGATCGTACTCACAGCCCCAAAAGATGTTCCCAGCAGTACAGAAATAACGCTCGTTAGGATAAACGCCCAAAAAATGAAATACTGAGGGTCGATCGATTTAATTCCCCAATATACCAGAATCGGAACTGTGCCCGCAGCCATCCAGATAGCCATGACAGCCCCGATTAAAAGTAAAATAGCGATTACTGAAAAAGATTTTTGACTACCAGTAACAGCCATTTGTATCAAGCTTTTTAGGGGAAATCCTCTTCTCAACAAAATGGCAATCAAAATTACCATCGAAGCCAGAAGTGGAAAAACTATAAAATAACCTTTGATGGCATTGATTAAAAGTAGAATAAATGAGATAATAACAAAAAACAGCAAATCCATTATTGATGGGATTTCATGTATTCTCGCAGTAAGGTGTTAATCTGAGTTTGATAACCACGACCTTGAGACTTAAACCACTCCAAAACATCACTGTCAATGCGTAAGGTAACTTGAGCTTTAGTCTTAGGGTTGGGCAAACCTCGCCGAACTATCGCTTTAGCAAACATTTCAGGCGTAATTTCAGGGCAATCAGAGAAATCAATATCTTCATCAGTCATGGCATCTAGGCGTTGCCAGTCAGTTTGAGATTTGCTCGAAGTAAATTCGTTGTTCATATTTAGTTGCTTTTCTAGCAGAAATAATGCGGGTACATTCCTCTCGTTCTGTATGGACGATAGCGACTACTCGCCCTTGCAACAAACCAAAAGTCACAAACCTTTGCTCCCCATAACTGAATCGTTCGTCCTCAACTGTTACGATTTCTCCATCAAAAACTAATGGAACGTCGATAAAGTCAATTCCATGTTTGCTAAGGTTGGTAAGACGTTTAGTCTCATTCCACTCAAATTCCATACCTTGATTGTCACTAGATATTGTAACTACAACTTGTCGTTACAGCCACTTACTTTAACAGATATTTGGATTGTTCAGGTAGAGCCGATCGCCCACTCGCCGCAGCTACCCAACACCCCTGCGTATCCGACACAACAGCCGATCGAGCAGAAAACGCTAAAATACTAGACATCATACAATTTCGGAGTTAATATTTGACACTTGCACCCGATCGCGAAAACGTCCTAGCTTGGCTCTCTGACCGCGTTCCTGCCGCCCGCATCACACACATCCTCGGAGTCGAACAGACAGCAGGAGACTTAGCCCGCCATTACGGCCTCGATGAAGCAAAAGCCCGATCGGCTGGACTGATGCACGACGCAGCAAAATACTTTAAACCTCAACTGCTGCTGCAAATGGCCCAGAAGGAAGGTTTAGAGTTAGACTCAGTGTTAGAGGCACACCCGCACCTGCTGCACGCAGACGCCAGCGCGATCGTCGCTAGAGACGAATTCGGGATAGTCGATCGAGAAATTTTGGACGCAATCGCCAATCACACCCTCGGCCGACCAAACATGAGCCAGCTTAGTTGTACCGTATTTGTAGCAGATACTATAGAGCCGAGCCGCGGCAACACAGCCCAACTAGAAGCACTACGCGAAGCAAGCGTGCAAAATCTTTATGCAGCCGTGTGGCAAACTAGCGATTATTCTCTCAAATATTTGCTAGAAACTCGCTGCTACATTCACCCGCGCACTGTATTGACGCGGAATTGGGCGCTGCAAATGGCTCGCGAATCGCCCGAAATAGGAAATTCGACAGGAAAGTCGATCGAACAAATTACAAGTTAAAAGTAAAATTTATCAGCAATCCTGTACTTACTTTTGGCTTCAACCTCACTCCTATTTCTAGTCTCAAACAGCCAACAATCGATCGCTCTGTCCGCGCGCTAATTCTCCCTTACTCCATCAATTAGGAACTTAAACACTTGTCAGAACTAACCCAACTCGAATATTCCACCGCCGAGTCTACAGCAACGGACAACACCCCCTCAGACGAAGCCCGCGGCTTGATAGTGACCGTTGCTCAAGCAGCCGAAGACCGCAAAGCAGTTGATATTGTATTACTCCAAGTGTCAGAAGTATGCTATCTGGCAGACTATTTTGCGATTGTCACCGGATTTTCCAACGTGCAGGTACGAGCCATCTCCCAAGCGATCGCCGACCAAGTAGAAGAGGAATGGGGACGCTTGCCGCTACGCACACAAGGGCTATCAGACGCAAGCTGGGTCGTCATGGACTACGGCGATGCGATCGTCCACATCTTTAAACCTCAAGAGCGCGAGTTCTACAATTTAGAAGCGTTCTGGGGACACGCAGATCGCCTTGAATTTTCCACCACACCAGAGGATAGCTAATGTGAAAAACGCTTCTGTTTCTATTTGTCCCGTTCCGCAAGAACAGCGACCGGTCAATGAATACCAGGAACTTACAGAATCCTGGTTTTTTAGCTGGGGAACTCTCGATTGGCCCGCATATCTGGCAAAACTGGCTTGGGTATTGGGTTGGAGTTGCTTGGTATCCGGGCCCTTAGCAGCCGCCAGCTTCGTTCCAAGCAAATATCCAGTTCAGTTCGCCCTCAGTGCCGCCGCCGGTGCCGGTTTTATTCTAGGATTAGCTTTGCTGCGGCTCTACTTGGGTTGGTTCTACGTACGATCGCGCCTTTCAAATCCCACAGTCGTCTACGAAGAGTCTGGCTGGTACGATTGTCAAGCTTGGCCTAAAACTCCCGAAGTTTTGGTTCAAGACCAGTTGATAGTCAACTATGAACTAGAACCAATTCTGAAGCGTCTGCGACAGACGTTTTATGGTTTGGTATCATTGCTGGTTGCCGGGGGACTAATTTGGAATTGCTTGTAATCGGGAGCCAAAACAGGGGAGTTATGAGTTTTTTCGGTATTGTTCAAACAGTTAACAGTTAACAGTTAACAGTTAACAGTTAACAATCATGTCGAAGAGTGCAACCGGAATTGATATCATAACTCCCCTGTACCCCAGTCTAAAATCTAAAATCTAAAATCTAAAATTGATATGACAAGGGGAAAACGAACCCAAGCTCCCGAACTGGAAGTCACACTGCTGCGCGAAGGTATTGTGGAATCGAAGCACCGCGTCCAGGCTGCTGTCTGCGACAAACGCGGGCGCGTTCTGTCCGTTGCGGGTAACTCGGAAACGGCCACATTTATGCGTTCTTCACTCAAACCGTTTCAAGCTTTGGCTGTGACGGCGAGCGGTACTTTGGAACGCTACGAATTGACCGATCGAGACTTAGCGATTATTTGCAGTTCTCATCAAGGTACGATCGAGCAATCACGGCAAGTATTTAACGTCCTGTGGCGCTGCGACATAGACCCATCTAAACTTCAATGCCCCATTCCCGAAGGCAAAAAGAGCGCTCTGCAATACAACTGCTCCGGCAAACACGCCGGAATGCTGGCTGTCTGTCAACTACGGGGCTGGGATCTGAAAAATTATTTGAGTCCCAAACATCCCGTCCAGCAGCTTATTTTGGATAAAGTGGCAGACTTGCTAGGAATGCCTGCGGCAGAGTTTATCGGCGCTCGGGACGACTGTGGCGCTCCTACCTATTTCTTGCAGTTGGGGCAAATGGCATCTTTGTACGCTCAGTTAGCCTCCGGCGACAATGTGGATATGGAGCGGATTGTCCGCGCTATGACTCACCACCCGATGATGGTTGCTGGTGAGGGCAAATTTGATACGGAACTGATGCGCTTGACTCAAGGGGAATTGGTGAGCAAGTCCGGCGCCGAAGGGGTGCAGTGCATTGGTCAGGTTGGCGAAGGCATGGGCTTGGCAATTAAGGTGACTGATGGCGGAAAGCGCGCTCAATTTGCTGTGGCGATTCACTTGCTCAAGCAGTTGGGGTGGATTACTCCGACGATCGCCGAAACTCTTTCGGACACTTACCTGACTCTCAGCGATTTTAAGCGCTTGGAGGTAGTTGGCGAAGTTTCGATGCTTTAGGGCGATCGAGACTTCTTCGCCAATTTCAGCAACCCCTCCCACAATCTCAAAAGTTTTTTTGATTTAGGGGTTGCAATTTTCAGAAAGGTATGTTTATATTAGAAGGAGACAAAAAACGACGCGGGATAGAGCAGCCTGGTAGCTCGTCGGGCTCATAACCCGAAGGTCAGTGGTTCAAATCCACTTCCCGCCACCAAATTCAATAAAACAAGCCCCAGCCACCTAAAAGTTGCTGGGGCTTGTTTTATGTTGCCTAGCCCCGGGATGATAGAGGAGACGGCTTGGCCTTAGTCCCTACCCAAAATAACCTTGTAGGGACACGGCACTGCCGTCTCCTCATTTCTGCTCATTATTCCGATGCAATCGGAAACGATATCACCACTCAACAAAAATTAGGACACAGCAGTGCTGTGTCCCTACCAACACTCAACAAAAATTAGGACACAGCAGTGCTGTGTCCCTACCACATATTTGTGTTTTTCCGCAAGAAAAAATAAAACAGACCGTCAACCTCAACACTCAACCCTATACTTTAAAGACGACCGTTTGTATAAGCTTTATTTCTCAAAAATCTGCAATCCGATATCCGTGTTTTGAAACTCGGAATTTTCAATTGCTAAGTCGGCTGAGTTTGCAGCCAATCAAAAATTAGGTTTAACTGTTCCAGCGTAACTAACCCGTACTGCCACAGAATCATCGGCAGTTGGCTGGCATCTTGTTCACCGGCATCTTGTTCACCGTGTCGGAGTGCAATGGCGATCGCAGAATTCGATATCGCCAACTCCCCTCGCAAATAATCGATCAGTAGAGCCTTTCCCATGACCTTGACCGCCAGTTTTATACGCTGTTGTAAATGATATGTAGTCGATCGGACTGAATCGAAATTTCAACTGCACTAACTTTAGGTTCAGAATAAAGAATGTCGTGTGATGCACACCACAGAAAACTTGTGATTAAAATCAGATCATCAAAAAGCGATCGCAGTCACAAGACTTCTGAGCGTCAAAAATGGGCTTCTGCGATCGATCGCTGGCTTCCAATCAATTAATTTAAAATTGCTAAAGTCCTAGCTGAAGCTGAACTCCCCCTCCTGTGCCGCCGTCGTTGGGTTTGAGAGGTAAGGGATTTCCTAGACGCTGCGCGTCGGAAGGAGTAGTGATAAATTCCAAATCAGGCCCGATTTTGAGGCGAAATGTATCCCCCAAGCTGCGCTCGCGAATAGCAGAATTAGCCGCCGTTTCTCGTTCCCCAATCAAGTTTTGGTAATCCGAGTCTACGGTTCTGTCTTCCACAGTTCTCAGGGAGTCGCCAGATAAAGTCGTTTCCGAATTTTCGGGCGCTGATTGCAGTCTTTGTTCGGCGAGAACCGCCGGCGTGAAACCGATCAAAATTGAGCTCAGTCCGAGAGCAATGCCAAGAGTAGCAATAACTGCATTCACGATCAATACCTCCGCTAGTTGCATCCTAATTACTGCTTAGTGTACCCAGCCGGAATTAAGTTGATATCTATCCAAAGTAGCTGGTTATGGATCTGTCCATTAAAGTTCATGTGAAAACTTATAACTTGACGATCGCACTCCGACTCTCAGAAACCGGGTTTCTGACTGGATGTGCCGGATGTGACGAAGTGTTGCTGTGAAAAAAAACCCGGTTTCTGGCCGTGGGAGTGCGATCGCGAACTACCTAATCTCAAATCTCAAATAGTATCAGTATCAGCCTTCTGAGATTGAGATCGCGAAGTGATACTCTAAAAGCTCGATCGCCCGTGTTCGCAAAGTGACCGATCGCGCTAAGATGGCGGTGGCAATCGTTAAAAATTCAATTACCAGCGGCAGATTATAAGTTCTTAACAGCAGATTGCCTACTAAAACCATTTTTCTGACCTATGTGCTATGGATGAAGTCTTAGCCCCCCCCTTAGTAAGGGGGGGTTGGGGGGGTAATCTCTAGCGCTACTTTATGAAATTGGTATAAAACCATCTCAACTTCAAAATCTGCGCTCATTAGTAGGTTGTACTTTACCAAAATGTTGTGGGCTCGTAATATTTCTGCTTCACCATGCCAATCAGATATCTGACTGACCCGATTTTAAAAATGTCGGGAAAAATACCAATTCGCATCATCCTTGTTGTGCCTTTCGCCCTCCAAACTTTCGCTGCGGTGGGGCTGACTGGGTGGCTGTCATTGCGCAACGGGCGCATAGCCGTCAACGATGTTGCCGCGCAACTGCGGGCCGAAGTCACATCGCGCATCCAGCAACATATTCATAGTTATATCGAAACGCCGCACCAAGTCAATCAGCTAAATGTAGATGCCATCAGTCTCGGCATTTTGAACGTGCAGGATGAAGCCAGTTTGCGTCGCTACTTCTGCAAACAAATCAAAACTTTTGATAAAATTAGCTATATTCAATTCGCCTCCGAACAAAAAACTTTTGTGGGAGTTGAACGCCTCGACGATGGCAAGTTGCAAGTTCGGATTTCTAATCAATCTACTGGCTATAATTTTCACAGCTACGCGCCGTCAGACTTCGGCGAATCAACCAAGCTATTAAAAATCACTCCTAACTACGACCCCCGCACCCGACCTTGGTACATAGATCCAGTGCGGGCCGGCAAGCCGACATGGACTAAAATCTATACTTATTTTGACACTCCCAAACTAGCGATTACGGCGGCTACACCTGTTTATGGCAAAGATAAAAAACTGATTGGCATCCTGGGTTCTGACTTGACACTTTCGCAAATCAATCAATTCTTGGGAAGCCTAAAGATTGGTAAATCAGGACAGACTTTTATTGTAGAAAGGTCTGGGCAATTGGTTGCAAATTCTACTCCAGAACCGCCGTTTATTATTAGCAACGGCGTTCCGAAACGGATTGCCGCAGTCAGCAGTCAGAATGTTCTAATTCGATCGACTGCGCGCTATTTGACAAAACGCTTCGGGGATTTGGGCAAAGTTGACGGCATTTATCAGCTAGATTTTGCGATCGACGGGGAACGACAATTTGTACAAGTAACGCCCCTCTCTGACGGGAAAGGGCTGAATTGGCTGATTGTGGTGGCGGTTCCTGAAGCCGATTTTATGGAACGCATTCATAAAAACACTCGCTACACTGTGTTGCTGTGTTTGGGTGCTTTGGTGGTGGCGACATTGCTGGGCTACCTGACTTCGAGGTGGATTGTGGTGCCGATTCAGCGCCTCAGCAAGGCTGCGGAGGCTTTGTCGCGGGGAGAATGGGACTCGATGGCGGTAGATACCCGCTTGATGGCTTCTGTAGAGCGGGAGGATGAAGTCGGTGTCCTGGCTCGCTCTTTTAATACGATGGCCGATCAATTGGAAGAGTCGTTTACTACTCTCGAAGATCGGGTGGAATCTGCGATCGCAGATAAAACTCAATTAATTGGATCTCTAAAAAAATCTCAGCAAAAACTCGCTCTTCACCTCTATCAAACTCCTTTGGGGGCGATAGAATGGAATCTAGATTTTGAAGTTGCCGAATGGAATTTGTCAGCAGAAAGAATTTTTGGATACAACCGCTTGGAAGCAATGGGATGCCACGGAGTCGATCTCATAGTTCCTGACAGCGCTAAGGAGTATGTCAGGCAACTATCTATTACTTTGCTCACTAATCAAGGAGGAGCTAGTAGCATTAACGAGAATATCAGAAAGGACGGGCAAATCATTCTTTGCGAGTGGTATAATACCACTTTGATTGATGCTAACGGCACGATAATCGGGGTGGCATCGCTGATTCAGGACGTAACCGAGTTTCACAGTGCTGTGGAGCAGTTGCGGGCTAGCGAGGAGCGGTTTCGCCAGTTGGCAGAAAATATTAATGAGGTATTTTGGATTAGAGAACCAAATCAACAGCACATAGTTTATGTGAGCCCTGCTTGTGAGAAAATATGGAGTCTGAGCTGCGAGAGTTTGCAGTCAAAACCGGAGGCTTTTTGGGATGCTATTCACCCGGACGATCGCGATCGCATCAAGGCCGCTTTTGAGAAACAGGTGCGTGGCGATTATGATGAGGAGTATCGAGTAGTGCGAGCCGACGGTTCAGTTTGCTGGGTGCGCGATCGGGCTTTTCCAGTCCGCAACGAAACCGGAGAAATTTACCGCATCGTCGGCATTGCCGAAGACATTACCCAACGCAAATTAGCCGAAGAATTCCAACAAGTCGCCCAAAATGCTCAAGCAGCCAGCCAAGCCAAAAGCGCCTTCCTAGCCAATATGAGCCACGAATTGCGGACTCCCCTCAACGCTATCATCGGCTACAGCGAGATGCTCAAAGAAGACGCGGAGGATTTAGGCCAGGAAGATTTTATCCCCGATTTGCACAAAATTCAAACTGCGGGCAAACACTTGCTATCTTTAATTAGCGACATTCTCGATATTTCTAAGATTGAAGCGGGACGGATGGAACTTTATTTGGAAACTTTCAACCCTGCTAGTTTAATTGACGACGTAGTTTCCACAGTCGAATCCCTGGTGGAGAAAAATTCTAATAAGTTTGAAATTGATTGTGCGACGGACTTGGGAATGATGTATGCTGACGTTACTAAAACTAGGCAAATATTGCTAAATTTACTGAGCAATGCAGCCAAATTTACGAAAGGTGGCACTATTAGAATCAGCGTTGAAAAAGTGACTAATAGAATCTCAAAGATTCAAAAACTAGAAACATCTTCCGACTCGATCGTTTTTCGTGTAGCTGATACAGGGATTGGGATTCCCCCAGAACATATGCAGCATTTGTTTCAAGCTTTCATGCAAGGTGATGCCTCAACCACTCGCGAGTACGGCGGCACGGGTTTGGGATTGACGATTAGCCGTCACTTTTGCTTGATGATGGGTGGTGATTTGCAAGTCGAAAGTGAATTGGGTTGTGGTTCTATTTTTACAGTCTGCTTACCTACTCGTGTAGAGTTATTGGTTAACACTTAGTCTTAGTTAATTTCCCGTTTTTGTTTCCCCAAAAGTTGAGCTGCTAATACACCGCCTGCAAAGCCAAAGAAATGTGCTTGCCAAGAAACTCCGGGCTGGGATGGCAAAACTCCCCAAATTAAACTGCCGTAGAAGAAGCCAACAATTAAAGATATCAAAAGTGAAGTAAAACTACGTTCAAATAAGCCGCGCAGTAGCAAAAAACCGAAGTAGCCAAAAATCAAACCACTGGCACCAATGTGCACAGAATTGGGCGCGCCTGTCAGCCAAACTCCCAATCCGCTAACTAGCATAGTGATGGCACTCACGACAAAAAAGTCGCTAACTTTTCGCAGCATAATCAACCAACCAAATGTTAAGAAAGGAAGAGTATTACTGGCTAAGTGAGCAAAACTGCCGTGCAGAAAAGGCATCAACAGGATGCCTTCAAGTCCATCGATGCTGCGGGGGCGGACTCCGTAAGAATTCAGCGCGCCTCGGAAGACGAATACATCAACGATCTCGATAATCCAGAGAAGGGCAACGAAGCCGCCGAGTATGGCGGCGTGGCTTTGTAATTCGCGGGTGATAGATTTGGTTTCTGGGTTGCTCATGGGTTGTGAAGGATATGCTTGGTTATTTTATAATTGTAAGAGTTTTTGGGCGATTCCCTACGGGATAGCTACGCTTCACGCAGTGAGAATTGGGCCGGGGTTTCAGTTTGTTTGCAGCAGAGCTTATATTTGTAACTATCATCACTTTTATCAAAAGTTCCGCATTTTCACGTATAGACTATTTCGCAAAGATGCGTCAGAGTTATGAAGGAACTGCAAAAGGAGACTCAACCAAAGGTAGGTTAAAAACTCTAGGAACTAATTTTTTCGCACAAAGTCATTAATTCAAGAAGTTCAATCCGGTAAAGCAAAACGGGCTGCTGTAGATACTGATTGTAGATAAAAGCAAAAACTCTACAAAGGGTTCTTGGCACCTCGTTATAAGAGAGGAACAGAGCAAAATGAATGTATTTAAGCATACAGTACCCGATCGCATTCTGCCAATTTGGGTATGGGTTGAGCAACCAGAAACCGTAGTTAGTGTCCCTACAAATCCTCAAAATTACGGTCAAAAGCCGCGCTTTGACTTATGGCATCCGCTGAAACAGTGGCTGGATAGCGCCGAAATTAAAAGTCAAAAATTGGCCCGATTATTGTGTAAATTTATTCCGTCGCAGTGTCCGTTTGAACGGGAAGTCAAAATTGGCGATCGCACTTTATTTTCCATTCCGCCGTTGTGCAAGTTAAATCCGCTTTACGAGCAAGTGGTGGGGCTGCGCTTTCGTGCTTTATGTTATTTGGCTGACGAGTGCGGCGTGGATGTGACGAACTATTGTTAATTCGGCAAAAATTTAAATTTCTAACTCTCTTTTTCGCCCTCCCTTCTCCTTGTTGGGGAGGGTTTCTTGTTTTGTGCGGGCGAATTTGGGTTCGGAAGTGCCGTGTAGCTATCCTGATCGTGAATTGCCCTTATTTACCTAATCTAGAGCCTTCACCTTAATATCAGTTGGCGCGTGCTGAGAATCTCCCCAAATTTCAGGTAGCGGTGTCACCCAGGAAATAGGTACAGAAATCACATCTAAAGTTTCACCATTTTTGAAGACTTCTAAAGTATATCCAGATTCGGGTTGCTTGTTCGTGGGTGGCAGATTATCTAAAACAACTCCTATGTCCCCTTTATTTACTGGACTATTAGGAACATCTTGCTTGAGTTTTACCCACTGAAATAATGTTGCTGTTGTCATTTTTGATCCTCCCTATGACTTGTCAGGATAAAGGGTGATAAATTTAACCGTCTCGGATGCCTCATCTTGTTGCCAGATAGTGACAACTTTAACTAATCGATTGTTAGGGCCAAACCACTGATTTTTGACTTTAAAGCGAGTACCCCAATCTGTAGAGGTAACTTCTGCAATTTCAGTACCCTCTACAGCTTCCATTATATCTCTCTTGAGAATTTGCCAATTGTCTTGGCTGTAACCCGCTAGAGCTAAATACTCAGATTTATCATCTTTAGGCTGGTAAACAAGTAAGTAGTTTGTGATCTTCTGGTCTTGAATGAGTAAGTTTGAGGGTATTCTCATTAATTGCGCCCTAATCCCTAGCTCAAGCATATCATTGATGAGAAGTACGATCGCCCTTTCGGAAGCTAATACAGCAGATTTCACGTTTGTGGGGGCGGTTCTCAGGGTTCCCGCGCGCGATACCTGAAATTTGCTGCGACAGATCCAACGGAGGACTAAAGTCCTTACTACGAACCTATTTGGAGTGACTATCGCTGTCTTCTTCGTCTTCTTCTCTAATATCCTGGAAAATATGCCAAATCAAGCAAACAATACCAATCCCCAATCCTGAAATTGGATCGAACCAGGAGATTAAATTGACGATGCCAAACTCGGTTAATTGTCCAGCAACGCAGGTGAATTTGTGAGTTGTGACAATATCTTTGAACTTCATGGCGGTATTCCTAAATGTCATAATCTACAAATAACCGGATACCAGGGGCAGCATCCAGAGCAAAACAGGGCAGATTGAACTGCACCAATCTGCACTAGCATTTTTCCCTAGCTGTTCACTAAACTATGGATAGTCGCAATCTCTCCACTTAGCACCGATGAGCAAAACTCCCAATTCCAGCACCATAGGACTTACTCCAGAAGGACTGGAGAAAGTTCGCGAAAGAATGGGGGAATTGCCCAAGCCTGAAAAACCGGATAAGAAAGGTTGGATTCAACAGGATTTGGCAACAAAGTCAGGGGTGAGTATTGACACGGTTAAGCGGTTTCTTGATAAAAAGCGAATTAGAAGAGACTTTATTACTTGGATCGCCCAAGCTTTAAATTTAGATATAAACGAAATTGTCGATCGCCACGAATGGAGTCCACCACCACCGCCAGCAACCCAAATTGACTGGCGCGAAATCTGCCGCGCCGCAGCCCAAGCCAAGCGACAAGCAGCCAACACTTTTTTTGCTAACGACTTAGGGCGAAAAATCGACCTCAACGAGATTCACGTGCCCTTGGGATTAATCGAACGCCAGCAAAAACCCCAGCGCCGCCATGATTTTCCCTCTGAAACGGGTTCTGAAGCTTATCAGGAAGCCGAAAAACTGATTCCCCTCAGTTACGACGAATTTTGCCAAAAAGTCCTTGCTAACAGCGACAGCCCTAAAAGCAAGGGGAAACGCCTTGCTGTCATCGGCGAACCTGGTGCGGGAAAAACTACTCAATTGTTGAAAATTGGCGATCGCATATTGGCGGAAACTGAATATTTGCCCGTATGGATATCCTTAGCAGAGGTGAAAAAACCTTTGTGCAAATATTTAATCGAAGATTGGCTGCGAATAGCGGCGGGAAAATTGGATGCTGCACCTGCGGAATGGGTGAAAGAATTTCAGGAATTACTGAGTCAAGGAAAAATCTGGTTGCTGTTGGACGGCGCGGATGAAATGGGAATAGCGGATTCCCTGGGAACTCTATCGCCACAGTTGAGAGAACGGGTATTTAATAAAGTACGAATAGTAATCAGTTGTCGCCTGAATATTTGGGAGGCTACGGGGAATGCCCTGTCTGATTTTGATACTTATAAAATGCTCGATTTTAGCTATGGAGATGGCGATAATTGCGATCAAGTGAAATTGTTTATCGATCAATGGTTTCGATCCCCCCCAGCCCCCCTTAAAAAGGGGGGAGCCGGAG
>CASBQF010000427.1 GCA_949127775.1 Oscillatoriales cyanobacterium PMM_0080
ATTGCTGCTGCTTTGGGCGATCAGCAGGCGGCTCTTGTCGGGCAAACTTGTTTCAGTGTTGGGGAGGCGAAAAATACTTACGGTACGGGCTGTTTTATGCTGATGAATACCGGGGAGGCGATCGTCCCTTCAAAGCAAGGGTTGCTGACAACAGTCGCCTACAAGCTCGGAGAATCGCCCGCTGTGTATGCTCTCGAAGGCAGTATTGCGATCGCCGGAGCATTAGTCCAATGGTTGCGGGACAACTTGGGCATAATTTCCACATCTGCGGAAGTAGAAACATTAGCAAAAACAGTCGAAGATAGCGCCGGAGTTTACTTTGTCCCTGCCTTTTCTGGACTCTACGCACCCTATTGGAAAGACAGCGCCCGGGGAGTAATTGCAGGTTTAACTCGCTACGTGACGAAGGCACACATTGCCCGCGCCGTATTGGAAGCGACAGCATGGCAAACACGAGAAGTATTGGATGCGATGAATCAAGATTCTGGTGTCAAACTTTTGTCATTGAAAGTAGACGGAGGAATGGTGGTAAATCACACATTGATGCAGTTTCAAAGTGATGTTTTGGGAGTGCCTGTGGTGCGGCCAGTGGTGGCAGAAACTACTGCACTCGGCGCAGCTTATGCGGCTGGTTTGGCGGTGGGTTTTTGGAGTGAGTTAGCCGAATTGCGCGATAATTGGGCGATGGATTGTACTTGGGAGCCGAAAATGTCGATCGCACTTCGTGAGCAAAAGTATAATTTGTGGAAAAAAGCAGTTACTCGTACATTTGATTGGGAAGAATGAATATAAAGCATTCAGGGGCAGGTTTGCGTGCCCACCCCACAAGTAGAATAAAAATTAGCTCTTTGTGGAACAGGCATCTTGCCTGTTCCAATATTGTATTTAGTGCTATCATCAAATCAAGCACCGTTTTTCAAGCTGCAAATAAATGATTTCGCTAATTAACTTGAAAAAAAATCTCATCGTCGCTCTATTGATACTAACACTGGCATTTGTAGAAATCGCCACTAATTCCCAAATTGCGATCGCAGATACAGCGACAACTTCCGCAACTGCAACCGCTGCCGAAATCTTCAGCACCAACTGTGCAGGCTGTCACATCAACGGTGGCAACATTATCAGGCGTGGCAAAAACTTGCAACAAAAAGCCTTAAAAAAATACGGCATGGATTCCATCGCCAATATTTCCAACTTAGTAACCAACGGCAAAGGTATTATGCCAGCTTACAAAGCTCGTTTGTCCGAACAACAAATTATTGAGGTTTCAGCTTACGTTTTATCGCAAGCTGAAACTGATTGGAAATAATATTTGTAGGGTGTGTTACCATGAAAGATGCCTCCATTCAATCGATAATTTCACGGCGACGCACCTTACACATGGGGCCCGTGGAAACAAAGTCGTTTTGTCAGCAAGACTTTTTCTAAATGGCATCATTTATTTGGTTTGTTTGCATAACCTCGCAATTATACAGGTGCGTCGCTATGAGATTGTCTATATTTCAATACGGTTTACTTAAGGCTTTTTGACTTCTTAAGTCAACCATATTGCGGTAGGGGCGGGTTTAGCTCAGAATTTATGAAATAATCGACTGTATCAAGGCAAAACCCGCCCTCTTAAGTAAACCGTATTGATCTATATTTAGTTATCAATTTTTCATAGCGACACACCCTACAACTTCTCGGATCAAAATAAGCAAAGTAATTGTGAATCATGGAGGTATTGTAAATTGAAAAACTATACTTGTTGGCGTAAAATCTTAACTATTATTAGCTTGTGCTTATATCTAATCATCGTCAACAGCCCGCCTGCCTTTGCCTCGATTCACAAATATCCAGAGGGCGCTGACAAAGTAATGTTTCGATCCGTACAAAGCCTGCGAGATACTGACGATAAGGCGTGGCAAGTTGTTTTGTACAAGCGAGTAAAGTCGGGAATAGTTAACTCTTTCAACCTGAGATTGGTCGGATTTCCTGGAACAGAATTACAGCACCCTCTGCCGCTGAAAGTTGCGGCGGGAAATCAGGAAATTGGTAAAGCAAATGATATTTGGAGCGAGTCAGATTTGCCGCTCAATGTCGGAGAATACGATTTCAAATCAATAATTACACAATTGGAAAGCAATCGACCTTTACGGTTAGATTTGCCCGTGAAAGGTGAAAAAGAAACAGAATTACTGGTTCCTCCTTTTTCAGTCAGAGAATGGCGAGTGTTGTTAGATACAAACTAAATCTGGGTACATCTCAATTTTGGAAGAGCGAAGATATTTGAAAAAATGAGATGTACTCCTAAATCTCCCAGGGAGAATGCACTGTATAGTTAAAATCGATACAGTTTACAGTTTTATGTATCAAAAATCACTGTATTTAAATATGCCTTAAGGTAGATTTAACCTGTTTTAAGGCAATTATGAAACAAACTAACAGTGGAGTTAGTCTCGTTATAAAACTCCATTGTTTCAACTTGCGTGTCTTCAGGGTGAATTACTATGACTTTAATCAGTACAATTGTCGGAAAAGCTTTGGAAACGGGTTATTTAACGGTTGAGGCCGAAGAAATGTTGCGACAGCAGTTGCAGATGACTAAGTACGGTTTAGAAGATTTTGAGGCTTTTATTACTTTGCAAAAAGAGGTGATGGAAGGTAGGGTAAGACAGCAAGCTTTGGAATTGTTACGAAGTAGCAGATGTTCTGTTACTGCATGAATCGAGTTCGATTCCCTTCGGGATAGCTCCGCTCGCGCGCACTTTTGGATAAATTGGATACAACAGTCACAGCTTCTTCTATTTTTATCCCTAATTTGAAATTAGTAGTGCGATCGCTTGACAAAAATACCCAAATCGCCAATAATTACAGATTGTCTGTCTAAATCCGGCTCGGATCAGGTTAAGACATTCCAAAAGCTGCAAAACCTGCCACAGTCAAAAGTCCACAATGACCGATGACCGGTGACTAACCAGCTACCTGTACGGCAATCTCAACAACCATCCCATGACTTACGCAATTATTGAAACCGGCGGCAAACAATTTCGGGTAGAACCAGGCCGCTTCTACGACATCGAACTGCTTCACGTCGAAGCCGAATCACAAGTCATCATTGACAAAGTATTTCTAGTACAGCACGAAGATGACGTTCACATCGGCCAGCCTTTGCTAGAAAATGCCACTGTAGAAGGAACTGTGCTGCGGCATTTCCGGGGCCGTAAAGTCCTCGTCTACAAGATGAAGCCGAAAAAGAAAACTCGGAAGAAAAAAGGCCACCGTCAAGAAACAACTCGGTTTATGATTGACTCTATTACAGTCAATGGTGTTGTTTTGGCAGCGAGAGACTTAACTGAAGCAGTTGTGGAAACTCCCCAAACTGGCGAAATTGAATCAGAATAAACAATAGTAAATACAGTTGAGGACATTATGGCCCACAAGAAAGGTACAGGTAGTACACGTAACGGACGCGACTCTAATTCCCAGCGTCTTGGTGTCAAGAAGTACGGCGGTCAAGTTGTCAGAGCTGGCAACATTTTGATCCGTCAACGCGGCACAAAAGTTCACCCTGGTAATAATGTTGGTATCGGCAGAGATGATACTTTGTTTGCCATGATTGATGGTGTGGTGACTTTTGAAAGAAAGGGCAAAACTCGCAAGAAACTCAGCGTTTATCCTGTGGTTGCATCTGTGGTTGCACCTGTGGCTGAAGCTGTCGCAGTTTAATTTTGGATAGTTTCTTCGTTCCTAGGCTCTGCTTGGAAACGCACTTCTAGAGGCCCAGCTTCCTGATTTTCTATCTCAATATACCAATATCCCTGACTTCTTTAAGAAGTCGGGGATGTTGTGTTTGGTAGACAAGTTTTGTCAGGAATTCGGAATGATTTAACCGCAGAGGCCACAGAGGGCACAGAGGAAGAGAATAGAGAGATGAATAATTTGGATACGAAGGGATTTGGTATGATTCGCTAATTTGTGGCTAGCCTCCTCCGACGATTGTCACAATTTCTAAGATGTCGCCTGCTTGCATCTGGGTGGTTTCCCAAAATTGTTTGTGCAGAATTTCGCCGTTGTACTCTACAGCGAGCAATCGCGGATTTAAACCTAGTTGCTTTAATAATTCTGGTAGAGGTGTTTCGGTGGCACAATTACGAGTTTCTCCGTTAACTTGTAAGGCGATTTGATTAGTCATTCGTTATTAGTTTAATTATTTGAACCAACCGCGAAGACGGGAAGAACACGAAGGAAGAATTACATTTCCTTCTTTCTCTTCCTTCCTATTTTTCGTGGTTTATTTAATCTGGCGTTGCTGAGAAAGGAGTATGAATTGCCTCCGAAATTGAGAGTAGGGGGACTTCATGAATTGCCCGGGCAATTCATGAAGTCCCCGGGCAATTCATGAATTGCCCCTACTAATTTCAGGGATAGCTATAGCGAGTTGATCGTACCTAAATTCAGCAACGCCTTTAATCTTACTCCATCCGCTTAAACTTAGGTTTTTCCCTGCAATGCTTTCTGAGATTTTTGAGCTTTGAGACTCTCCATCCGAATCAATTGGGAGATGAAAAACTGGGTGACTAAAGTAGGCTGTTCTGCTTCCATGATCGATCGCACTACAGCAACTCTTTGAGCTCCGGCATTTAATAATTGATCGAGGTTGTTGATGTCTATTCCGCCGATCGCAAACCAAGGAATCGAAGACTTAGCAGCAGCATACCGCACATAATCCAAACCTGC
>CASBQF010000428.1 GCA_949127775.1 Oscillatoriales cyanobacterium PMM_0080
TCCACCGACTACTATAGTGCTAAGTCCTAAAGTTAATGCACAGCCGATCGCCCTTTTGGTCAAACCCTTCGCTACTGTTTCCTGAAAACTCGCCGCAATATCATTAATCGTAGAATCAGCCAAGATGCCTTCGCCACCAGCATTAATATCTTGTTTTTTGAGTTTCTGCACTAACTGCAAAACTGCCGTTTTCAACCCACTAAAACTGCTGTCGTAGGGATGGTAGCCACCACCAGGCATCGAAATTCTGCCTTCGGGTAGGGGGTATGCTTGGGCATTGCCAAGGGCTGCCAATTTGTCCATCAGCGGCCCGCCGGGATATCCTAGCTGCAACAGTCTCGCGACTTTATCAAAAGCTTCACCCGCCGCATCGTCGCGCGTTTTTCCTACAGTTTCATAAACGCCGCAATCTTTGACGTGAATTAAGCTGGTGTGCCCCCCGGAAACTAACAAGCACAAAAACGGCGGCTGCAAGTCTGGTTCAATCAGGTAAGAAGCGTAGATGTGCCCTTCGAGGTGGTGGACGCCTAAAAAAGGTTTTTGGTGGACTATTGCCAAGGTTTTCGCCGCTGTCAGCCCAACTAACAATGCACCTACTAAACCGGGCGCACAAGTTGCTGCAATACCATCAATTTCTGACCAACTCAGGTTCGCTTCAGATAGACACTGCGCAATTACCTGATTTAGCATTTCTAGGTGACTCCGCGAAGCTACTTCGGGGACTACCCCGCCGTACTGTTCGTGGATTTTAATTTGTGATGCTACAACATTGCTGCAAACTTGACGATTCTTAACAATCGCTGCTGCTGTTTCGTCACAACTTGTTTCGATCGCGAAAATGGTTGCCATTAACTGGTAATTTAATTTGATAGGTTAGCTATTGCTATTGCTAGCTTAACTAATTCGGTGCAGTTCCCCCGCTATACTTGTAGTCAGGTTATGGCGATCGGGATCATCTGCCCCGTCAGGTAATATCTTCGCGGTATTGCTAGCTCGGCACTAACCTATAAAACGCGAATCCCTAATTCTATTGGGCTTTGCCGCATCCACGATCGATACTTTACACGATCCACAAATGCGGTAATCTGGATTCGCGATCGGCAAGTTGAAATGCTTGTACAAAAACTTATTGTTTTGTAACAAAAGGAAACAATTTCATGCAACGATTGTTTGCTGCAATTTTAGTGGTTAGTCTGTGGTTCAGTTTTGCTCCAGTTGCTTCGGCTTACAATTTAGTGCCGTGCAAGGACTCTCCCGCGTTTAAGGAACTGGCTAAAAATGCACGTTCTACCAATGGCGATCCCGCATCTGCGAAAGCAAGATTCGATCGCTACTCTGCGGCGATGTGCGGCCCCGAAGGATATCCACACTTAATCGTAGACGGCAACTTGACTTACGCCGGCGACTTTTTGATTCCTAGCATACTGTTCTTGTATATGACTGGTTGGATTGGTTGGGTAGGCCGCGCTTATCTGCAAGCAATTAAAAAATCAGGAAATTCAGAGGAAAAAGAGATTATTATCGATGTTCCTTTGGCAATCAAATCTATGCTGAGCGGAGTTTTGTGGCCTCTGGCTGCTATCAAAGAACTCACCAGTGGTGAAATGTTTGCCAAGGACGACGAAATTACTGTTTCCCCCCGCTAAAATTGGGGAATCCAGAAGAGCTAATCCCTAACAGTTAATTAATTAACTGCAAATTAGGAATTAGCGTCACGATCGATCGGCAATTACCAACTGTCTCAAATTTTTAGGAGCAGAATTCATGCAATATTTTGTCAAGTTTCTTTCGACAGCACCAGTATTGGCTATCCTTTGGCTCTCTATTCAAGGTGCGGCTTTGATTGAATTTAACCGCTTTTTCCCCGACCTGCTTTTTCATCCGATGCCTTAAGATTTGACCGAAATTAGGTCTCAAAATCTACGGCTAAAAAGTTGAGAGTTTTGAATTTTGAGTTTTGAGTTAAAGGTTAATTGAAAGCTCAAAGCTCAAAACTCTCAAACCCTACCAGTTGGCTCAATGCCAGCGCACACACGGGAAAAAGCCGAGAATTTCAAATATTTAGCTATCAAATTAGTTGCCAATGACTAATGACTGCTGACTAATGACTAATGACTAATGACTAATATTGTGAATCGATGAAGTCTTATCTCGCCGCAGCAATTCAAATGACTAGCTTGCCTGACCTGCAAAAAAATTTGGTTCAGGCAGAGGAATTAATCGACCTGGCAGTGCGTCGGGGTGCGGAGTTAGTTTCCTTACCAGAAAATTTCTCGTTTATGGGAGAAGAGGAGGACAAGATTGCTTGTTCAGAGGCGATCGGACTCGAAAGCGAAAAATTCCTCAAAACAATGGCCCAACGCTTCCAGGTAACGATTCTGGGCGGCGGGTTTCCTGTGCCAACCGAGGGCGGGAAGGTATACAATACTTGCTTGCTAGTAGACCCAAACGGCAGCGAAGTTGCCAGGTACAAAAAAGTACATTTGTTCGATGTGAATGTGCCAGACGGCATTACTTACAGGGAATCGAGCACGGTGAAAGCTGGTGAAGATTTGCCGCCGGTTTATGTGTCGCCGGATTTGGGGACGCTGGGACTTTCGGTGTGCTATGACGTGCGGTTCCCGGAAGTGTACAGGCATTTGTCACATAAGGGTGCTGATGTTTTGTTCGTGCCCGCGGCGTTTACGGCTTACACTGGCAAGGATCACTGGAAGGTTTTGTTGCAGGCTAGGGCGATCGAGAATACTTGTTATACGATCGCCCCCGCACAAACTGGCCGCCACTACGGCCGCCGTCAAACACACGGTCACGCGATGATTATCGACCCTTGGGGTGTGGTTTTGGCCGATGCTGGAGACGAACCGGGTGTGGCGATTGCAGAGATTAATCCCGATCGACTAGAACAAGTCCGCCGCCAAATGCCGTCGCTGCAACACCGGGTTTTTATGTAAGTTATGGCGGTTTGGTAATTCGTAATTTTGACACCCATGGGTGTCAAAATTGCATTTTTCGTCAGCCACCAGACCTGAATAGTTTTTATTCGGTCGCGTAATTGTGTACGTTCGTACACGAAAAAAATGTCTAATGCAGGTTCAATGGGCGTGGACTGCTGCTAAAAGGCGAATTGGCGACAGTAGAATTGCACGAAATCCGTCTTTTTTGGGAGAAATGAAACACACTCTTTCGGTTTTAGTTGAAGATGAAGCGGGTGTCCTCACTCGAATTGCTGGTTTGTTTGCCCGTCGGGGTTTTAATATTGAAAGTCTGGCCGTCGGCCCGGCGGAGCAAGTGGGAGTGTCTCGCATTACGATGGTTGTACCGGGAGATGACCAGATTATCGAGCAGTTGACCAAGCAACTGTACAAGTTGATTAACGTGCTGAAAGTTCAGGATATAACGGAAATTCCCTGTGTGGAACGGGAGTTGATGTTGTTGAAAGTTAATGCAGCTACCGGGACGCGATCGGAGATCATTGAGTTAGCTCAGATTTTTAGAGCGCGAGTGGTCGATATTGGTGATGATACGCTGACTTTGGAAGTTGTCGGAGATCCGGGTAAGATGGTGGCGATCGTCCAAGTTCTAAATAGATTTGGAATTAAGGAAATTGCTCGTACTGGGAAAATTGCCATGACGCGCGAGTCGGGAGTAAACACAGAATTTCTCAAGTCTTTGGAAGCGAAAGTTTGAGTTAGTTGACAGTTGACTGTTGACGGTTGACTGTTAACTTGCATTAATCATTAATCAATTATTTAAAGAAGCTAATTGCCACAACCCATCAGGATATATTTACACTTATCGCGATCGCCCTAGCAATTTATTTTTTATGATTGAAATAAAAAAAAATCGCCTTTTTTTTAGGGTGAAACGCTTGACTTTCACTGTTTGATAAAGTATCATTAAATAATGGAAGTGGTGGCACTTTTTTTATTCATGCCACCACTTCTATTATCTAAAATATAGCACAAGAAATCAACCAAAGTCAATAGATAATTCTTCTTTTTTAACGGCAATCACTCATTCCACAGTCAGCGATTTTTGGTGGCCACAACCCAACTTCTTGAGGAAGTTGCGTTGTGATATCAATTCTGATGCAATCGGAATTGATATCACAACCAAAAAATGACGATTAAGTGGCGTTGCTGATTTGGAGTATGATTTGCCTCCGAAATTGAGTAGGGGCAATTCATGAATTGCCCCTACTCTCTCATTTCAGGGATTGCCTTCGCTAGGTGAATCATACCTAAATTCAGCAACGCCGATTAAGTCGTATACTCCGCATTAATCTTCACGTAGTCGTAACTCAAATCGCATCCCCAAGCCTTCGCAAAACCTTCACCATTCCCGACACCAACCCGAATTAAAACCGTGTCGGATTTCAAATATTCACCAGCCGCCGCCGTCTTCAGATAATTACTCGCAGCAGATTTATCGAACTCCTTCGGCTGTCCATTTTCCAGCATCAAAAAATCCCCCAATTGAATCCGCAAATTCTCCTGTTCAAAAGGAACACCAGCCCGCCCAGCCGCCGCTGCAATTCTGCCCCAATTCGGATCGCGTCCAAAAATAGCAGCTTTCACTAAAGAAGAACCGACAATTGTTTTGGCAATTTTACTCGCAGAAACTTCATCCGGCGCACCACTGACTTGTACTTCCACTAAGCAAGTTGCACCTTCACCATCGCGGGCGATCGCCTTTGCCAAATGTACGCAAACTTCAGTCAACATCGCCTCTAATTTTTCAGCATCCGGGCCCATTTCCGTAATGGCGGGGGTGCGAGATTGACCGTTAGTCAAAGCAATTAGCGAATCATTGGTACTGGTATCGCCGTCAACCGTAATTTGATTGAAGCTTCTGTTAGCAGCCCGACTCAACATTTCCTGCCACAAATGTGATGACACTGCTGCATCACAAGTTACAAATGCGAGCATTGTTGCCATATTCGGGTGAATCATTCCCGAACCTTTGCAAATACCGCCGATGCGTACAGGCCGATCGCCAAACATAGCTTCTAGGGCGATCGTTTTCGGCACTAAATCAGTCGTACAAATCGCCTTAGCAGCCGCATCGGAACCAGTGGAGGAAGCCTCAGCAACTAATCGGGGAATTCCCGCCCTCAACGGCTCCATTTTAATCCGCTGTCCGATCACGCCAGTGGAGGCCAGCAGAATTGATTCTGAGGGAATATTCAGGGCTTCTGCCAACAATTTCGCGCTTTCGAGGGCATCGGCTAAACCTGCTTCGCCCGTAGCAGCATTTGCTTGTCCTGCATTGCACAAAATAGCTTTGGCGCTGGGTTTGGCTTGCAAACGCTGGCGGCAGTAGTCCACACAAGCAGCCCGGACTGTAGATGTGGTGAATACTCCTGCGGCGATCGCCTCTACTTCTGACAAAATTAAACTTAAATCCGGCAAGCCTGAAGGCTTCAAACCCGCTGTAATTCCTGACGCTCGATATCCTCTCGGTGCTGTAACTCCGCCGTCAATTACTTTCCAGTCTGACATGATTGCCTCCCTAGAGCTTTCTATTCTATTGAGAGGGAATTATATCAAGTATCCCAGCCCAATAACTAATAACTAATAACTCATAACGCATAAAATTAATCGCGACTTTTACTTGAGAGTTCTAACTCAAGAAGAAGTCGCGACGATTTTGTAACTGACATTATTAATTTTTAGTGGGCTTTCAACAATGTAAATTCGACAGTCTCGCCATTACCAAAAAGTTAGCTCATGGTAGCGTTGCTGCGATCGTAGCTGTCTTTAAGGCTGGGCTGTGCCTTGCCTTGAATGTGACCCCAGTAATTGGTATCTTCCATCCCGACTTCGGTGGCGGCGCGGTTGAGCATCGATTGCTGCCGATTCTTTACTAGGTGGTGGTGGCGCATCATCAGGGAGCGGGCTTGATTTTCGGTAGACATATGGGGTTCCTCTGTATTCCTTGATCAATTTTGGGCTGGTTTGTTCTTCCTATTTATGACTATAACAAAGAATTATGTATCTAAAGCTACAAAATCGAATTTGTAATATAACTTTACATATGCGAAGTGCGATCGGTCGGTGGCACAAGTTAAAAGTGCGATCTGTGCATCTGTCAACAGAAAGACATTAAATTGTTGGGAATTGGGAATGGGGAATTGGGAATGGGGAATGGGGAATTGGGAATGGGGTTTGAAACTGTAGCGTAATTCGTGGACAGAGTTACCCATTAATAGACTTTTTGGGTAACTCTCTAGCGAGTCTCTCAATAACGTCACTAAGACTGCTTGCGGTAAGTTCAGCTCGTTTTTCCTCTAACCACTTAGTAGCAGTCTCAGTCAGGCTTAGGTTGACCTTACGCTTAGGCTCGCTGTAAATCTTTTTTCTAGGCATATTATTATTCCGCATTAATTCCGCATATAATAAGAGTAAGGCAAAAATGAGGAAAAAAGCAAGTGTTACTCAGCTTCAAGACGGAATTAAAGCCTAACAATAAGCAGGTAACTAGATTCCGTCAACATTGCGGGGTAGCAAGACACGCTTACAACGCAAGCAAATTCGATCATCCTTGAAACTTTGAAAATCAGGGAGACCGATAAAAGTGTAAAAATTCCTTCTGCAATCGATCTTCATAAGCGCTTAGTGGCCCAAGTCAAACAAGAGCATCCCTGGTATTACGAGTCTTCTAAGGCAAGTCCGCAGCAGGCTCTAGCTGAACTGAGGACAGCTTGGGATAGATGCTTCAAGAAGGTATCTTCACAGCCTAGGTTCAAGAAAAAAGGTGCGTCAGGTGACTCTTTCTACCTAGAACAAGGAACCAAATCAAAGCCAGAAATTAATAACGATGGCAAGCGTGTCAAGTTACCGAAGATTGGTTGGGTTAGGCTGCATGAACCATTGCCTATTACGGCATTTCATAACTGTGTAATTAGTCGAAAAGCCTACCGATGGTTCATTGCTTTTAAGTACGAAATCGAAAAGCCCGTAACTCCACCTGACCGCCCTACTGTTGGTGTTGATATCGGCATCAAAGAATTGGCAGTTTGTTCGCGTCGGCCAAGTCTTTGCCAATGCCAAAGCTTATCGTCGGATGAGCCGTCAAATGAAACGCCTGCAACGGCGTGTCAGCAAGCGAGTCAAAGGATCTAATAACCGCAAGAAGGCCGTCGCTCAACTCGCAAAATTACACCTAAAAGTGTCAAATATCCGCTCAGATGCCATTCACAAGTTGACAACTTACCTCGCCAAAAACCACAGCGAGGTCAAGATCGAGGATTTGAATGTCAAGGCATTTTTGAAAAATCACAAATTAGCTGGTGCAATCGCTGATTGCGGAATGTATGAATTTAAGCGTCAACTTGAATATAAGACTGAAAAGTTTAACTCGAAATTGACGCTTGTAGATCGATTCTTTCCTAGTAGTCAAATCTGCTCAAGTTGCTGCAATAATAGGATAAGTATGCCTTTAAAAGTCCGAGTCTTTGAATGTCCCAGTTGTGGAAATATTCAAGATCGTGACTTCAATGCAGCTAAGAATATAGAACGTTGGTTTGAAGGTATTTTTGTACCAGAACGTTCGGAGCATCAGGCGGTGAGTTCCACCGCATCAGCCTGTGGAGTAGACAAACAAAGGTGGCAGTCATGCTATCGCTACGACGAAACAGGAAGTTAACACTTTTATTACTCATGTCCAGCTAAGTCTAGATTTGGGTAGTTTTGGGTAAGTTTTTCAGAACGGAATTGATACCAATTATTAAAACGGAATCGTAGGGAAACGGCAATGCCGTTTCCTAATCTCCGCGCCGGAGACGGCAACATCGTTTCCCTACTTTTGGGAATTGGCATTAATTGATGATTGTTGATTGAGACGTTTAAGGCAAAAAAAAGAGGGGATTTCCCCTCTTTTAATTACAGTCACTGCGGTGTTATTCGACCGTCACAGGAGGGATTTCTTCCTCTACATTTAATACTGCTTCGGATGCGACTTCGGGTGCAGCTTCGGATGCGACTTCGGGTGCAGCTTCGGCTGCGACTTCCGGTGCAGCTTCGGAGGCTACCTCCGGTGCGGCTTCGGCTGCGACTTCGGGTACAGCTTCGGCTGCGACTTCCGGTGCAGCTTCGGCTGCTACTTCTTCCGGCAAATCTTCTTCCATTGCTGAAGGTACGTCTTCGAGTATTTCATCGGAGATTTCATCATCAGCATCAGTTGAATCAGCAGGAACGTCTATGCCTGCTTTAGCTTGCTTTTGAGCTAGCATTTTCTCGCGGAACTTAGCTGCCATTTCTTCAGCTTTCTCGTACACCAATTCACGATTTTTGACCATCGCGCCCGGTTCCGGTTCCAATTGCTTGGTGGAGAGAGAAATCCGGCCTCTTTCGGCATCCAAGTCAATGATCATTACCTTCACTTCGTCGTTGACATTGAAGACGCTATGAGGCGTATCGATGTGATCGTGCGAAATTTCCGAAATGTGCAGCAAGCCGCTCACGCCACCGATGTCGATAAAAGCGCCGTAGGGCTTGATACCGCGTACTGTACCGATGACCACTTCCCCGACTTCGAGGCGGTTCATCTTGCGCTCAACTAAGGCGCGACGGTGACTTAATACTAGGCGGTTGCGGTCTTCGTCTACCTCTAAGAATTTCAAGGGTAATTCTTCGGCGACTAATTCTTCCTTCGGTTTGCGGGTGCTGATGTGAGAACCGGGAATGAAGCCTCGCAATCCTTCTATTCTCACCAGTGCGCCGCCACGGTTGGTGGCAAATACTTGCGATCGAACTGTAGCGTCTTCTGCTTGTAGTTGTCGCACTCTTTCCCAGGCGCGCATATACTCAATGCGTCGAATGGACAGGGTTAATTGTCCGTCTTCATTTTCATCGGTGAGGATGAAAAATTCTCTGGTTTCGTTTGATTGCAATACTTCTTCAGGGCTTTCCACTCGATTGATGGACATTTCCTGAATGGGAATGTACGCTGCTGTTTTAGCACCGATATCAATCAGAGCACCCCTCGGTTCTATACTAAAAACTGTACCCGCTACTACGTCGCCGGGGCTAAAGTGATAGTCATATTTATCAAGTAAGGCCGCAAAATCTTCGTGAGTAAAGCCGATGTCTTTGACTGTGGTTTTGGTATTGACCATGCGAATAGTTTCCTAGGATTTCTCTCCTTCATGTTTTTCGTTTGCAGGCAGATAATAGAGATTTTACTGAAAAAGTGGTTAACTTCTTGCAAAATCTTTTACGAAAGTCAGTTTTTGCCAACTTTTGCCCGGTGTAATCTTACACCGACGCTTGCCATTGCTCTTAATTCCAACTCTGTTTGAAAATGTTTAATTTTTAACATTCAGAGTCCAGTGGATTATTATAACTTACCGGCATACTGGTTTTAAATTAATTTAAGCGAGTTTAGCTGGGAGTAGCATAGGATGTGGGGCTTTCTCGATCGCACGACTCATCCGGTTCCGACAAATCTGGGGCATTTTCTGGCCCAGTTTCTGGACACAAAGCTTGATTGAGGGGATTCTGAAGGTGATTTAGGGTATCTACAAAATCTCGGATGCCTCGAAATTGCCGATATACAGAGGCGAAACGGACATAGGCGACTTCGCTCAGTGGCCGCAGATGTAATAATACTAATTCTCCAATGTCCGAGCTGGCGAGTTCTCGGAGCGATCGACCTTGGAGTTGCGCTTCGATTTCTTCGGCCAGGGTTTCAAGCTGACTGGAAGACAAACCAGTTTTTTCGCAGGCCCTAACCAGTCCTCTGACTAACTTTGACCTGTCAAAAGACTCGCGTTTGCCGTCGCGCTTGATCACCGTAATCGTCACAAATTCTATACGTTCGTAAGTTGTGAAGCGGTGCTGACAGTTCAGACACTCGCGCCGCCGCCGGATACTTTGACCTGACTCGGCTGAACGCGATTCGAGAACGCGACTATTTGTGTGTTGGCAGGAGGAACAGCGCATGATTGCTGATTTTAACAGGCGTCGCCATAAAATTGCAATTCATCTGACGCTGGTGCGGTCAGATGAATTGCTGGACTGGAAATATCGATCGGCTTATTTGCCGATGCGCGGAGGTTCCCGGAAGGCGATCGCAAAAAATATCACGCCTAATGCTAAAGCCAGCATCAAAATATAAGCAACGCTTTCCATGTTTAAATTTTCCTTATGTTCCCTTCATATCTTATTTTATCTCAATTATTGCTTTCTTAGTTCACAGATATTTCCGAAGGAAGCTGTTCCGGTTGCATCGGAATTATTAGTAGCAGAAATTAGGAGACGGCTTGGCCTTAGTCCCTACAATGTCATTTTGGGTAGGGACACGGCACTGCCGTCTCCTCTATATTATCCCAGTGTAAGCGTAACCGAAATTGACATAACCCAAAAAACCCGGTTTCTTCAAGAAACCGGGTTTTTGTGCACCGGGAAAAATTCCCGATGCCCCATAGTGAGAAAAACCTAGATAGATTCTTCTCTTCTGGTACTTTTGTCGCCTAGTTTTTGGAACAAGCCCCACTCGACTTGTTCTTCCATGTCGGCTTCAACTCCAGCAAATACGTCGCGGAAAATAGTCCGCGAACCGTGCCAGATATGGCCGAAGAAGAACAGCAAAGCAAAGCAAGCGTGTCCAAAAGTGAACCAACCGCGAGTTGAAGTACGGTAAACGCCGTCCGATTTCAAGGTTTCGCGATCGAATTCAAACACTTCACCCCTTTGAGCAGCGCGAGCAAACTTCTTAACATCCAAAGGACTGTTAAAAGTTTGACCGTTATATTCGCCACCGTAGAAAGTGACAGTAACTCCGCTTTGTTCAAAGCTGTACTTTGATTCAGCACGACGGAAGGGGATGTCAGCGCGAACGATGCCATCTTTGTCCGTCAAAATTACTGGGAAAGTTTCAAAGAAGTTCGGGAGGCGGCGCACCGACAATACCCGACCTTCATTGTCAGTAAATACTGGATGCCCCAGCCAAGTTTTAGCAATGCCGTCGCCGTTGACCATTGCGCCAGCGCGGAACAAACCACCTTTAGCAGGAGAGTTACCCACGTAGTCGTAGAAAGCCAATTTTTCGGGAATTTGCTCGTAAGCGGACTCGAAACTAGCGCCACCGGCTAAGCTAGCTTGAGCTCTGCGATCGATTTCTTGTTGGAAATAGCCGCCGTCCCACTGATAGCGAGTCGGGCCAAAAAGCTCGATCGGAGTAGCAGCAGAACCGTACCACATCGTACCCGCAACTACGAAAGCTGCGAAGAACACGGCAGCGATACTGCTAGAAAGTACAGTTTCGATATTCCCCATCCGCAGGGCTTTGTAAAGACGTTCCGGTGGTCGCACTGTCAAGTGGAACAAACCAGCAATTACGCCGACTACACCCGCTGCAATATGGTGAGCCACGATGCCACCAGGATTGAACGGATCGAAGCCTTCAGGGCCCCAGGAAGGAGCCACTGGCTGGACGTGACCGGTCAAGCCGTAGGGGTCGGACACCCACATTCCCGGGCCAAATAGTCCCGAGAGGTGAAATGCGCCGAAGCCGAAGCACAGCAAGCCGGACAGGAACAAGTGAATGCCAAACATTTTTGGCAAATCGAGGGCTGGTTCACCAGTGCGAGGGTCTCTGAAAAGTTCCAAGTCCCAAAACACCCAGTGCCAGACTGCTGCTAAAAACAGCAAGCCGGAGAGGACGATGTGAGCAACAGCGACGCCTTCAAAGGACCAGAAGCCTGGATCGACGTTACCTTCGCCAGTGATGCTCCAACCACCCCAAGAACCTGTCACTCCCAAACGAGTCATAAAGGGTAGTACGAACATCCCTTGACGCCACATCGGGTTCAGAACTGGATCTGCGTGGTCAAAAACTGCTAGTTCGTAAAGGGCCATTGAGCCGGCCCAACCTGCCACGAGGGCAGTGTGCATTAAATGTACAGAAATCAATCGACCTGGGTCATTTAAGACGACTGTGTGTACGCGATACCAGGGTAATCCCATTGACGGCGCTTCTCCAACGTGTAAGTGTTGATGTCTATTTTGACGGAAAAATCAGATTCTCAATCCTGAGCAGTTGCCTGCGGGGTTTAAATTCTGCCTTCTGCCTTCTGCTTTCTGCCTTCGAGGGTCGAGGCGTAAAAAATGAAAGTTATTTAAAGAAGTGTATCGAGTGTTAGAGCCGATTGCAATATGTTCGGGATTATATTAATGGCGGATTGCCTATTTCGCAGCGGGCTGCGATCGCCCCAAGCCTTTCGAGGACTTGCTCGGCATCGATCAGTCTGGTCAGTGTCACACTGCCGATATTTTTTGCCGGATCGGCTGGATCGAGGGTGGCTCCGGGTTTGACTTCTACCATCAGTACGGCGTCTTCAACGCGGTAGAGCCACATTTTTTCGTTGCGATCCAAAAGACACATATTGAGCTGTTGGATGTCTGGCTGGCGTCTCCAGCCGGCTGCTGTCCACTCGCCACCAACCCCCCAGACGCGCCCGACTTTCCACCCGTCGGATAAGAAGAAGTATTTCATTTGTTGTGTACGCTTGTTAATTATTTTTGGTTATAGCATTCGCCAGAAGTTATTGTAGGGTGCGTCAGCTGGCAGATTTTTTTGACCGGCTACTTAAGAATTTTGCCCCGCTGACGCACCCACGGACTGTGCGCAAGTTACGGGTTGTAAAGTTATTGTAGGGTACGTCAGCTGGCAGATTTTTTTGACCGGCTACTTAAGAATTTTGCCCCGCTGACGCACCCTACTGGCTACTGACTTACAACGTAACTCGGTGTCGAGTTTCCTGCGCGCAAGTTACGGGCCTTAAAGGAATCTTGATCGCGAACTCTGTTCCTTCGCCGATCGCAGAAATACAACTAATTTGACCGCCGTGTTGTTCGACAACAATTTGATGACTGATCGATAAACCCAATCCCGTGCCGCTCCCTACAGGTTTTGTACTAAAAAACGGGTCAAACATCTTTTTCTGAACTTCTTCACTCATGCCAATCCCGTTGTCAGCAATCCGAATCACTACAAATTGAGCAGGAGGCTTGTGAGGATGAATTGCCGTAGATAAGTGATTGTAGCCTCTTCCTTCTGCGCCTTTACCAACGGAGCAGTCTGCTGTTTCCAGCTCAGTATAAATCATAATTCTTGGGTGAGGTTGAGTCTCTAGAGCATCAATGGCGTTATTGAGCAAACTGGCAAACACCTGATTCAAATAACTACTGTAACAGGGAACTCCTGGCAGATTGTCATATTTTTTGATTACCTCAATTTCTTGGGAAATAATACTGCCGTTAATTGTTGTTTTAATGTCTTTACCTCGCGCTCGGTGCTGGACAAATAGCAGAGTATTATCAATACTTTGATTTATATTTACTTCTTTAATACCGGATTCATCGAGTTTGGTGAAGAATTTTAAGGAATTAACAATTTGCTGAATGCGCTTGGCTCCAGACTCGATTGATTTCATCAGTCGTGACCAATCTTTTTGCAAAAATTCTAAGTCTATATTCTGAGCTAGTTCATCTATTTCTACTCCGGGATAGGGATATCTTTTTTTGTAAAGTTCCAGCAGATTGTTGACATCTTGGAAATAGTGACGGGCTGGATTGATATTGCACAATATAAAACTGTTAGGATTATTGATTTCGTGGGCGACTCCTGCTACCATTCGCCCAAGACTCAACATTTTTTCGGTTTGAATTAGTTGGGATTGGGTGCGCTTTAAATTGCCTAATGTTAATTCTAATTGAGCAGATTTTTCTCGTTCGCGCAGTTCGCTTTTTCGCAGTTCCATTTCGGCTTGTTTGACAGCGGTGATGTCGCGGCTGACAGATAAGACAGATGTAACTGTTCGATCGCGCTTAAATTCAGGAACCATGCAAACCTGATATAATTTAATCCCGAATTTGGTGGGACAATTGAGTTCAAAGCACTCTTCGGTGCCGTTAGCGAACACGGCGCACAAAGTTGTTTCCGAGAGCATCACCACTTCCTCGGATATTCCTAACTCTCGATGGGTTTTACCTCGGAATCTTTCAGTGGGGATTCCTGTGGCGAATTCGGCTGCTGGATTGACGTAGAGGTGTCGCAGTTGGCGGTCAAATCGGGCAATTATATCCGGGGAATTTTCTGCTAAAGCCCTGAATTCTTGTTCGCGGCGGTATGAGGTTTCTTGGGCTAGCTTTTGCTCGGTAATGTCGTAAGTCATCATCAGAATGCACTTGGTGTCCCCAATGCTAATAATTTCTGCCGATAGGAGCACAAACTTGATTTTGCCGAACTTGGTATGAAACTGGAATTCTTGTTTGTAAATAGTGCCAGATACTTGCAAGAGTTCCCAGAAGCGATCGCGATCGCCCTGATTCATCCATAAATCGATTTCGCGATCGCTTTTGCCCAATATTTCCTCGGGAAAATAGCCGGTGAGGTTGCAAAAGCTCTGGTTGACTTCCATCAAGTATCCCTCTTCAAAGGTGGCTATTGTCATGGCTGCGGGGCTGCTACGAAAAGCTTTGACAAATTTTTCCTCGGAAAAGCGCAGGGCTAACTCGGCTAATTGGCGCGATCGCACTTCCGATCGCAGCAGTGTATTTTGTTGTTCTAATTGTTTGGTGAGGTTTCGCAGTTGTAGGTGGATGTTGATTCGGGCGATCGCCTCTTCGTGTTGTAGCGGTTTAGTGATATAGTCTACTGCTCCCAAAGTCAACCCTTTCACTTTATCCGCCACCTCCGAAAGAGCCGTCATAAAAATCACTGGAATGTCCTTAACTGATTCCATTGATTTCAGGCGGCGGCAGGTTTCAAATCCATCTATTCCCGGCATCATAATATCCAGCAAAATCAGATCGGGCATGATTTTTTGGACTCTGTGTAGCGCTTTCTCTCCGGTGGTAGCTACAAAAATCTCAAATCCATATTCCACCAGGAAATATGATAAAATATTAATATTATCCGGTTGGTCATCTACGATTAATACTTTGCTTTTTATCTGAGACTGCATATTTTTACTGCTCTTTGAAATAAAAAAAATTGGCAATTAAGAAAAAGTAGCTTGCGCACGAGTGCGTCCGCCAAACTTACTAGAAAATGAGGCAGATATTGCATAGAGAACCCAGTTACTCGCCGCCAACTCAACCTGAGAGCCGAGATATTCCAAATCCCTGACTCGGTTGCTCGGGTTTGGTTTAAATTGGTGCAACAGATCGGATGTAGGAGATGGCATCCTTGATATTATGTAATCAATTATATTCAAATTCTCTCGATTATATCAAATTTAGGGTGTGAAAAACCCGATTTATTTGGTCGCGACGTACAACTATCATCACGGCTAGCGACTGCTTTCGCAACGCAGTGCTGCGCCGATCTTCCATTCGTAATGACTTACTTAGGTATTTTCCGCCTCAGCTCCCGACTATTTATACTTCAAGTTTATTCGGTAGAAGGGAATTTTTTAATTTTTTTTAGGGGGTTACACGCATTTATTGAAAAATCATGGTTGATATCAAATCCGGTAGTATCGGAATCAATATTACCCGAAATCAGGACACGGCAGTGCCGTCTCCCTACAATTGATTGCGGTAGGGAAACGGCACTGCCGTGTCCTCTATATCATGTCTGAGTGTAACCGGAATTGAGATAATTCCTAGGGCATTGTTTGATATTCATCATTCTTGTTTGGCTTCGGCTGATTCATTCAGTAGAGTGCACATTGCGAACCCTAGTTTATTTATTCACCCGCATTTAAACAAGGCTGTATTAGTTGAATTATCGCGTCATCGTCGTAGCGATCGACTAAATGTAAAATTTTCCGAGCAAATAGGGCATACTTGGGATTTAACTCTTGGAGGTGCTGTGCTTCGTGCTTAACCTGCTCGAAGTTACCAATTTGAGCGGCTTCGTACAAATCGAGTAACTCTTCGCCCAGAGGCATTTCTGAGTCTTCTGAGCCGATCGCCAATTCACTCAAAGATTGTGCAGCCAAGCTATCTCGTAGGGGAGCTCTCGTAGCCTCAAAAATCCAAAACAATCCCAGATAACTTTGTATTTGTGCCAAAAATTCATCGATCTGAAAAAATTTACTGATAAAATCATTATAGCCTATTTCTTCTTGCTTTTCCAACTCCAACTCAAACAGCCCGCTAGTAGCAATTAAGATGGGCGTCTCGCGAAATATTGGCAAAGAACGCAATTGAGTACAGAGTTCAAAACCGCTAATTCCCGGCATCAACAAATCAGTAATAATTAAATCTGGTTCCTCCAAAATGGCTGTTTCTAAACCTCTTTCACCAGAATCAGCCTCAATCAATATAAAACCCAGCGGTGCTAATATATCCACCATCAAAGAACTATTTTCTGGGCTATCGTCAACAATTAAAATTTTGCGCCGTTTACCTTCATAACCTGTAATTAGGGGCTGGCGCGGTGGCGAAACTGGTGCTGCAAAATCTTCTACATAAAGCGAAGCTATCCCGTAGGGAATTGACAATTCAATTTCAAACGAAAACGTACTCCCAACGCCCCAACAACTTTCGACATTGAGCTCGCCTCCCATCAGTGAAACCAAGGTTTGGGCAATGTTTAATCCCAAACCCGTACCTTTTGTTTGATGTCCGATATCACCTGCTTGTTCAAAAGGCAGAAATATTCGTTCTGTGGCGTCGCTAGCAATTCCGATCCCTGTATCTTTAACTTGAAAGCGGATTTTGGTAATGGGGAAAGTGCGCCTTGAATCAGATGCAAAAGCATCTTCACCCGCGCCCAATATTTCTGCAATAGATTGACTATTCTCAATTACTTCTACTTTGAAGTTCACGCTACCTTTTCCGGTGAATTTAATCGCATTACTTAACAAATTCAGGAGAATTTGACGCAACCGCTTTTCATCGACTGAGACAATATTAGGAATGTCATCTGCTATTTGGTAGACAAAAATTATGCTTTTTTCTTCAGCTTTGAGCCGAAAAATTTCTGAGATATCATTGAGAAAATCCGGCAAACAAACATCGTTTGCCGTTAACTCGATCTTTTCAGCTTCAATTTTAGCCAAATCTAAAATATCATTAATTAAAGTCAGCAAGTGAGAACCGCACTGCTGTACCATGCGAATCCGTTCTTTGTCGCGGGGGCAAAAATCTGGCTGTCGGGAAAGTATTTGAGTGTAGCCGACAATGGCATTGAGGGGAGTTCGCAATTCGTGGCTCATATTAGCTAAAAACGCGCTTTTAGCTCGGTTGGCGACTTCGGCTGCTTCTTTTGATCCTTGGAGTTCGGCAGTGCGATCGCTGACCTTTTGTTCTAAAGTGCGATTGTAGTCAGTCAGCAACTTTTCGGTGTTTTTGCGATCGGTGATGTCTTGAAAAGCGGCGATCGCACTGATAATGTTGCCGATTTCATCAAATAGTGGCGTACTGAAAACTTCTAAAGGCACAGTGCGATCGGGCAAACGAATTTCTAGGTCTTCAACCCTCACGGTTTCTCCTTTGAGCGATCGGGCGATCGGCATTTTTTCGAGTGAATATAATTCATCGGTTCCTGCTTGGTAAACTCTAAAAACTTCTGCGATTTGCTCGGTTGTAGACTCGGGTATAGTTTGGATACCTACTAACTGCCGTGCTATTTGATTAACGAAAATTAGTTGACCGGTCAAATCGTGAACGGCGACTCCCACTGGCATAGCTTCGAGCATTTGTTTCATACGGCTTTCACTCTCAGTTAAGGCAGCATTTAAAGATTTGAGAGATTTGAAGGCAGATTGCAGTTTGTCTGCCATATTATTGAACGAGTTTGCCAATTCCCCGACTTCATCAGTGCGGTCAATTTCGATAGTTGTATCCCATTCATTGTTAGCTAGAGCTTTGGCTGCTGTATTTAAGCGTAAAATTGGCTTGGTTATCCATTTAGCTGTGAGAATACCCACAACAATTGCTCCGATTAAGGCGCTAGTACACAGTATAATTGTGCTGCGATTGTTGTTATCAATTTCTGCCATGAAGTCAGATTCAGGGATGACGATCGCAATCAACCAATCTAAACCAAAATCATCTCGGTAAGGTAATACTTTGACCAATTGCTGTTTGCCATCTATTTCAAACTTCAGCCTTTGAATATCTTTAATTTGGGAAAAGCCACCAAAGCGATCGGTTAAAAATTGACCCGTGGCGTGGATCGTAGCATCTGGGCTTTCTGTTGATTTTAATCGATTAAACTGTTGGCTTCTAAAAGTATAGGGATTATCTGGGCCGGAATTGGCTACTAATAATCCGCTGCGTTCGATAATAAAAATTTTTGCCGACTTGCTAATTTTTATGCTGTTGAGAAAATCGGCGATTTTGGTAATGTTGAGATTAACCGAAAAGACTCCCAGCAGTTCCTTTGTCGCCTCATCATAAATCGGTCGATTGCCGTTAATTACTAAATCTATATTGCTACCCACAGTGAAAATCTTACTCCAGGTTGATTTCCCCGCAGCTTTAGCAGCTTTGTACCAAGGCCTGTTTGTGGCATCAGGTTGTCGAAAACTATCGTATAGTTTAGTTTTATTGCCTAGCGAGTCTGGAACATAGTTATTTATGATGCCCTTATCCAACTTATCCGATCGCATAATCAGATCCTGTCCGATAGTCCGATCGCCCCCAACTAAATCTCCCTGCTTGCTACCAAAAAGAATTGTTGTTACCGAATCGAACTGTTTGAGTTGAAACAAAAGGTAACGTTCGAGTCCAGTTAAATCTTGTAAATCTATCGTTTTTTGGCGCACCGCATCGGCGTTAATGCGATTGATTAACTGTGGCACAGACAGATATGTATCGAGGTAATGTGTGACGCGATCGCCAATTTGTACTGCTAGTTGGTCTGCCAGATTGTTAACTGCCTTTTCGCCATTTTTGTAGGAAAGATACCCTACAAAGCCCGTAGTCCCCACAATTTGCAGCACAAACGGCACAATCAGTACCATTCGCAGAGGGACTTTTTTGAGGATGGCAGTTAGGCGATTTCCTATGGGATAGCTACACTTCATGAGTGTTTTAATAGACATTATGATAAAACTTTAGTTATAAAAGTGCGAAAATGGCGATGAATCTACATAATTTTAACCTCAGAAAACGGGTTGATTCGTATATTTCTCGTAACTAAATGCAAAAAATCATAGAAACCGGGTTTCTCTGCCCTACTCATGGGCACTAAAACTATCGCTACCTGTTGTTATAGTCAATTCTACATAATTGTGAAATAAGTTTGTGTCGGACTAATCGGCAAAACTTTTAATTGTTGATTTTGTAAATCGAGTTCAATCCCCAATGCTTCTAACGGGATAACTCCGAGTAAAGGGGAACCGCCGCCGGGAAGTTCCAAACATTCAAAAGTTCCCTCACGTCCCAGCAGAGAAATTTTAGCATCTTGAAAAATTCTCGCCTTGCCAATGCCGTTAGCCGTCTCAACGTCTACTTCTTTGAGGATTTCTAATCCCAATTGGGCGATCGTGCTTTTTGGCAAACACAAAGTTGTTGCGCCTGTATCTATGAGAACATTGTCGAGAGTAATCGATCGCACTTCGTCAGGCGTAATGATACCCCGCGCCGCCAAACCTTGGTCGATGCGATTGGTGATGGTTAAGGTTGTGATAATTCTGCCCATTTTGGTCTTTGCAGTTGACAGCATAATGTTAATCTCCGTTACTATACGTCAATTATGGCACTGATTTTTAGCTTTCATCCGCGTCCATCCGCGTACCATTAGGGAAGGCGAAGCGCCTACATCTGCGGTTAAAAATCCCCAATCAAGATATTGCCAAAAACCCAACGCCACAACTATCAAAATTACTGCTAAAATAAAGTACGAGTCCTTGCCGCTCAAAAGACCATGACCGCACAAACCCCAGTACAATTCCAAGATAGCTTCGACATCATCGTAGTAGGTGCCGGACACTCAGGCTGCGAAGCCGCCCTCGCCACATCTCGCCTCGGATGCCGCACCCTTTTACTCACCCTCAACCTCGACAAAATCGCGTGGCAACCCTGCAACCCAGCCGTCGGTGGCCCCGCTAAAACTCAACTTACCAACGAAGTCGATGCCCTAGGCGGCGAAATCGGCAAAATGGCCGATCGCACTTATCTACAAAAACGCATCCTCAACGCTTCGCGAGGCCCCGCAGTGTGGGCGCTGCGAGCACAAACAGACAAGCGGGAATACGCCGCTGTGATGAACAACATTGTTCAAAACCAAGAGAATTTGACTATCCGTGAAGCGATGGTTACAGACTTAGTTTTGGGCAAAAACGAAGAAGTGATCGGCGTTGAAACATACTTCGGTGTCGCCTTTGAATGCAAAGCTGTAATTTTGACCACAGGCACTTTTTTAGGTGGCACAATTTGGGTAGGCAACAAGTCGATGCCGGCCGGACGTGCCGGAGAATTTGCTGCCGTTGGTTTGACAGAAACTCTCAATCGTTTGGGCTTTGAAACAGGACGCTTGAAAACTGGAACTCCGGCAAGAGTTGACAAGCGAACTCTCGATTATACGAACCTAGAACCGCAGCCGGGAGATGCAGATGTTCGTTGGTTTAGTTTCGATCCAGAAGTTTGGGTGGAACGGGAACAAATGCCTTGTTATCTAACTCGAACTACGCCAGAAACTCACCAGTTAATTAGAGATAACTTGCACCTTTCTCCGGTTTACGGTGGCTGGGTTGATGCGAAGGGGCCGCGCTATTGTCCGAGTATTGAAGATAAGATTGTCCGGTTTGCAGATAAGGAAAGCCACCAGATTTTTATTGAACCGGAAGGTAGGGATATTCCTGAACTTTATATCCAAGGTTTTTCGACTGGTTTGCCGGAAAGTTTGCAGTTGCAAATGTTGCGGACTTTGCCTGGTTTGGAAAAGTGCGAGATGATGCGCCCTGCTTATGCTGTGGAATACGATTATTTGCCGGCTACTCAGTGTTTTCCCACGTTGATGACTAAGAAGATTGAAGGTCTATTTTGCGCGGGTCAGGTGAACGGTACGACTGGATATGAGGAGGCGGCTGCACAGGGGATTGTCGCGGGGATTAATGCGGCTAGATTCGCGAAGAATCAGGAGATGATTGTGTTTCCTCGCGAGCAAAGTTATCTGGGGACTTTGATTGATGATTTGTGTACGAAGGATTTGCGGGAACCTTACCGGATGTTGACTTCGCGATCGGAATATCGGCTATTATTACGATCGGACAATGCGGATCAACGCTTGACTCCGTTGGGACGGGAAATTGGCTTGATTGGCGATCGGCGTTGGGAGTTATTTGAGCGCAAACAAGCTAATATTGTGGCGGAGAAGAAACGCTTGTATGGGACGCGGGTGAAGGAACACGAGGAACTTGGTCAGCAGATTTTGGCCCAGAGTCAACAATCGATCAGAGGTTCGATTACTCTGGCTGATTTGTTGCGTCGTCCAGGTTTTCATTATGTCGATTTGGAACGCTACAATTTAGGCGATTCCAGTCTGAAGTTGGCTGAGAAAGAAGGTGCAGAAATTGATATCAAATATTCTGGATATCTGCAAAAACAGCAAAATCAAATTGATGAAATTGTTAGACACGAACGCCGACAATTGCCTGGAGATTTGGATTATATGGCAATTACAACTCTCTCGAAGGAGTCGCGGGAAAAGTTGACTAAGGTGAGGCCACTGACGATTGGCCAAGCATCGAGGATTGGTGGTGTAAATCCGGCTGATGTTAATGCTTTGTTGATTTTTCTGGAAGTGCGAAACCGTAAGCAACCGGCTGGTGTGGGAAAATGAATAAATAGAACCACAAAATAGATCTGCTTTTCCTTGATTGTTGGCTCAATTGTATGGGATATCCGTAGGGACACGGTAATACCGTGTCCGGTGCGGCGCTGTGGAATTTTTAATGATAACTGGTAACGAGTAAATATCTATATTTTGGTTAAAAAATCTTGATAAGTTAAAATTTGTGTACGTTCAAAACTCGTTAAAGTTAATAAATCTCCATCGCCCGTAATCAAGAAATTAGCTTGACTATCTTTAGCTAAAGCCAATAAATAATTATCTTTGGCATCTCTACAAATAGAAACTTCTGAGGTTATTTCTATACATAAACCAATTATTTTCAATAATTCAATCAATTCCCGAACTTTCGTTGCGGAAAAATATTTCTGCAATTTAGGTCTTTGGGTAACAAGACTGATTTCTTCTAAAAGTTGCTCGCAAAATACAACTTGGATGGTTTGATTTACCATTAATTCTTTGAGGCTGACTAATTGTTTGCCAATCAAAAAGCTAATCCAAAGATTAGTGTCGATAATTACTTTAATTGGTTGTGTTTCTGGCATGAATTTCGCTTCTAACTGCTTCTACTTCTTGCTCGATAGTTTCTAAGGAGAGTTCATCGGTTTTGAATGACTCTAAAAGTGCTGTTAATTTATTGTTTAACGTTTCTTTTTCAAGCTCTTGACTTAATTGCAATTTTTCTGGATATGGCAGTTGTTTGACCAAGGCTAAAATTTGCTCAAAGTTGAGGTAAAGTTGATAGTTAGCTGGAGTCATGTTTCGTTACGCTTAAGGTTTTTGTATATCTTAGCTCATTTTTTTGGGTTGAGTATGGCTACAAGCAAGCGCCAAATTATTCACCTCATCATTACCATCTAAAGAACGGGGTTTAATATGGTCGATGGTAAAACGAGAGGTGCTGATTTGTTCTGGAGAGTGACAATATTCACAAAGATATTTAGCCCGTTGTCTGATTTGCTGGCGGGTTGCTTCGGTAATGGTCATTGTTGAGCGAGGAGGAGGGAGTTTAGGTAAGTAAAAAGGCGATCGAGTTCGTTGATGGCGTTGAGTTCGTCTTGTTCTTCAGCGGTTAGGTCATTGACTTTATTTTTTTCCAGAAGGGTTTCTAGATGGAGTTGAAGTCGATCGGTAAATTTGAACAGAGGACGATTATTGACCGTTTCGACTTTAATTCCGGTTTCAATGAGGGAGGGAGGTTGAATGACAACTTGCATAAGTTTGACTTTGACCAAAGGTGAACGCTTGTATTTATTGTAATGATTTCATTTTAGTATATTAAACTTTAACTTTCTAATATAGTCCGTTCCAGCAAGCGTCGTAATAGTTTAGATGAGGTGGGGATTTTGGGGAGAGAATGTGGGTTAAAAAGTTGGCTGGGATGACAGATTTAGAGATTGATCTCAAGCGAATAAATGTACTGATTGGCGACTATTACAGTTGGTGGGGGCGGGTTTACGAGATTATGGGTTTTACCAATTATTGTCTGTGAAACCCGCCCTAAAGCGGATTTATGAGGTTTGATACTTTTTCAGAATGGCGACTTTTTCGGGGAAGATTTCGATCGCCATTTTGTCATCATATCGAATAGCCAGCGATCGTCTCACTTCGCCCAAAAACAACGGCTGCGACAGCCCAGGCTCAGGATGTACGATCGTCCGTACCCGAATTGTCATGTAGTCTCTGCCGCTGCCACTGCGCCCTGGAGAGTACAAATCCGCAGCCACTTGCTGCATCGTCGCTTCTAACTGTGAGTCGGTGATCGAAGGTGGCACGCTAACTACAGTTTGAGCGCCGCCTGTATCGTAAACTAAGGAATAGCGAACCGCACCCGCAATTTCTGTGCGAGCAAATAGTCCCAAACCCAGACCAAATATACTTGCAGCAATCACGGCCATAAAGCTAGTAACTCCTACTAAACGGAACCGAAAACTCCATTTCAAGAAAAAAGCTACCACTGTCACAACTACTAAGATTGCTGTGAGAATTGCCGCCCATTGGGCATACATTAAAAAAGTAGAATTTACGTTCATTTGGTTATTGGTTATTGGTTATTGGTTATTGGTTATTGGTTATTAGTTATTAGTTATTAGAAGTAACAACAAATAACAATTAACAAATAACAACTAACTCTTTCTACTCACAAGCAAATAAGTCATCATATCACCTTTGCCTTTCACTGAAATGACGCCGCGCTCCTCAAAAACGTACTTATCCCGCAGGCGATCGTACGTAGCAACTGTCACCTGAATTCCGCCGGGGACGCCTTGAGATTCCATCCGGGAAGCTGTATTTACGGTGTCTCCCCACAAGTCGTAGGTAAATTTCTTAGTGCCGATGACGCCGGCTTCTACTGGGCCCGTGTGGATGCCGATGCGGATGCTAAGCTGCTGACCTCCTTTGGTGCGGATCTTCGCCATTGCTGCTAGGATGTCGATCGCCATTTCGGCAATCTTTTCGGCATGGTCGTTAGTCTCCCTCGGTAAGCCGCCAACTACCATATAAGCATCGCCGATCGTCTTGATTTTCTCAAGTCCGTAGCGATCGGCCAACTCGTCAAAAGCTGAAAAAATCTCGTTGAGCAATTCCACCAACTCCGCTGGCGACAAATGAGCCGAAAGCTTGGTAAAACCGACCAAATCGGCGAACATTACTGTTACTTCGGCGAAACTGTCGGCGATCGTAATTTCCCCTTCTTTGAGGCGTTGTGCGATCGGGCCTGGCAAAATATTCAGCAGCAAACGCTCGGACTTTTCCTTTTCCTGGGCTAACTCTCGTAGATAAGTCTGTTCCTGATCCCGCAGTCGCTTTTTTTCCATACAAGCACTAATCCGAGCCTTGAGCAATACTGGATTGAAAGGTTTAGAAAGATAATCCTCCGCCCCCAACTCAATACAGCGGACAATACTGTCGATATCGTCCACCGCCGAAATCATAATCACCGGGATGTGGCGCAAATTCTCGTCCGCCTTCAGATTTTCCAGCACCTGATAGCCATTCATTAAGGGCATCATAATGTCGAGGAGAACCAAATCAAAGGGCTCGCTTCGCATCATTTCCAGAGCTTGGAGACCATCCTCAGCAACAGTCACCACGTGGCCTTGACGCTGAAGTCGGCGGGCCAACAAATCGCGGTTTACCTCATTGTCATCAACAACCAGCACGCTGCCCTCATCACCTTTCATGTCATAGCCTCTTTCAGA
>CASBQF010000429.1 GCA_949127775.1 Oscillatoriales cyanobacterium PMM_0080
GCTTTCCGCTGGGTTTGGCGCTCCATTGCGTTAGACTCTGGTAAGCCGAAAATCCCCGATAGTAGCGATAATACCGGATTTTGCGATCGGCTGTGGATGTGTCGGGCGATCGCCACATTCTCCAACACAGAAAGTTCCCCAAACAATCTAATATTTTGAAAGGTGCGCGCAATACCTTTATTCGCAATTTGATAAGGCCGCAATTTAGAAATATTTTCTTTTTGATAAATCAGATTGCCACTAGAAGCAGGTATCAGTCCAGTCATTACATTAAACAGAGTGGTCTTGCCAGCGCCGTTAGGGCCAATCAATCCAAAAATCTCGTCTTTTTGAACTGTAAAAGATACGTCGTTCACAGCAACTAAACCGCCGAAGCGGCGAGTTAATCCTTGGGCTTCTAAGACGGGAGTGTTTTTTGAGACAGTAAGTGGTTCGGCAATCATCAAATACGATAGAATAGTGATTATCTAATTATGCCTCAAATTATGGATGCTCAAAAACTTTTAGAACGAATCACCGTAAACCCCAAAATATTTAACGGAAAACCGATTATTCGGGGTCGCAGACTGGCTGTCGAGCATATTCTAGGAATGCTAGCCGCCGGCGATACTCCTGAAACCATTTTAGAAGGATATTCTTGGCTATAAAGAGCAGATATTCAAGCTTGTCTAATTGTTGATTGAGAATCGGAAATCCGGGATAATGAGGATAAACTCATGCGAGAAATCCGATGCAATACCTGCGGTAGCAACCGCTATGAGGAACGTATAATTAATTACCTTTACAGTCACCAAGGTAAATACTTGCTAGTTCCTAACACACCCGTTGAGATTTGTCTTGATTGCGGCATGATTTATTATGATGCAGCAGTGCTTAAAGAAATTGAGCGCCGTTTCTTTGCTATTCACCAGCAGCATGAAATGCCCGATTCATATATCCAAATTCCTAGCAAAAGTTACAGGTAAAGAGTTGTTGTTTAATGGAACAATCGGAATTTAATTTACTAGAAGCGATCGCAAGTTTTATGCTAGCAGTAAAAGATTCCTATCTCGATAAAATTCCCGGTGCAAGAGATAGTGACTTTCTGCCGAAAGAAATCGTAGCGCGCTATAATGTCTCCATTGCCGTACCGCTTCAATCTCCTCAAGCCGTCTCGCCAGGGTAATCTTATGACGATGTACATACCGGATTCGCAGCATTCCCAGACAAAACTGCTCCCTACGATGTATGATTTACCCAGTGAAGACCCGGAGGAGCCCGGTTTGCCTGACGAATATCACGACTATCAACCCCAACTGTTGCGCCTAACCTGCCGCCCTCGCAACCATCCGCTAGACCAAATCTTTATAGCGACAAACCTCAATTTTTACTACGATTCCCATCATCTCAATTGGTATAAACAACCCGATTGGTTCGTTGTCTTAGGGGCTTCTAGATTTTATCGCGGTGAGGATTTGCGCCTCAGCTACGTGATGTGGCAAGAAAATATTAGTCCTTTAGTAGTAGTGGAACTGCTGTCACCTGGAACTGAAGATGAAGATTTGGGAATCACACCAGAAGTGCGAAATAAACCGCCTACTAAGTGGCGAGTTTATGAAGAGATTTTGCAGATTCCTTACTACTTTGTTTTTAGTCGCTACACCAATCAACTGAGAGTATTTCAATTGATTGATAATCTTTACTGCGAACAAAATTTAACCGATTCGCGCTTCTGGATACCGGAATTAGAGTTAGGTATTGGTTTGTGGGAAGGTTGTTATGAAGGTTTTTCGAGGTTGTGGCTGCGCTGGTACGATGCTAATGGCGATTGGGTTTTGACTCCCGAAGAATTTGAAAGACAACGCGCTGAATTAGAAAGTCAACGCGCTGAATTAGAAAGTCAGCGGGCTGAATCGGAAAGTCAACGCGCTGAAGTTGAAAGTCAACGAGCAAATCGTTTAGCCGATCGCCTCCGAGACATGGGCATTAATCCAGATGAGATGTAAAATTAAATAATCGAACTTTCTGTGTCATCTGACAATAAAATTAGTTTGTAGTCAGGACTTTAGTCCTGAGTAGTCAAGGTCTAAAGTCCTCACTACAAACTTTATTTTAAACTGTAAGATGAGATACTAGCGTCAAATGCTGCTAGCACTGTCCATAAAAAATTATTAACAAAAAATTACTTATGCCAGAATCTACCTCATTACGCGATCGCTACTTAGCCCTAATCGACAAAATCGTCGAAATTACCCTCAAGGGTCAAATTCGCTCGAAGGAACAAGTATATCAAATGCTCGTGCAAGACATCGGCACCGGCACCGGCGAAATTTTTGAACGCTGCTTCGGAGAACGCCTGGATGCCACCGAAAACCAGCTTAAAAATGAAAAGGACGAAATCAAACAAGCCAAAGCAAATCGCACCTTCCGGGCGCTAAAAACCATCCAAGGAGAATGGGAACGCTGGCAAAAGGATAACCGAGTTTCCAGTGCGATCGCCTCTGCCATTCAACAAATCCTTACCGCCGAATCTAATAGCCGTCTCCTGACATTATTCCAAGTAATCGACCCCAACAAAGAACTTCCCCTGACTCTCGATCAATTGCAGCAATTAGCAAAATCCCTGCACCAACAAATGCTGCAAACTTCCAATCCCGAAACCGAGCGAGACTTACAGCAAATCACCTCCGGGATTGCTAAAGGTTTAGAATCTTGGCAACGGCTGGAACCGGAACTCGTGGGCTGGATTTATCAGCCACAGCAGCTCGGATTTGGCGCTAGTCCCGAACAAAATGGGCCTTGGGCTTTTTGGGCAAAGAAGGTGAAAAGTCCGTTTCCCCACGCTCTTTTGCAGACAATTGCGATCGGTGAATCGATAGTTGAATTAGCAGCAAAACAATCGAGTTTAGAATTGGGCGCTTTGGTTGAGTTAGCAATTATTTTGCAGTGCTTGCAGCGGGCTTTGGCGACATGGTTTGACAAGCAAGTTTACGATTCCAAAGTGTCAACTAAAGCTTCTATTTCTACTTACATTACTTTTTCGGTAATTTGGAGTCAGTTAGCCAGTGGATTTAATAATTCTTCTACCAAAAGTGGCGAACAGTTCGCAAATGCTTGTTTTCAAGTAACGTTGCAAATTTTGCGGGCTTTTTCTCAGCGAGAATACTTTCCGCTTTACGGCGGGATTTTCGCCTCGTTTGATGGCAAATCTCTGCGACATACTTTGGAGTATTTAGATGAACCGCTGCGACGGGTTGAAGGTACTCAAGCTAAGGCTCGAATTCTGACGCTTTTGGGTTACTCGATGGGGGCTATGGGAGCCTACGAACGAGCTATTTTGTTGCACAAAGAAGCGCTGGAAATTGCCCGTCTAGAAGATGACAAAGCCTGCGAAGTTGCTAATCTCAATCACATCAGTCGCAACTATGTTTCTGGGAAAAACTATCAGGAAGCGATTAATTACAGTCAGCGGGCTTTAATTATGGCACGACAAGCGGGTGAGCGGCAAGGTGAGGCGAATGCGCTGGCTAATTTGGGTTATAGCGAGGTGTTTCAAGCGCGACAGTTGGAGGATGTGGAACCGGAGGTGTATGAAAGTGCGATCGGCTATTTGGAACAAGGTTTGTTGCTGTCGGAAAAATTGGGTGACAGGCAAAGTCAAGCTTTTTGTTCCAGCAGTCTGGGAATTGCTAAAATTGCGTTGAAAAATTCCGAAAGTGCGATCGAGTATTTGGTTAAAGGTTGGCAAGCGGCCCAATTCTCCGGGGACTTATATTTGCAAGGTCTGAATTTGGCTTATTTAGCTCAAGCTTATTATAGTATTAATGAGCTGGAAAAAGCGATATTTGCTGGTAGTTTGGGGATGTATACTTTGGAGCAAATTGGGGCGATGGAGTGGCGACAATCGGCTGGTTTGTTGACTATTTTGCGGGGACAAATGGGGGCAGAATCTTTTAAGGAGTCTTTGGCTAAGAGTCGATCGCAGATCATTCCGGCGATCGGCGTTGATGGCTATGATTATATCCCAGAACTGTTGGAAAAATATCAGCAATCTATTTGATATCAAAATTACTCGCCGGTTGAAACTCGCCGGTTGAAACCGCTACTACACAAACTATGTCCGCCTCCGCGGACTAAGATAAGAAAATCTTCAGTCCGCGCAGGCGGACTTGGTTGGTGTAGCCGCGATTTCAATCGCCGGGAATTGATGTTTTTATACTGATAATTACTTCTCGACTATCACCGGAGTTCCCACTTCTACTTTATCAAATAAAGCCTGTGCGTCCTTATCAAACATTCTGACACAACCGTGAGAAGCGGCCCGCCCGATCGACTCTGGATTCGGAGTACCATGAAAACCAATCACATTCTTACCATCCGTCCAAAACCCGATCCACCTAGTCCCTAAAGGATTATCCGGCCCTGCGGGTACAAGTTCTCCAGTCCAAGGATGTTCCCAAACTGGATCTTTGATCATGTGTGTAATTTTAAAATTACCTGTAGGAGTTTCCCAGCCACCTTTTCCCACAGCAACTGGGAAACTGGCTTGCACCTTATTTTTGCGGTAAACATAGACGCGCCGTTCTCGCAATCTCAACACTAAACGCACTTCCTCAATTGGATTTTGTGGAGCCTTTGGTTCCTGGGGAATATACCGAAATGGCTCGCCCAGGGGCGGTAGTTCTGGGACTCCGAGACTCGGCTTGATCTCCGATTTTGGCCGCTGCTGTGCGATCGCACTATTACTTGAATTAGCCACCGATTCGGCAGCAACCTGCTGCTGTAGGGCGACTAACAGGGCGGCTGCACTCAAGCTCAAGACAATTAACTTATTCAATAAAAATTTGCTGTTCACCATTGTTTTGTTAGCTAATATCCTCACCAGCAATTCCTACAAACTTTCTATCTAATTATCCGCAAACTGCACCCACTTTCTCAGGTTTTCAGATGGCTTGATGAGTGCCAATTCTGCACCGTTTTTAGTTTCAATTCCACAACTTATAATTTGTAAGTTAACACAAAAATTAGGCAGTAATACGAAAAAAACCGGGTTTTAACACGGCATGGGTGGCGTCCCGCAGGACAGTTTCGTGACAAAATCAGGTTGATGCGTAAATCAAGCACAAAATAATTGAATTTTACCTCCGACTAATTTAATTTTTTAGAAATGGCAGGCTGGCGATCGACAATTCAAACAAGGGCGCTGCTGCATCCGGCAACCACAATCTATGTCTTGGCAGACTTTCCCATCCAGCAGCAACAGTTAGGCTGGAGTAAAAACTGCAACGGTCGATCGAACAAACTTAATATATCACGGTAACTCTCTAGAGATGCGAACTGCTGAACTTGTTGTAAATCGGGAACTTACGATCTAAAATTCAGTCTTTCAATACTTGTTCGATAATCTTTTTTTGAGATTGTCATAAATTTCCTACTCCGGGGATTAAACTGGATTAGGTCTAAAGGTTGGGACTTTCGCGCAGCGAAAGCAAACCCGACCCTAAATAGCAGTTAATGTCAGTAACTCAGGGAATCAACGCCACTGAGCTTGTAAGAGTAATCCAGCAAGCTGTATTGACCAGCCTAAGTCTTAACTGACTACGTTATTTGAGTCACGACACCCTGGAATGCGTAGCTAGTTCCTTGCTCTGTCATCTGCAATTAAACAGTTTTAAAGTCACTGAAACAGTGTTGCAGGTATAAAAAGCTCTTATAACATTGGCTAAGCTAACATTACCCCGCAAGGGTTTGGAGACAACCATATCTCCACGGAGGGGCAACCATACCCCTCTACCCCGCAAGGGGGATTCAAGGCGATTGAAATCGCCTGGTCGTTTTCCTCTCAGGACTAAAGTCTCTGAGCTTCCCACTTACCCAGCTTTTTTGTGAGGTTTCAATGCGTTTTCAGAACATCAAATTATTGACAGGTGCAACCCTGTCCGTGCTAATTTCGGCGGTTTCAGTGCATCCTGCAATGGCTAACCCTGCAATTCAAATAGCCCAAACGCAGAGCACCACAACAGCAAACACTCAAACCGTCACCGGTTTTGTCAAAAGTATTGTCGGCGACGTAGTAACAATTCGCGAAGAAAATGCGCCATACAGGACTCTCAGGATTCAAAGATGCGTCTTGAGAATTATTGCTCTCGTACCAGGAATGAAAGTCAGAGCCTTGGTATCGGGAGATCAGGTGCAAAATATCGCCGTGATCCCCAATTATAAGGTAGTATCCACAACGGTTGTTCGTCCCGCAACCCCAGCACCCGCACCGCGTCCGGCCCCTGAACCGCCACCACGTCCGGCTCCGACTCCGGCTCCGGCTCCCCGTCCGGCTCCCCGTCCAGCCCCCATGCC
>CASBQF010000430.1 GCA_949127775.1 Oscillatoriales cyanobacterium PMM_0080
GCTCGTTGGCGAAGCCCTCGCAGAGGATCGACCAAAAAAAACCCGGCCAAAAATTGGTCGGGAGTTAATTAATCAGGGTGCATCTACCAATTAAGCTTCCTGAGAATTCGATCGCCATCCGGACAATCGCCACTAAAAACTCAAATTTCTTTTCGGTGAACCAGAGTTGCGGTAGCTTGGTCTGTCGGAACTAGCAAGACTTCGCTAATATTGACGTGGGGCGATCGCGTCGCGCAAAAATACACCACATCGGCTACATCGTCAGCAGTTAGCGGTGTCAATCCTTGATAGACATTTTTCGCCTTTTCTGCATCGCCGTGAAACCGGACATTGCTAAATTCTGTTTCCACCAAACCCGGTTCTATTTCCGTCACCCGCACCGCTGTTCCTAAAAGGTCTTGTTTTAACCCATCAGAAATCGCTCTCACGGCTGCTTTGGAAGCGCAATAAACATTACCTTTCGGATAAGCTTGGCGGCCTGCTATTGAGCCGATATTTACTACGTGGCCGCGGCCTCGGCTGACCATTCCCGGCACGATCGCGCGAGTCATGTAAAGCAAGCCTTTGACATTGGTATCAATCATTTCTTCCCAATCTTCAAAGTTGCCTTCGTGCAGTTTGTCTAAACCGCGGCTCAATCCCGCATTATTAATCAGAATATCGATGTTTTTCCACGCATCGGGAAGCGCAGTTACGGCGGATTCGACTGCGGGGCGATCGCGCACGTCCAATTCTAGCAAGTAAATCTCATCCGCCGACGCGATCGATTTTGTTTCTACAAGTTCGTTGGCTAGTCGATCGAGCTTTTCAACGCGGCGGGCTGCTAAAATTAATTTCGCTCCACCTTTGGCGAAAATCTTGGCACAGGCTGCTCCAATACCGCTACTCGCACCTGTAATGAAAACAATTTGATTTTGGATAGAAATCATTTTTTGTCAGTTGTCAGTTGACTATTGTCAGTTTTCAGTTTTTAGCAGTCATTAGTCATTAGTCATTAGTCATTAGGAAAATTACCAATGCCCAATGTCCAATGCCCAATGCCCAATGCCCTGTTTGGCCCATGCCCTGTTTGGCCCATGCCCAACATCTATTATTTGACAACTCGCAATCGCACGCTAACCATTGCAATTCCGCCTTGTCGCATCAAAACTGCTGAAATCCAGCGATTTTCAGGCGTAGCGGGAGCTTTACCTACTTTGAAAATCCCCCCGGAATTAAGCAACTCCAGCTCGACTTCTGCGGGCTTGAAAAAAGTTTTTTCCGTAACAGGTTCTTCCAGAATAGTTCCGATCAAAATGTCATTGCCGATCGGCTCTCGAACAATTGCATCAAAATAATACTCTTGGCCCACCTTCACTTGCTCTGGCAAATTCACTTGAATTGTCGGAGGATTTGTGCCAGAAGTAAGCTGAGTTTTTTCGGCTAAAATCTCTTGCTTAACTATTTTTTCACCTTCAAAGCGCTGCTGAGAACGGATGGTTGCTTTCAGATTTAAGTCTATCCCATCCTTTTTCTGAGTGCCGGTAATTGTAGTTACGGTTTCAGCGACAAGGGCGCTACCTTCGGTTTTCCAAGATGTGATCTCAGTTCGATAATTCAACGTTGAATATCGCTCCCAGAGTTCCGTCAACCCTTTTTCCATACTTTGACTATTTAAGCCGTCCGAATGAGTGAAATTCGGGCCGTAAAATGCCATAACTGCTTTGACATCGCGCTTGTTGGCTGCTGCGTCAATTTCTGTTAACAGTTTTGTGAGTGGGGCTGGCGCATTTTCTTTGGTTTGGGCGATTACTTGGGGAGTCAGACTGCTAGCCCTGACAGCATTCGGATACAATACGCTAGCACTTACCACTGTTAAACATAACAACATTTGAGCGATCGCAGGCCCGCCGAAAAAGCCAAACACGATCGCCCGTTGGCGCAGCCCGCCCCTACGGGGGCTACGCCAACGAAGACGATCGGCTTTTTCGTCCCGACGGCTGCAAAAATACTCAGATACACTTGGCACTAAATTCAAAAAATTACGCATTAGATGATAATTTGGTTAATTGTCAGGATTTGCGGCGCGGACAATAGTTCGCCTGCAACCAAAACTGACAACGGAAGGGGACACAGCACAATCTAATTTTAGATGGCTGATTGAAAATTGGCTGAAACTACAGTAACAATAAGCATAATAATTTAAAACCTCTAATCTAAAATCGATCGACCTGTGGAACTTGTAAAAGAGACAAATACCTTGACAAAAACCCCCGTCCGGTTGTTGATTGCAGCTAGCGGCACTGGAGGACATCTATTCCCCGCGATCGCCACCGCCGCCGAGTTGGCAGACTGCCAGATCGAATGGCTGGGAGTCCCAGACCGCATGGAGACGCAATTAGTTTCATCCCTTTACCCACTCCACACGATCGCCGTCGAAGGCTTTCAGCAGCGATTTGGACTCGGTACAGTGCGAATTTTGGGCGGACTCGCCAGCTCGATCCTTCAAGTGCGAAAGTTGCTCAAATCGGGAAAATTTCAGGGAGTGTTTACTACGGGCGGTTACATCGCAGCACCGGCAATTCTGGCGGCTCGCTCTTTGGGTTTGCCGGTGATTCTCCACGAATCTAATGTTTTTCCGGGTAAGGTGACTCGTTGGTTCAGTCCTTTTTGCACCAAAGTGGCGATCGGATTTGAGGCGACTGCTGACTATTTACCCCGCGCCAAAACCGTGGTTGCGGGTACACCAGTCCGATCGCAATTCCTCGCCCGCCAACCTCTAAAGTTACCAATTCCTGACAACGTACCTGTAATTTTAGTCATGGGTGGCTCTCAAGGTGCTGTCGCAGTCAATCAATTAGTGCGCGAGTGTGCTCCGGCTTGGTTTGAGGCGGGCGCTTGGGTAATTCATCTCACGGGCAATAATGACCCCGATGCTGAAAGTTTGAAACACGAGCAATATATATCGATGCCATTTTACGACAATGTGGCGAGCTTGTTGCAGCGGGCAAATTTAACAATTAGTCGATCGGGTGCCAGTGCCATGACAGAATTAGCAGTAACGGGAATGCCTTCTATTTTAATTCCTTTCCCTTTCGCCGCCGACAACCATCAACATTTTAATGCCGAAGTATTTGCCAAAGCTGGGGCGGCCTTGCTCTTTCCTCAAAGCAAACTAACAGTAGAGGTGTTACAAAGCAAAGTGCTGTATTTGTTAAAAGATTCAGAATATTTAGCAAAAATGTCTCAAGCAGCTTCTAAATTAGCGGTGATAGACAGTGCAGAGCGCTTGGCAAATTTAGTTAGAGAATTGTTGGTGCGGTAGGGAGTGTTAAAGTAAATAGGCGATCGAGAATTTGTAACCAGGAGAAAGTCAAATGGCATATAGTGACTTTAATTTAGACAGAGTATTGAAAACCTTTGACTTAGCTTATTCTGAAATAGTCGAAATCTTCACTCCTGCACCAGAGTTAGAGTACAGCAGATTACTGACAGAAACTTTGCAAGAAAATCTGCCTGTAGCTCTCGGTAGCAATACAGAAAAATCGCGTTCGGAACTGATTATCGCGCCGATTTTAATGGAAGTGAGAAAACTTTTACACCATCGCGTGAGCTTATTCTCTGGCATTGATTTTACTGTAGATGCTGAAAGAGGACTGAATGGGAATTGTGATTTTCTGATAAGTCTATCGCCAGAATTGTTAATTGTAAAAGCCCCAGTAATTGCGATTGTAGAGGCCAAAAAGGAAAATATAAATTCAGGATTGGGACAGTGCATAGCTGAAATGTTAGCAGCTCAAATCTTCAACGAGCGCGAAGGCAATGAGATTGCCACAATTTATGGGGCTGTCACTACGGGAGATAGATGGAAATTCTTAAAACTCGAAGGACAAGCGATTTTTGTTGAGACAACGGAAACTTTGCTTACCAATTTGGGTAAAATCTTGGGAATTTTAGCATTGGGAATGGGCGATAGCGAACTGGGTTCCTAATTTTCACTAATATACAGCTTCACGAATTAGCCTTGATACCAGCCAGCGACTGAGAATAAATATATACTAAAGCAGGACTGACGTGAAAAATCATGCATTCGGCAATGAAAATAGAGGTGACTGCTGCTCTGGCGGTAAATCAACAGTTTCTCTAGACGAAATCCTTTTCCCTTTTTCTTGGCGTTGATTAGCATTAAACTGCTTCTTCACAATTGAGTTGAGTCTTGAAGTATTCCTGAAGCGATTGATGAGTAATTGCAGCGCTATTTTGAGCAGCAAGTTTCCAGGGATATTCTTCTTGCGTCATGTTACGCAACTTCCATGCAGCAAACTGCCCAAACACGGAGTAAACTTCATCAAGCAGGCTCTTAGTTTCTTCGTCATAAATCGAAAAGTCTATATCTTCAGGACATGGAATTGCATCAGCACCATACTTTTTATAGTGACGGTACAAATCAGAACTGGCCCGTGAGTCCATGCTTCTATCGCTTCAGGAAATAGCGGTTCATCGTACAAAGCTAAATGAAAGCCTTGAGCATAATACAGCAATTTCTGAAGCTTGAGATTAGATATCAGATCCCCAGCATCTTCACTTGTTTGAGCCAAAAAGTATTTGGCTGCATCATCACAACTCAACATAACTTACTTGCTAATTATTAAACGGCTTATTTCCATGATACTAGATGCGATCGCCCTAAACGACATTCAGCTTCACAAAATCAACCACCGATGCTAAGCCTTCCTGAGTCTTCAAATTAGTAAAAACAAAAGGTTTCTCCCCGCGCATCTTTTTAGTATCCCGTTCCATCACGCCCAAATCTGCTCCCACAAAAGGCGCGAGGTCTATTTTATTAATCACCAATAAATCAGACTTAGTAATTCCAGGCCCGCCCTTGCGCGGAATTTTATCACCCGCAGCCACATCAATTACGTAAATTGTCAAATCTACCAACTCCGGGCTAAAAGTTGCCGCCAAATTGTCGCCGCCGCTTTCGACAAACACCAAATCTAAATCAGTGAATTTGTGTTCTAACTCTTCTATAGCTACTAAGTTAATCGAAGCATCCTCGCGGATGGCTGTGTGAGGACAACCGCCCGTTTCTACGCCCAAAATTCGATCGCTCTCCAAAGCTTGACTCCGCACCAAAAACTGTGCATCTTCCTGAGTATAAATATCATTAGTAACAACAGCAATCTGATACTGCTGACGCAGCGACTTGCACAAAGCATCAAGTAAAGCAGTTTTCCCCGAACCAACCGGGCCAGCAATTCCTACACGAAAAGCACTCATATCGATTTTAGATTTTGGATTTTAGATTTTAGATTGTCTGATTTTGGATTTGGGATTGAGGGATTTGGGATTGTCTGATTTTTAACTGCGAAACAACCGAGTGTATTGAGTTTCGTGTGCCATGCTAGCTAAGGCTAATCCCCAACTACAACTAGCAATATCATCATCTTCTAATTTTAAAACTTCTTGGGCAGTACAACTGATTTGTGGATGTAAATCTAACAGTAATTGTTGACCGGCTGTTTGGCCGAGGGGAATCAGTTTGACGCCCGCACTCGCCAAATTTGCAGCCCAACTGTACAAATATGCTAAAACAGCCGCTTCCTCTTCAATCTGCCAGGAAGCGGCGGCAATCCCAAAGCCGATCGCAAAATTGCACGGACTGCCACCAAATTCCACCAATTCTTGTACAATTCTTGGTAATACAGGAGGTACGGGCGATCGCAAATCCAGCAACAACCTGACCAAAGTCCGACCCATTTGCCAACTTTGCAGACGCAACTCTTCAGTTTCCTTAGCAGCCGTCGCCCAAGCATTCCAGTAACTCAAAGCCGTCAAATCCCCCATCGTCGCCGCCCTCAAAGCCCTTACCGCCACAGCAGCCTCAACTCGCACCGCCCCGAATTGCAGCGAATCTTGTAACCAATTTCTCAAACTAGCTGCATTGTCGATCGTACCCGCTTCTACCAAACTTTCGATTCCCTCAGAATAACTATAAGCTCCCACAGGTGCAAAAGCTAACTGCAACAAACATAAAAGTTGATTGTTGACGGTTGACTGTTGACTGTTGTTATTTGTTGGTTCCAATACCCCATGCCCCATGCCCCATGCCCCATTCCTAATGACTGTGCGCGTAAGCACCCATATCCGGCTGAAACGGCACAATTTCTGCTATTACTTCCAAACCCATTTTTTCGAGCATTCCCTGCAAAACAGAGTCTGGAGAAAGCCTTAAATAATCATCCGCAACTTCTAAAGCGACGTGGCGATTTCCTAAATGATAAGCCGCCCGCATCAGCAGCAACGGAGTCGAGGCCCGCGCTGTCAGTACCGATTCAGGTTTGGCGCTTACCAATACCAAGCAGCTACCGTCTTCCGACTCCAATAAATCTCGATCGCGCAACACCGTACCTCTGGGTAAGCGCAAGTGTAGCACTTGTCCGCTATCTGTCTCGAATCGGTGGCGACTGCGAGTGCGATCGTCCGCTGTCATCGGTAAACTACAACTGACAACAGCATCGGGATTTGCAGGCAAATGTTTGGTGAAAGTTAGCATTTTTCTATTCTATTCCCCCGAGGAATTCACTTCAAATCGAGTTTTTGAGGAATATTTGGTTTAATTCTAATTGCTACTTACAGCCAGTTCCAAAATTGTCATCTCTCACTCGGCACTCCCGTCCTTAGCTGATCATCACATTTAAGTCATTTTGTCAAGCGCTTTCTCACAGACGATCGCCCTTTTTTGGAAAAATTTTGCATACCGTCTAGTAACTCGAACAATAGACCTCTGCCATAATTAATTATTGTAGAACAGGCCGGAAAGCCTGTTCAAAACTGTCTTTTTGGGAAATGTCTCATAAAACGGGAGAAGAAGAAAGACTAAAACCCACCATCAATCTATTGGCCCGCTTGTTGCAGCCGCAGCAGCTCCGCTTGAATTCGTTGTTTGACTGCCGGATTCGCTTGCTGGAGCAAAGTTAGCTGGTTGAAACGACTAACTGTCAAGCCATTAGTTTCGATAATTTTTTTAGCTTGCTGGCAGTAATTCACGGCAATGCCGCGAACATTTCCAGACAGCCTGTTAATTTCCTGAGTTTCGTTACACACTACTCTGGGAACCGAGCCGCCAACTATTCCTTTAATTTCGTTATAAGCTCGATCGCGTCTGGGTTCTATTGCCAACACAGAGCGAGCATAGATAGTAATTTCCTCGTTACTAATCTCTTGAGCCTGGGCGGCAGCTCCGAAAACCAGGCTTGGAGATGATTGTCCATACAAACCGGGCGCCCATCCACTAGCCAAAGCTGCTGTGGAAATGATGCCAAGCAATAGCGATTGCCGCAGCATCCGGTTAAATCCAAATTTAGAGGTGTTGAGTGAGGTGTTCATGGTCATCGGTGGTTGCTTGCGTATAGATAAAAATGATACAGCGCTGGGAGGCTCAGTCTTTTTGAATCATCTGGTGGTTAAAAAGTTCCTGCCTAGTATTGACAATATATTGACAATATATTGACAAAATTTAATTCAACTAGGAGAATTTGTGAGTTGTTAGGGCGATGGCTTACGCCCCGCTACGCTACGACTTTTTAGCAAACTCGATCGTTTTATCCAGATTAACATCTTTGCAAAGTTCGTATAATATAAAAAATTTAGTCTGTAATTAAAACTACACAGTGTTCCCGAATTGCCTATACAAATAATTTTAACCAAAATATTAAATAATTCTAAAAGTCCTTGACAAATTACTCCGATTCACAAATTGAATTCAAGTACGTTAGCGAAGCTTGCTTTATAGGAGCGTCCGCAAATCAAGCTTAAATCTTAGAACCGATCGCACTCATCAATTATGTTGATGATTTAATGTTAAGCTGCGACGCATTGTCGATCGAGAAAATACCACTGGTTTGGCTACTGACAGAGCCCGAGCTTCAACCAAAAATTAGGTTTTACTACCCGAAGATAGAGGCAGCAGCAGGGCAGCACACCTTAAAATCTTCGTATTAAAACGCGCGCTATCTGTTTTGGGCGCATCGGCAAGCCTTCGATTCTAGTCGCCACTTGCCTGGTGTTTGAGGCTACTAAAACTTGTCTGGGACTTACCCCGAAACCGGATTTTTAGACGAAACAACATTGTTACAGCCACGCTCCAAGAGCAAAACAACCCCGAACCCTTGAATTTTTGTGCGCAAGTCCTCCCGTCATCTCGATCGCACATCGCAGATATTTGCAAGCATTTTCCCAGAAAATTAAGAATTATTCATTACCGATTTCCCATGAAAACTCAAACAAAAATTTGGCGAGTTATCCTCGCATTAGCTATCAGTATTATAGGTGTGCTGCACTTTGTAATACCCGTACCCTTTGTCAGAATCGTGCCGCCCCAGCTTCCTTACCCAGAAGCATTGGTTTACATCAGCGGTTTTTTTGAGATTTTGGGCGGAATCGGGTTGTTAGTTCCTCGTGTCAGCAGGGCGGCGGCGTGGGGATTAATTGCCCTGTTTGTTGCCGTATTTCCAGCTAATATCAATCAAGCCGTCAACAACATTGCGATCGAAGGGATTCCCCACAACCAATTATTGTATTGGTTCAGGCTGCCTTTTCAAGCTGTCTTGATTGCTTGGGCTTGGGTTTATACCAAACCTGATGAAGGCAAACCACTGGCTTCTATAGTTACAGATACACCCAGAAACACCCCATGAAGCAGTTCGACTACTCTGTGGATTTTAAGAATCTTGACTTTCGACAGCACCCAGAACTTTATCGGGTGGGGAAAGGAGAACAAGGAGTGCTGTTGGTGGAGCCATATAAAGGAGAAATTTTGCCTTTTTGGAGATTTAAGACTCCTGAAATTGCCAGGGAGTCCAGCAGCAAAATTTACTCCTTGTTTTTAGAATATCTCGATGCCGATGATTTTGTGGGAGCCGACATGGCACGCAAGTTCTTGCAGATGGGCTACACTCGATCGCGCCGCTACGCCAACCACAAAAGCGGGCGAAAATACCAGCAGAACCCTCAAAAGCTCAATTCTGTTGCAGAGCAAACCGCAGCTCGCAAAGATATTTTGCCGCTAGAGGCAGATCCGGTGAAAGCAGAATCCGCCGCTATATTTAAAGAGAAATGGATGCTGGCGAAAATCAACGAGAAGTATCTCCAGCTTTTAGTCAAACACCGACAGATGTACGAATCTTCTTGAAGCAAGTCTGAGGATTGATATCAGTCGAAAAACAGCAACTCAGGAAACGGCGTCGTGCCGTTTGCTGCGCAATATTAATTCCGATGATGCCGTACTATAGTGGTTCTCAAGCGTTGTGAGGTATGCGGGATTCTTCCTATGCCCTATGCCCACCTCATCTCAATCAGACAAAGGCTATATCTCAATACGGTTCACTTAAGACAGATATCCCTGGCACACCCCTTAAAAAAGGGGGGGACAAGAATGCCTTCAAAGTCCCCCTTCTTAAGGGGGATTTAGGGGGATCTCCGGGGCATAAATAGTGTTAAGTAAACCGTATTGGGCTATATCTAGTCTTCTTCGTCTTCAGTTTGCCACTGACGCCACATTTCAAAGCCATTAAAGCCGCGATATTGCAGGTAATTCAAGACTTTGCCCTTGGTTTTTTGGTCTACTTTACCGATCGCCTCGATCTTATATTTCCGCATGACTTTGGCTTTTAACTCGGCCAGTCTTTGTGCTTCCGAGTCCAGATTTTCGGCAATTTCTGCTTCCCAGACTTGCTCGAACAAATCGCTGGAAATTCCTTTTTGCAAGCACTTGCGCTTGACGGCAGACTTGCCGTATTTGCCGGCGGCAGAGGCGATCGAGTTTGCCACCAAGCGAGTGTCAGACTGATAGCCCCGGTCTTGAATTTGCGCGATCGCCTCCAATATTTCCTCATTGCCAAAACCTTTCTCTTGCCCCTTTTTGCGAAGTTCAGAGGCGCTGTAATCTTTGCGAGACAAGAGAAAATAGAAATAGTCAAGACAGTTCATCAGTTAAATTGAAGGGTAACGCGCAAATACTGAATCAAGCGAATGTCAAATCCAGTCGCCTTGCTATCGGCTGACTGCATTACGCGCGGCGAAGCTATCCCGCAGGGAATCGCATCTATTCTTCTGTATCCTCCTCTTCTTCCACTTCCACATCCACTCTGTCTACATCGATCTGAATCAAGCGAATGTGCTTGTATCCGAGTTTAATTTCAAATTCGTCACCTGGCTTTAATCCCATTTCTTGGGTATAATTTGCCCCGATCACGATCGAGCCATTCTTGTGAACGCTAGCTCGATAACTCGCTTCTCGCCCGCGTCCGTCTGCTTTCGACTTCTCTAGCTCAATGCCCTTAGCAGCTAACACTGCATCGTAAAACTCAGCCAAATTAATCCGCGTTTCTCCACTCTTGCTGACGGTGAAGTAGCCACAAAGCTTTGCAAGTTCTCTGCGCGGCAAATCACTGCCTTTGATTTTTTGAAGCAGACCTTTTCCTGTTAAGGGTGCTGTAGCTGTTTCTGCCATCGATCGAACCTCGCTTATTGGAATTTACTTATTTCAATTAAAACACATTAGATGAAGTTTGTTTCAGTGTCAATACTAATAATTCAGAATATAAGATTCTGGATTAATTACGGAGGTCTCAAAACCGGGGGTGTAAGTAAGGATACTTGAAGGGCGATCTATTTGCTGCTCGCGGCCCAAATGCTTCGATCGCCCTGCGAGCGATCGCGCGGGGAATTATTGCAAATTAAATGCTTTACTTTTTTATAGTAAAATCTGTTCCCTGCATTTACCAATTCCCGATCCAGTCTGCGCTCAAGGTATAGCATCCTTTAAGGAGGGTTAGGATATTCTGGAACCCAAAATATTGCGGAGACCGTATTTTCCTGCTTTTTACCCCCTCAGCTTCGCCTAGATAGCCTTGTTCCTTGTTCCTTCTTCCTTCTGCTATAAAAAGCAAGACAGCCATGAAGGGAAATACCTAGAGCGTCGCTGCAAATCTGCTGTCAGCAATTACCGGTGCGGGGTTAACTTTTACCTCAACACTTCTGGAGGCAGCCCTTCAACAGTTGACAGTTGACAGTTGACCTGTGACAGTTTGAGAGCGACCTCTACCTAGAAGTCTGAGGATGGTCGTAATGAATAGTCTGATTTTAATTTCTCGCCTTTAGGGCTTTGGGCTTTCAACCAATTCTTTCTGGTAAAAATCAAACAGTCACGATCGGGGGAATAGTTTCGATCGCACTTTTATTAATTCGCGAGTCTTCACGATTCGCGGATTGCGAGATCGCGAGTCCGATCGGGCGATGAGTAAAAATCTTCCGGGTGCATCTCATTAGATTTCTGGCAAAAATAGCGAGGACGGGCTTTCTGGCCCATCCCACAAATTTTTTTCTTGTGGGATGAGCCAGAAAGCCCGTCCTCAAATTTGATCAAAAAGACTTTTGCAAGAGGTCGATCGACCATATTTCTTGTGGAACAGGCCCTCGTAGCCTGTTCAAAACTGGTAATTCTTGCGATGTCTAGTAGCTCTGTTGCTGGTAATTTTGTGACAGGGGAGTCCGTACCGTCGGCAGTAATTCTTCCGGTTTCGTGCCTCGATGCTGCACGTGCCACCACCCAAGAAAGCCAGCACTCAAAGCAACGGGTAATAAGCAAAACGTCAGGGCCAGATATTGTCTCAATCCCATTGTTTTTGAGGGTTGATGAGCCGATGCAGTGGCCCGAGTTGCTTTGGGCAAAGACTCAGGATTAGGAACAGAGTTGGGTGTACTAGCGGCAGATGGTCGATCGTTCTGGTGAACCCAATCCCTGCGATCTTTTAATTGGTCGGGAAAATATTCCCAAACTTCCGCGTCAGAACTTTCTGACTCATGCGATCGATTGGCTGGCATTGGCGGGTATTGGGCGATCGCCGAGGACGAAGATGGCCCCTTCCATTCTGTAGCCGCGATCGGCTGCTGCGTTCCTGACGTGATTATTTGCACCGGAGAACCGGATATCGTGCTTTGGGCAGGCGCGCCAGTCAGATAGCCGTCAAAATCAGGGTGCTGATAGAGAATGGGCAAAGCCCAGTACAACTGGTGAGAACCGTAGGTAGAAATTAGTCCAGCCCTAGCCCGACTCAGGCTGAGATCGACTGGATAGCCTTGATTGAGGTTGCGGTAAAACAGCCGCGTCAGAGTTAGGGCTACATCGTCGGGGATGCTTTCTGCCATTGCTAGCACTGCCGGAATGCCCCGCTTGACTAGAGCTTCGGTTAAGTTGCGTTCCGGGCTGTCCTCCGCCATGTCTGAGGGGTCGCCGTAGGCGCCGCGGCAGGAGTTGAACACGGCCATCTGAATGCCGTTGTTGACGAGTAAGCCGGCTAAGTCGTCGCCACTCAAGGTTTCGGTTAAGCCAGTGCGACGGCTGACTAGGTAGAGTTCACCGCCTCTGGAACCTAAGTTGCTATGGCCTGCGTAGTGCAGGACTTGATAATTTCCTTGTTCTAGGGCTTGAGTAAGCTGTTCTCGATCGGGATGTTCGAGAATAGTCAGTTGAATTTCTGGACAGTGCGGGCTGTTTTTGAGGGGGTTAGCGGTGCGGTTTTGTAGTTCTTGTTGCAAGTGGAGCACTTCTCGCTGAAGTTGCAAGCTGTCTCGATCGCCCGGAGAGGCGATCGCCATTAAAATTTTTAGAGGCCCCCCACTGGGCAGTATCCGGGTTTGTTTGAACAAACTTGTACCCGGTTGGTAGCGCGAAAACACGACATCCGTGCCGGTTGCCAAAGGTCGATCGCCCGCGTGTAGAACCTCCCACGGCAGCCGCGGCAAGCGCCGGCCTTTGAGTCCGATCCGCAGTTGCAGCACATCTCGGCGGTGCTGAGCGATGCCTTGAGCGCAAGTCCAGCTATCCCGTAAGTTTCCTTGAAACAGACCATTATATAGTTGTTGCCCAAGCTCTACTAAATTCGGCGCTGAGTTTTTTGGGGTTCGCGAGAGTCCGCGCCCAGCAGAAGCAGTTGTCTGTAATGCTTTTGGCTTGAGTACGCCCAGCAAGGGGTCGTTCATCAGTTGAGCTGACAGTGCCAGCCATTCGTCGATCGGCCAGCGAACTTGTTGTTCTGCTAAGGGTACACCGGGTGCAACCCTTTCTGTCCGTACTAGATATTCGTCGTCCCCAACAGGGGTAACAGAGAGTTTAAATTCCTGGTTCACCGGTTTAGCGCCCTCCCGCCTCAATTCCAAATTTGCCCACGTTTTTGTGACTAGCAATACCGACGGGAAAATTGATTTTCACTTTTTCAATCAAAGTTTCTGAATGCGCTTCCCTCGATCGGGCGAGCGCTGGGATCAAATATATTAGTTCAAACACCCTGAAGCTATAAAAGTTGTACTTTAATAACAGTTTATTAGTTTTGATTACCTTCTGGCTCAGTGAAAGCCGAATTTTCTCCAATTTTGAGATTTTTAACATTTTGCACCTTTACCGCAGACCCCTTTACATTCGTCACAAACTTGAGTTTCTCATTGCTGAGTAAAGTTACATTGGAGGCACTTTACCAAGCGGATCTCTAGTTCCTATTAAAATTACTTCAGCTCTCGCTACCTAGTTTCAGGGCAATATGGAAGACAAAGTTGAGTAAATTTTTTGGGGCGTAGCGATCGGTCTATCTATCTTCGCCACTTATCCTCTACCATCACCCCCTTATCTAAAATCTAGATTTTGTGTCAATTAATTAATTGGTCAGCCCTCCGCCTCATCCGTAAGCCAGCGGGCCCCGATCTGTTTGTCCTCTGTAGAGATCGAGCATCGGGTGCATCTCAATAAGTGCAAGGGCTCTGGCATTCCGGCAGACGATTTATTAGTGAGAACCAGAAATTTACTACCGGAGTGCCAGAGCCCCTACGAATATATTTGGAAAAATGAGGTTCACCCTCGGCAATTGATGTTTGACCATCGACAATTGCTAATCAATAATTCCTAATTTACCGCTTAATTGTTATTTGAATTCTTTTAATTTAACTGTCTTACTCTATTTGAAATTAAGTAGAATAAATCAAGTTAAGGAACAAAGACTTCTCAACAATACAACAACCATAAAATTATCTCTTTCCTCCCAAGTAACAAGAATTTTGATTGTCTAAAGGACTAAGCCTTATCAAGCCAGTTTCTTCGAGAAATATTGGGAAAAGGCAACCAGACACTTAAAAAGAAACCGGGTTTCTCGGCCTCGCCGTGGGTCATCATTGCTCAAAATGCCGATCGAGCTGGCAACTTTCACCAAAAATCACTCCTGCGTTGATTTTTGTTCATCTCAGAATTTTACTATCTGTCTTAAGACAGATAGATTGTTGCAAAATTGTTAGTACGCACCGGGCAAAAAATTATTAGTTGGTTCGCTCCCCTCGAATCGAAAATAAATTATGAGACTGAAAATTAAAACAAATATTTAGTTAGGGGAACTATAGCCTTTCTCAGATAGGTGAGATATGTAATAAGGCTTGAAAGTCCCGATATTCAGGGAGTTTCGTGCACTTGATATTTTGAATAAAGGCTATATCTAAATTTCTAATTGAGCATCGGGAACTAAAATAATGAGCATATAGTCCCTACATAAAGAATTCAAATCCTTAAATCAGGGAAGGATTTGTCAGGTCTGGGAGTGTTACAAAACTTCAATGCACCCACACTCGATCGCAAGAACAGCAAGGATCAAATTTTGGGTATAAAGGTTTTGGGTAGTTATGAGGGAGTTGTCAGTTGCGAGTTCAAATTCTGCTAATTTACTGTAGAAATTACGTAAGAAATCTAAAATTTGGCGCATTTAGACGCTAATTCACTGTAGAAATTACGTAGAACATCTCAAGTTAGCTGCGCTTGCAGCACTTATGGTGTATGTGGCGGATCAATTATTTTTGGTGCGCAATGGCAGAATAGAAAACTCGCAACGTGAGCTAAATGACCCCTTGCAGTTTAAATAGCATCCATAAGACAAAAATCAGATATCGGGAACTGTTGCAGGCGAAAGTATAAAGATATAACTTTATATTGTGCTGCTTCGTGCTTGCTGATAAGCTGATTCTAAGAAGCTCAGCCGTTTTTGGGAAGATCAAAGATGGAAGAAGAAATGTTGTTAGGAAATATGTCGGGAACACTTTTTCCCGATCGAGTTTCAAATGAAATTTCTGACATGACAAAAACCAGTTCCTCTACAGGGTTAAATATGCCTAATTCTAATGCAAATGTGAGAAATGCTGTGCCGATCGCCCTCGAAGATGACGAAGCAGAGCTCGGGCTCTTAGCCAGCAATCTCGATCGACTCGGGAATTTCCGCAACGCGACAACTACAGATTCCGACAAAGGGTTAGTCAAGTTAATTGACGATGCGATCGCCGAAAACAGCACCAGCAGTAACGGCAGAGTTGAGAATCCGTCTAACGACGTATCCCCAAAAATTGCTGAATTTAACGGCATACCCGAAGAAGGTGCCGGCAGCAATGACGGTGATATCAGAGAGCGCATCCGGACGATCGGAGGCACTGATGTTATCGAAGGCACTGATAACGATGACTTAATTGTCGCCACGGGTGTTAACCAGACGATATTCGGCAAAAAAGGTAAAGACAAAATCAAAGTCAAGGGCGGCAAAAATAAAATCTACGGAGGTAAAGATGACGATGATTGTGAGGGCGGCGATGACGACGATGAAATAAAGGGCGATCGAGGTAAAGACAAGCTTGACGGTGGCAAAGGCAACGACAAGATTGATGGCGGTAAAGACGATGACACTATTTTTGGTGGCAGCGGCAAAGATACCTGCAAAGGCGATGATGGCGATGACTGGGTGCATGGCAACGACGGAGATGACGACGTTGACGGCGGCGCTGGAAAAGATACCGTCTACGGCGGTAAAGGCGACGATAAGTGTGAAGGCGGTGATGGCAACGATATCGTCAGGGGCGATCGGGGCAACGACACCGTTAGTGGCGGCGACGGCAACGACACCGTTAGCGGCGGCAAAGATAACGATACCGTCATCGGCGGTGCTGGTAGCGACGTTTGCATGGGCGACGAGGGCGACGACAGCGTGATGGGCGGTGCCGGTGACGATACCGTGATGGGTGGAAGCGGCAACGATGTTTGTATGGGCGATGATGGCGACGACAGCGTGATGGGCGGCGACGGCGACGACAGCGTGATGGGCGGTGCCGGAAAAGATACCCTCGTTGCTGGCGATGGCAATGACATGACAGACGGCGGCGACGGTGACGACAGCGTTGTCGGTGGCGGATCGGGTGACGATACGCTCCTCGGCGGAAGCGGCAACGATACGATCGTGGGCGGTACTGGCAACCATACCTGTACTGGCGGTGCTGGAGATGACGTTTTTGTCATCGGCGATCGGAATTCTGGACCAAATTCAGTCATCACTGACTACACAGACAATGACAAATTACTACTGTCTGGCAGCTTGAGTTTTAGCAGTTTGTCGTTTGTACAAGTTGGCCTCAATACCGAAATTCGGGGCAGCAGTAACTTTGTGCTGGCGCTATTGTTGAATGTCAATGCGAGCATTCTGAAAGCTGGCAACTTTTTGGGAGCTACTGGTGGTACGATTCCCACCCCAACTCCAACCCCAACTCCAACTCCAGTAGCAGCCCCGAGGGTGATTAATACGCCTCCGCAAGTGGGAGCTAATAATAGCCTGATTGCCGGTTCTGACGGCAACAAGCAAACCATTACTTCTGAGTTGTTGCGGTTTGTCGATGGCCCCCAAGGTGCTAGCGGCACAGTCTTCAAGCTAACCGAGTTACCGGATGCTAAAACTGGGCAACTACTCTTTAAAGGAGTAGCCATAACACAAATAGGTGCTACTTTCACTCAAGCAGACATTAACGCAGGTTTGTTAACTTTCCAAGCAACAGTAGGTTTTATCGGCGCAGCTACTTTTGGTTTTGATGTTAACCAAGGCACAAACGTTATCATCGGCCAGCGTTTTAGCTTGAAAATCGAGCAAAATGTCTTTAAATTTACTGGCAATACAACTCCTCAAGTTATTGTCGGTTCGGCAACTCTCGATAACGACATCGAAGGTGGCGATGGTGACGATGACATTAAAGGTGGTAAGGGCAAAGACAAAATAAAAGGAAACAAAGGCAAGGACAAGATTAAATCCGGCGATGGCGATAACGATATCGACGGTGGCGATGACGATGACGATATCGAAGTCGGTAAAGGCAAAAACAAAATCATCGGCGGCAAAGGCAAGGACAAGATTAAAGGCGGCGATGGCGATAACGATATCGACTGTGGCGATGACGATGACGATATCGAAGTCGGTAAAGGCAAAAACAAAATAAAAGGAGGCTTGGGCAAGGACAAAATTAAAGCCGGCGATGGCGACAATGATATCGACGGCGGCGATGACGATGACGATATCATTGTCGGTAAAGGCAAAAACAAAATCATCGGCGGCAAAGGCAAGGACAAAATTAAAAGCGGCGATGGTGATAACGATATCGACGGTGGCGATGACGATGACGATATCGAAGTCGGTAAAGGCAAAAACAAAATAAAAGGAGGCTTGGGCAACGACAAAATTAAAGGCGGCGATGATGATGACTCGATCGAAGGTGGCGCAGGAACCAATAATCTGACAGGGGGTGCTGGAAAGGATCGCTTTATTTACAAGACTTCCCGTCAAGAGATTACAACAGTTCTAGAAGCTGACTTAATCACTGACTTTAATGCCGATGACGATCTTTTAGAGTTCTCTACGGCAGCTTTTGCTCTTAGCGTTACTAGCTTGACTCGACTGTCGATTACGGCTAGTTCTGCTGTTGGAAGCATCGCCGGCGCTAATTTGCTGGACTTCAGCGCAGATATCAGCGTTACCAGCATCGCTACTTTACAAGCGCGGTTTGCAGCTCTGGGTGGCAACAGCAACGACCCTATTTTCTGTCAGTTTACAGATAGCGCTACCGGCCGTTCTGTACTGGTATTTGCTGTTGGGGCGCGCTTTGAAATTGTGACCACTTTCTCGGCACGAATTACGCTGGATGTGAGGAATTTTGTCTTTACAGGCGCACCGGTAACTGTTCCTCTCGGTACTTCCGGGCCTGATGTTTTGGATTTCGGTACTTTCCCAGCCGCAATTACAATCAATGGTTTAGCTGGCGATGACAATATCATCGGCAGCAATTTCAACGATACGATTAACGGCGGTGACGGCAACGATACCATCACCGGTGGCCTTGGTTTAGATGTCCTGAGTGGCGGTAGCGGTGCCGATGTCTTTGTTTACAGGACAACGAAAGAAGGTGGCGATAAAATTTCTGACTTTGCCTTCGGGGTTGACAAATTCCAGTTTGTATCGAGCGAATTCGGGAATTTGACTACTACGAATTTTGATGGTGTTAGCGGTTCAACTCCTGACATTACTGGTAAAGAGTTGGTGATTTTCACCGGCGGCACTTTTGCAAGTTTAGAATTGGCGCAAGCTAAGGCTTTGGGCAGTTCTACAACTCCTGGTTTCTTCGTATATACCAATGCGTCGAATGAGACAGTTTTGGCTTTTGACTCGAATGGGACGATCGCAGGTGGCATCACAAAAGTTGCGAGTCTGGGTACTGCTGCTGGGACTTTGGGCACGGCGGACTTTATATTCACAGGTTCGATCGCAGCTTCTCCAACTGCAACTTCTACTAACTTAGGTAGTGTTGTTGATTTAACTGCTAATCCGGGTACTTTCCCGATCGCCTTTAACAACTTCGGTTCTGGTGCTGGTGGCTACAACTTCAGCACACCAGTCTTATTTACCGGAGATGCGACTGCTAATAGCGTCACTGGTACTGAATTTGCTGA
>CASBQF010000431.1 GCA_949127775.1 Oscillatoriales cyanobacterium PMM_0080
CCCACGAAATAGATGACATCGACTACAGAATTAAACACAAAAATGGGGAATGGCGGTGGGTGCACGATCGATCGACAATCTTCAAAAAAACCGCAGACGGACAAATACAGCAAGTAATCTGTTCCGTACTCGACATCAGCGATGCCGTGGCGGCAGCTACACAACGCAAACAAGCCGAAGAATCATTAAAACAGCAAAAAGAAGTGCTGCAAACAATCTTCGACAACGTGCCGGTCATGCTTTCATTCTTGGGAAATAGCGGTAAAATAGAGTGGGTAAATCGCTACTGGGAAAAAGTGCTGGGCTGGAGTTTGGCAGATCTCAAAAAACACGATATCTTTACCGAATGTTATCCGCAGCCAGAATACCGCCAATACGTTCTTGGTCAAATTAAAGCAGCAACTGAAAACTGGGAAGACTTCAAAACAACAGTTAGAGACGGGCGAATTCTCGACACTGCTTGGGCAAATATTCGCCTCTCAGATGGCAGATGTATCGGCATTGGTCAAGATATCACCCAACGCAAACGAGTAGAAGCAGAACTCAAAGAACTAAACGAAAGTTTAGAAGCTCAAGTCGCCCAACGTACCGCAGAATTAGAGACTTTTTTTGATGCTTTACCCGATCGCATTTCTGTAGTGGAACGCGAAAATATGCGCCAATCTTTTGTCAACAAACCTGTAGTCCAAATTTCCGAATTTAACAGCAGACAAGAGATGCAGGGAAAAACTGTTTTTGAATGTTTTCCCACCGAACTCGCCGCACAATTTTCCAGGGAAAATCTGCAAGTCTTTGAAACTGGTAAAACTCTGCACTTCCAGGAAGAATTCGTGATGTCCGGTGGTACTTCCTACTTTGATACTTTTAAAATTCCGCTCAGAAATATCGACGGCGAGGTTTATGCTTTAATTGGTACTTCTCGCGATATTACTGAGTTTATAGAAACCAAACAAGCCTTGTCGGAACGCACGGAGCAATTAGAATCTGCCAATCAAGAATTAGAATCTTTTTGCTATTCTGTTTCCCACGATTTGCGCGCACCTTTGCGCCATATTTCAGGTTTTGTGAATGCTTTGAAACAGCGTCTAGAATCAACTGAGGCTTTGAGCGATCGCAAAATAGTTCATTATATAGAAGTAATTGATGACAGCAGCCAAAAAATGAGCTTGTTGATTGACGGTTTGCTCACCCTGTCGCGGGTGAGTCGCACTGAGTTGACGCAAATCCCGATCGATCTAAGTCGTTTGGTGCAAACTGCGATTAAACTAACTAAACTCCGAAGTGTACCAGAGGCGGGCGAAACTCCCGAAAGCGTTGAATTTACGATCGGAGATTTGCCGACGGTAACAGGAGATCCCACTTTGCTACAACAGGTTTTCAGCAACTTGATTAGCAACGCCGTCAAGTTCGCGCGCGATCGCAATCCGGCTACAATAGTTATTGATGCTTTACCAGATGGAACTATTTTTGTCAAGGATAACGGCGTGGGTTTTGAGATGGAATATGCCGATCGGCTATTTGGAGCCTTTCAGAGGCTGCACTCCCAGAGAGAATTTGAAGGTACAGGCATCGGTTTGGCGATCGTCTGGCGGATTATTCACCGCCACGGCGGCACGATTTGGGCAGAAAGCTTACCCAATCAAGGAGCCACGTTTTACTTTAAACTAGGTTCATTCAGCTTGCCCTGAGCCCTTCGACTTCGCTCAGGATAAACGCAGTCGTTGGGTTGACAGATGAGGGCTACCTCTACCTGGAAGGAAGAGGATAGTCGTAATGAATAGTCTGATTTTAATTTTTTCCTCTAGAAGGGTTCCGGCTTTAAACCAATTCTTTCTGGTAAGTTGCCAGTATAGTAGTTTTGAATTCAGAATTTAAAACTATTATATAGTTTAATAACTCATAGTCCGCGCGAGCGAGCCCTCGCTTGCAACTTCTAAATAATGTTTGGACAGCATAGTTAGTTATGCTAATAATAACTAAAAGTTATGACCTAAAATTAACCAAAATAAATCTAAAAAATGACATTTAGCAACAGCCATGATCACCAGTTAAAACCTCCTAAATCCCGTATGTTAGATAGAATTAAGACCAACAATCTACTGAGAATGGTAGCGGAATCAACATTAAAATTGTTGATTGTTGAAGACATGGCAGAAGATATAGAATTAATATTGCTCGCCTTAGAATCGGGAGGAGTCAATTTTAATTCGGACACTGCCGAAACAGCAACAGAGTGTAGACAACTACTCAAAACTTGCAAGTACGACGCTGTGCTTTCAGATTATAGCCTCCCAGGTTTCAACGGTTTAGAAGTGTTGAAATTAATGCAGGAATTAGGGCACGACATACCATTTATTTTAGTAACAGGAAGTTTGGGAGAAGAAGCGGCAGTTGAGTGCATCAAAGCCGGAATGACCGATTACGTATTAAAAGGGCGGCTGTTTAGGTTGCCAACAGTCTTAGAACGATCGCTCCAAGAATACAAAATGCGCCGCCAGCAGACAGAAGCGATCGCCCAAATTCAGCGCCAAGGGGCTCGTGAGGCGATCGTCAACCGCATAGTCCAAGCCATGCGCTTCACCCTGGTGCTCGACGAAGTGCTGCAAACCACCGCCGATCAACTGCATGAAGCTCTCGAAATTAGCTGCTGCGCGATTTTGCAGCCAGATACTGAAGGCGGCATCATCGTTCGCTACATCAGCAAAGCCGCCGACAAAGAACGACTTGTCGGGCTAAATTGCCAATTGGCCGATCACTACAGATTCTCGCTAGCGGCCGGAGAAACCCTCGCCCTCGACGAGTTATCAACTTTGTGCCCGTCGCTGCAAGCATCAGCAAAGTTGGTAGGGTTTCGCGCGGTCGCGATCGCACCGCTGCTCTACCAACAGTCATTTTTGGGAGGAATTGCTCTCTATCAGTGCGATCGCGCGCGCTCTTGGAGCGCCGAAGAACTGTCACTACTCAAAGCCATAGCCGATCAATGTGCGATCGCAATCCACCAAGCCGAACTCTACCAACGTGCCCAAACCGAACTCGCAGAACGTAAACGCGCCGAAGCAGAAGTCCGTGGCATCCAGCAGCAGCTAGCCACAATGGCAGCCAACATTCCCGGCTCAGTCTACCGCGTCGTGCTGCATCCAGACGGCACAATGTCCATGCCCTACATCAGTCCGGGCGTCCGCGAAGTGACTGGGATCGGGCCTGAAGAAGTAATGGCGCGCCCGGAACGGTTGACCGAAATTATCCATCCAGACGACAGAAACTCGTTTGACAGCAGCGTAGCAGCATCGAGAGCTAGTCTTTTGCCCGGAGATCGCCAGTACCGGATCGTGTTGAATTCCGGCCAAGTCAAGTGGGTGCAAGACAGCGCCCGATTTTCCAAAAACGAAAATGGTGACATCATCATCGATGGAGTAGCACTCGATATCAGCGATCGCAAACAAGCCGAATCCGATCTCATACAAAGAGAACAGCGGTTTCGATCGCTGATTGAAAACGCTACAGACATCACGATCATTCTCGATGCCAAGGGTATCTTCCGCTACATCAGCCCTTCCGTCAAGCGAATTTTAGGATACGCACCCCACCACGCGATCGGGCGTAGCGCTCTAGGAACCGTTCACCCCGACGACTGCGCCGCGATCGCCCAAACCCTCCACAAAGCCCTTGAAAACCCCAAAACAAGTCAGTCCCCAGTTGAGTACAGAGTCCTCCACCGTAACGGTTCCTGGTGTTATGTAGAAGCTGTAGCGACCAACTTGCTGCACGATCCGGCAGTCAACGGAATTGTGATCAACTGCCACGATATCACTCAGCGCAAACTCGCCGAAGCACAACTGCTACATGACGCATTTCACGACGGCCTCACCGGATTGCCCAACCGAGCGCTGTTTACCGATCGCCTGGAACACGCTCTGAGGCTAGCAAAACGGCGCAAAGACTACTTGTTTGCCGTCCTGTTTCTCGATTTGGATCGATTTAAAGTAGTCAACGATTCCCTCGGCCATGCGATCGGCGATCAACTGCTAGTCGCGATCGCACGACGGCTAGAAATCTGTCTGAGAAATGGAGATACCGTCGCCCGCCTCGGAGGAGACGAATTCGTCATCCTACTAGAGGACATCCAGGGAATCAATGAAGCCACCAGTATTGCCAACCGCCTCCAACAGAAAATCACTTCTCCGATGCTTCTAGACGGACACGAAGTATTTATCACCGCCAGCATCGGTATCGCCATGAGTTCCCTAGAATACCTGGAACCGACAAATCTGCTGCGTGACGCCGACAC